>JBMZCV010000160.1:0-11403 GCA_049613665.1 Chitinophagales bacterium | reverse complement strand
AGCATTTCTAAGCTACAAGAATTTGCTTGTGTTAGGTTTTGCGGTGTTGGAAAAATGGTGATATTTATCGTACCTGCAAAAATAGGTGTTTGGTCGCTATCGCAAATTAGGCCAGCAAAAAGTGTTATGTTTTCTGCTTCGCAACTGCCAGAATGTGTTGCTTCGTAAGTGTTTATATCAATTTGATTGTTTAAAGTATTGTCAGAAAACCATTGAAATTCGACAAATTGTGTGTTTGGGTCATCAATTGTTATAGTGTTTTCTGCTGCTTCAAAATCTGGCGTAGCGATGTCGCAAAAGGTTTCATTTTCGTCAGCTAAATTTGTAACTGTTGGGCAGCCTGTGCAGCTTGCAATAACTGTTCCATTTGCGACACAATTTGAGCCATTTACAAAAGCTTGCCATTCAATCGTTTCGCCACTAATAGGATTTTGGTTTGGTGTATCTGTAAAAATTCCATCGCCATCAGTATCATATTCAATGACTAAATTTCCTGTCGTGCAATTATCAAGCATTTCTAAGCTACAAGAATTTGCTTGTGTTAGGTTTTGCGGTGTTGGAAAAACGGTAATATTTACGCTTTGCGTTTCTGCAACTTCACCATTACAAAATACATTAAAGGTATAAACAAAAACTGCTGCTTCGCAACCATTTACTGTTTCACTAATTGTTATGTCTGTTGTGTTACCTAATGTTTGGCCATTTTCATCTAACCATTCTACACTTTCTAACAAACTATTGTTATCTTGAATACTTGCCGATAAATTGAGTGTTTCATTGCTGCAAATTTCAGCATCATTTGGAAAATCAACAATACTCGGTGTATCAAAAGTAATGTTTACACTTGCCGAATTTTCGCATAAGCCGTTTGTTTCTGTAAAAGTAAAGCTATAAGTGCCTATTTCGCTAACTGTTACAGTAGTTTGAGCATCATTTGCGTTTGCAAAAGTAGCCGTAGCGGAGGCAGTTGGTGGCGAGTATGTCCATATTCCTGTGCCAATGCTTGAAATGCCAGACAATGCAAAAGTTGTTCCACAAGCTGCGGTATCATTTCCAGCGTTTGGTATTGGATTTTCATAAAAAATGATAGGCGTGCCTTGTGCCACCGACAAGCAAGGGTCGTTCAAATCGACATTTCCATTTCCATCATTATTTCCCAAAACAAAAGAGACATAATAAGTTGTGTTTAAATCAAAACTATTGTCATAAGCGAAAATACCGCTTGTATTTGTTTGAAAAACCGTACCTAAAACTGTTCCATTTCCATCGTGCAAAATGTATGCAAAAACATCATTTCCGTCATTATTGCTGTTTCCATCTGAAATAACTGTAATGTTTTCGTCTTCGCAAGCCTCTAAAAGTGTTTGCGACATAGTGCCTGAATTTGTGGCACAATCGCAATTGAAGCTGCCATTCAAAAAAGCGATTTCGCAGTTATTTTCGTCTGCAATTTCAAAACTATAAGCCGTATCACTTGCTATTGGATTACTCGTAAAAGTATTGCCATTTATCGTTCCTGCACTTGCTGGCGAAATGCTATAATTGCCAGAGCCATTGTTTATGATTGCAGTTATGGTATATTCTGTATTATTTGCCAAACAAATTGCTTCAATATTACTCAAAGTAGGCGAATCATTCACATTAATGGTTGCGTTTCCTGTGATATTATCGTTAAAACAGCCATTTATATCTGTTACACTCACGATTTCGTAGCTTGTATTTTGCGTTGGCGAAACCGTTTCGTTGTGCGAGTTATTCAAATTATTTAAGGTAAAATTTGTTGTGCCATCGCTGTAAATGAGCGTAAAAGGTGGCGTTCCTGTGAGTTCAAAATCTAGCGTTGCTGTTTCTCCATTACAAATATCTACCGAGCCATTTAAGGTAGCTGTTGGCAAATTATTGATGTTAATATTTAGCGTAGCAAAGCTCGAACAAATATTGTTTTCAATGGTATAAATGTAATTTCCTGAATTTTGGGTAGCAGGCGAAAAAATATCTGAAACAATGTTTCCATTTTCGTCAGTCCATGAGCCTCCGCTTTGAGGGTTTCCATTTAAAAAATCTATTAAATTGAAATCAACTTCACTTTCGCAAACGCTAATGTTATTGTCAGTTCCTGCATTTGCTGCTGCCGAAACATTAATGCTTAGTATCGTGCTACTTGAACAGCCATTGTTGTCTATCGAATAAACATAGTTTCCTGCTGCATCTTGGCCAGGCGTAAATTCGCTATCAAAAATATTTCCATTTGGTGCTTGCCACGTTCCGTTTTGGTCTGGCGAGTTGCCTAAAAAATCTATGAGATTGAAAGCCGCCGCCGTTTCGCAAATATCAACAGTTGTATTTGTACCTGTATTTGGCGTATTTAAAACCGTAATATTTAAGAAATTTTGGGTTTGACACAGACCATTATTAATGGTATAAATGAAGCTCTCTGAATTTTGCGAAGCAGGATTAAAAATATCTGCAATAGGGTTTTCGTTTTCATCTGTCCAAAAGCCGTTTTGCTCTGGATTTCCATTCAAAACACTTGTTAAACTAAAAGGATTTTCGCTATCGCAAATATCAATAGTTGTTATTGTGCCTGCATTTGGCAAGCTGAAAACATTGATGGTAAGTAAGGCAGTTTGGCTACATAAACCATTTTGTACGGTATAAACGTAAACGCCAGCAGGCGAAATGCTAGGCACAAAAATAGCATCTGTAGGATTGCCCGAAGGATTTAGCCAAGTTCCGTTTTGCTCTGGTGTGCCACCCAAAAAATCTAAGAGATTAAAAGGGTTTTCGTTTTCGCAAACAGCATGAGTTGCGTCATTTCCAGCATTTGGCAAAGCATCAATATTGATACTCAAAATAGCGGAGGAGGAGCAAGTGCCGAAAGCAAGTGTATAAGTGTAATCGCCAGCATTTTGCGAAGCAGGATTAAAAATATCTGAAACAGCATTTCCATTTTCGTCTGTCCATGAACCACTACTTTGCGGATTTCCATCTAAAAAGTCTAAGAGATTAAAAGGGTTTTCGCTTTCGCAAATATCAATACTGCTATCGTTTCCAGCATTTGGCAAACTTTCTACACTAATGTTTAAAATAGCAGAGTTTTCGCAATTATTGCTTGAAATGGTATAAATATAATTGCCAGCATTTTGCGAAGCAGGATTAAAAATATCTGAAATAGCATTTCCATTTTCATCTGTCCAACTGCCTCCATTTTGCGGAGTTCCATTTAGAAAATCAATGAGATTGAAAGGCGAATCGCTAGTGCAAACCGTCATAGTAGCATTTTCTCCTGCATTTGGTGAAGTTTGCACATCAATTGTTAAAGCAGCCATAGCCGAGCAATTTCCTGCCGAAACGGTATAGGTATAAATGCCACTTGCATCATTTGTAGGGTCAAAAGTATTTGAAAAAGGATTTCCATTTTCGTCTGTCCAAGTACCTGTATTGGCGGCTGTTCCATTCAAAAAATCTATTAAATTGAAACTTGCATCATTGTCGCAAACGCTAATATTGTTGTCTTCGCCAGCGTTGTTTGTCGTCACAACATTGATATTTAAGGCGGCTGAAGCATCGCAAACGCCATTTGAAAGGCTATAAGTAAAAATTTGGCTTGCATCGGTTGTCGGATTAAAAGAATCAGTAACAACATTTCCATTTTCGTCAGTCCACATTCCATTTGTATCTGGTGAGCCTTCTAATACATCTATCAGATTGAAACTTGCATCATTGGCACAAATATCATAATTTGTATCTAAGCCAATATTTGGCAAAGCATCAATAGCGATGGTTAAAGTATTTGAAGTGCTGCAAATGCCGCTTCCATGTGTGTAAGTATAAATACCTACTGCATCAGTATTTGGATTAAAAGAATTGGTAACAACATTTCCATTTTCGTCAGTCCACACACCATTTTCATCTGGTGAACCTTCAAGCATTTCAAATAATAAAAAGCTGTTTTCATTTTCGCAAACTGTGATTTCAGTTGGCGTACCTGCATTAAATTGAGCTACAATGCTAATATCTAAAGTTGTGCTTGCCAAGCAATTTCCATCAACAATTGTATAGGTGTATATGCCTGCATTTTGCGTAGCAGGATTAAAAGAATCAGCAACAGCATTTCCATTATTATCTGTCCATGAGCCATTGTTTTGTGGTGTGCCATTGAGTTGTTGGGTAAGGTTGAAAGGTGTATCATTTTGACAAACGCTAATTGCTGTATTTTCGCCTGCGTCTAAATCGTTGTTGACATTAATGGTTAGTGTAGAGTTACTTGAGCAAGGTGTTATGCCAACTGTATAGGTAAAAACTCCTGCTGTTTGAGCGTTGATATCAAACACTTCATTGACAGTATTTCCATTTTCGTCTGTCCAAATTCCACCATTTTCAGGCGTGCCACTCAAAAAAACTTGCATATTAAAAGGCAATTCAGTTGGGCAAATATCGTGAATTGCAGCTTGGCCAGCATTGGGTAACGGAAGTAAAGCAATATCGACAAAAGCCGTTGCGTTGCAAATTCCGTTTATAATAGTGTAAGTATAAATGCCGCTTTGGTCGGTGCTAGGCGTGAATATGTCGCCAAAAGCATTGCCATTAGGGGCTGTCCATGTTCCGCCATTTTGAGGAGAATTGCCTAAATAATCTATTAAATTGATAGGTAAATCGCTAACACAAAAAGTAGCTCCAACACTTTGGCCAGCGTTTGGCGTAGCGACAATATCAACTGTTAAGGTGCTAGAATTGCTACAATTTCCATTTGAAACGGTATATGTAAAGGTATCAGCAACATCATTTTGTGGATTGAAAGTAGAAGAAACGGCATTTCCATTTGAATCTGTCCATATTCCACCATTTTCAGGCGAACCATTTAGCTCATTTATTAAATCAAAACTCGCATCGGTATCGCAAATTTCAAAACTACTATCAGTTCCTGCATTTGGCGAAGCCGTCAAACTAATTGTCAATATTGTTGAATTTACACAAACATTATTGTCGATAGTATAAGTATAATTGCCTGCTGCTTGTGTATTTGGATTAAAAGAATCGGCAATGGTATTTCCATTTTCGTCTGTCCATGTTCCGTTCAAATCTGGGTTTCCGTTGAGGCTTTGTGTCAAACTAAAAGGAGCATCATTTTCACAAATATCTATATTGGTATTTTGCCCAGTATTTGGTACTGTTGTTATGTTAATGGTAACAGTAGCCGAAGCAGAGCAATTGCCGTTGTTTACAGTATAAGTATAAACGCCAGAATTGTGAATGATTGGATTAAAATTGAAGCCAAAAGGATTTCCATTTTCATCTGTGAAAGAGCCTCCAGAATCTGGCGTTCCACCAATTTGATTAAAAAGGTTGGAAGCAGGAGCATCTTCGCAAATACTGACGATGTTGTCATTTCCAGCATTTGGCAAAGCAATATTATTGATGGTCAAAGTAGAAGATACAGTACATTCTGGCGTAGTAATAGTATAAAAATAGTCGCCTGCATTATCATTTAAAGGATTGAAAGTATCAACAACTACATTTCCATTTTCGTCTGTCCAAGTTCCGCCTATATCTGGTGTTCCATCTATTTGGTCAAATAAAGAAAAGGGAGCATCTGTTTCGCAAATATCAATAGTTGTATCTTCTCCAACATCAGGGCCTGTTATGATATTGACAATAATACTAGCAGTAGCTTCACAAAAGCCATTATCGACAGTATAATTATATAAGCCAGAAACATTTATAGTTGGAGTAAAAGTGCCAGAATATGGTACGCCGCTAAATGTAGTCCAAACACCACCAGCATCAGGGTTGCCCTCCAATACATCAATTAAATTAATTGTTCCTTGTGTGTTGCAGATGTCATACTCTGTGTCTGTACCAGCATTTGGCGTTGGCAAGAGCGTAACAGTTGGCGGATTATCATTGTCTGGTGTACCTTCGCAAACAGAATCGCTAACAGATGTGATGATATAAGTGCCTTCCAAATCTGTTGTTACAGGATACGGTGTATATGGTGCTACCAAGCTAAAACTTTGTCCATCGACTTCATATTCTATGAGCCATGGCCCAACGCCTTTTAGTTCCAAAAGAATCTCAACGGTTTCTTCGCCATTATCGCATATTGTGCCGCTTCCCAAAGCACTTGCTGTAGGAGGAGGACTTCTTCTGACAATAGCACTACCAGATGCAAAGCCTTGACAATCGGAAGTATTAGCACTTCCAACAGAAGTAAGCGTATATAAAGATTCGCTGTTTGTTGGAGCAGGCGCAGTCAAAGTATAAGGATTTTGAGCGGCCGTAATCGTTATTGGAGCTTGGTCAATACCATCAATGGCATATACTACTTCCCACGGAGCAGGGCCTGTTAGGTCAATTTGCAAGTCAATGGTTTCGCCATCGCAAACATAACCACCTCCGCTAATTTCGGCAGTATAAGAAGCTTCTACTGTTACTGTAAAAGGAAATCTTTCGCCTACACAATTTCCTCTATGTAGTTCCATATAATAAATAAGTGGGCCAGGATAAGGTAATGGAGGAGTGGTAAAAGTAGCACCAATGCCTTGTGATAAGCCACCTACTGCATTTCCATACCAATAAATCGTTCCATTTTCTGCAAAAGCAGGGTCTAAAATTGCTTCTTCGCCTGCACAAGCCGTTAAGGTTTGGGATTCTAAATCTGGCAAACAGCACATCGCACCACTAATAGAAACAGGAGAGTCTGCTGTGCAACCAGAATTATTCCATACACCAACTTCGCCATCGGAATAAGATTTGACACCTACCGTACAATCCGTATTACCCAAACACTCGCCTGTATCTTTAGTAGTGAGTTGAAAGCAAATTTCCCAAGTAAAACCATTTCCTGCTGGGTCACAATCATCTATTTCCATTGCATCGCCATCGCCATAGCTATAACTAGGGTCGCTAGGGTCTGGGTTGGGAGTACCATATTCCAACATGTGAGAATCGTAGCTAGTATTGAAAAACCAGCCTGCACCGACAGGCGTATTAGCAGGTAAGCTTCCGTCTGCTAGATTATTGTAAGTCATAATACCATCATCATACCAATTCCATGAACCGCTAGAAACTCCTATTGCTGGATTTATAGTGCTAGGAACTAACCCAACATTTTGCAAAGTAACAGTCACAGTAGGTTCTGTTCCTACTGTTTCTTGCCAACAATTGCCCCAAAAAGGCACAATCCCTTGCAAATAGTTACAATCTATTTTTTCATATCTATTAATATTGTAGCAAAAAGTAACGGTCTGATTAGGTGGATACCTTCCATTTTCAAAATCTGAAGTGGGAGGAGTAGCTGTTAGTGTAGCGTCGATATTGCACAATGTGCCAACTAAAGAGCAGCTAAACTCACTACCTTCATACAAATAGCTACAACCAAAATTATCGGTTACCAAAAAACTAAAAGCATCGTCAGCATTGAGATTGTCAATCGTGACAGAAGCCTGACCACCAGCAGCAATGCTAATATTTGAAGGAATAGTACCTGCACCTAAGTTTTGTAAACTATATGTTCCTCCATTTAAGCCAGCCAAACCACCAAAAATGCTGACAACAACGTTGCCATTTTCTGTGTTTAAATCGCAGTTATTGGCTAATGTTATTACGGAAATAGGGTCAGCATAGGTTACTTGAACAGGAGTTCCTAAAACATAACAACCATCAAGGTTAAAATCATAATTGATGGCACTATTAGGATTTAGACCATCGTTGCCATCATCTGCCGTAATCGGAACATACCACAATGTATTGTTAGATGGAGTTACGGTAGCAGGCAAATTAGGCACACCATTGACGTTTAACGATAGAGGAGAGGTTTCATCAATATTTTCATTTCCCCAAAAAACGCCAGAAAAGCAAGGGTCGCTACTAGGATTTGGATTAGTCGGCTGACAATTGTAAATAGCATAAACCAATTCAGAAACTTCGCCAGCACTAGGATAAGGCAATTCGTAATCGCCGTTGGAAAGTATGGTAAAACTCTCATCAGTACATAAAGAAATTTGAGAGCTACCTGTACTGCTTGTAAATGTTCCTGTTGTAACATTACAGTCGACGCTTGACTGACAGGCATCTGGAGGAGTCGCAAAAACTAATGAAAAATCAAGCAACATACCTTGATTGGCAGGTACATGGTCGTTGATGGTTAATGTCCAAATTCCCGAAACGCTTCCGCTTGTGTTGATTTGGTCAAGGCCGCTGCCACAGCTTGCTTCCCATGGCTCCCACATACCAAAATAGCAAGGTTCGCCATTGTCATTATTGCCATTACAGGGGTCGAGGTAGTCGATATTAGAACAATTAGCAACATTGCCGCCGCCAAAAATACCATCGGTAGATTGCCCATTTAAAGTAAAGCAAACTTCCATATCGTCGCTCGAATTGCCACAGGGACAGCCTGTTGCATTGTTGCCATCGTCAAATAATACTACCGAAACACCACTAGGTGCAGTTAGTGAAAGACTTAAATCGCCTAGCCAAGTGTGATTAATGTTTAAACACACTTGTTCTAAAAAATTGTTTACGCCCAAACTATTATTGTTAGTCGTTTCGACAACAAGATTTGCTACCACACTTTCTGTTTGATTATCTGGCAAGATAATAGGACAGTTGGTACAACTACAATTTTGAGCAGTTATGTTTGTAAAGCTTTGGAAAAGAAGAAGCATAGCTAAAATAGCTAAGTAAAAAAATCGCATACTGTAAGTTTAAAAATAAGTTAAATGTGTGAAATGAGTAAAATTAAGTGTAACTTGTATTTTATTTAGACTAAGTAGTAGGTGACAGTATGATAAATGGTAGGTAGTAGGTAAAGTTATAGTAGTTGTTTTAATAATATTTAAAAACTTGAAAATTAGTTTTTTAGAATTAATATTCATAATTTATAAATATTTTTTATTTTTTTTCAGATACATGAAGGTAGATAAAATTGAGTGTTTTTTTTTAAAAAAAGTGTTATTTTGACATATTCATTACAAGCAAATTGTAAGTATTATGATAGATGAAAATGCTTTGTGTTGTTACACCTATCTTTTCGCACTTTTTTTCAAAAAAATAGATATTTAGATTAAAATTGGATTTTAGGAGGTATCACAAACACCTTTTGAGTTTCAATGAAATATCACATTGTTTTGCATAGACATTTACTATCAAAAGCCTTCATTTTCTATCACTTATAATCCCTAATAATATGAAATATATATACACTTTTCTTGTGTTGAGCTTACTTTTTTGTAGTTGTGACAATTTAAAACAAAAAGCAAACAAAAAAGGTGCTATTGGAGGTTTGGATAGCCTAAAGCATGTAAAAAACGATGTTGATACTTCGCCAGAAAAAACCGATACTGCAAAAATAAGCCTAAGTTATACAGCAGAATATCTAAGCCATTTTTTAGATAGCATCGGTAATTTGCCGCTTCAAGTTGGCTTAGAGAAAGTTTTGGAATATCCAGATTCGATGTTTAGAAGTCGTTTGCAACTATCAGAAGAAATCAATAAAAGCGATTTTGAAAAGCTCAAAAGTTATTCTAAAAATGGATTGATGGATTTTGCATTTGCAGAAAAACTATTCCAACACTCAAAGTTCGATAAAGAAGATTATGGCATTGACGGTTTGCCTTTTACATTTTATTCTTTTAGCAAAATAGATTCTTTCAAACAGTTTGCGATAAATCCTTTATATACGCCAGATGTTTATTTTTTCTCCGAAAACAAAATCATTGGTTATCATTTAATACATAATAGATATGGTTTGGAGTTGGAACATTATAAAAATGAAGCCAACGAAACTATTATTTATTATGAGCAAAACTATCAAAGTGGTACAGGTATTTGGTGGTACAACTTTTATTTCTACAAATACAAAAACGATACATTGATACCTATTTTAAATGAACTGCAAAATGCTAACTTACAAGCTCATTGGCATATTCGCAAATTGCGACTCAAAACAAGTGTGATAACGCATCAACCATTAACTTTAAAAATGGTATATTATCAATCTATGTTAAACACTTTTTTTACAGAGTATAAAATCGTAGAAGATTCGACAATAGTTAGCTATTTTTGGGACGAAAAAAGCCAGATGCTAAAAGGAGATTATCAAAATTCCAAAATCAGCAAGCCGCAAATATTATCTTATTATCTCGACGAAAATGAATATTTGTTTATCCAAACACATTACGAACTCCTCAAAACAGCATTGAATAGTAAAGATGCGAAAAAACGATTGGCGGTTTTGAAGTATTTAGAGCAAGTAAAATTGAATTTTTCTGGAGAATAAGCAATACATTTTTTCTATCAATCCGACACAAACAGATATAGTCATAAAATACATTAAAAATCAAAAACAACATCATCAAAAACAAACATTTCAAGATGAATTGAGAATGTTTTTCAGAAATTACCATGCTGAATATGATGAACAATATGTTTGAGATTAGCTTATTTTTTCGGTATTTGAAAATAAAAGAACACAAATACAATTAACGCAAAACAACATGCCTAAAACAAATTTTACATTTTTGTAAAAATAAATACCTTCTATTCTTATAGTATTTCTATAAATTTTAGCTAATTTGCCCTTTCAAAAAAAAATAAAGACTCACAATGTTTTTAGAACCTCAAGTAAAAAAAGGCTGGATAGAAGTAGTTTGCGGCTCAATGTTTTCGGGCAAAACCGAAGAGCTTATCCGAAGACTAAAACGTGCACAAATTGCAAACCAACGTGTGCAAATTTTCAAACCAGCCATCGACACCAGATATGATGTCGAAAATATCGTGTCGCACGACTCAAATGTCATCGCTTCAACGCCTGTATCGCATTCGAGAGAGATTTTGCTCATGTCCGACAATATGCAAGTTGTTGGGATAGACGAAGCACAGTTTTTCGACAAAGATTTGCCATTAGTTTGCGAAGAGTTAGCCGTAAGAGGCGTGCGTATTATCGCTGCTGGCTTAGATATGGACTACAAAGGTCGTCCTTTTGGGCCAATGCCTCACCTTTTGTCGGTAGCCGAGTTTGTGACAAAACTACACGCTATTTGCGTCAAATGTGGCAATTTGGCAAGCCATTCTTATCGCAAAAAAATCCAGGAGCAAGATAGTCAAGTTGTGTTGGGCGAAAAAGATTTGTACGAACCACGCTGTCGTATTTGCTATCATAGTGAGTTTGATGTAAATGGCGAAATTTTGCCTATGGCTATCGAACGTATCAGCAATTAAAAAAAGATATAAATAAGTGTTTCGACAAAAACGCTTAGTTAAATCATAAAAAACCTAAAAACTATGCAATTAGTTTTTAGGTTTTTTTTATATGAAATGTTATGATAATGTTTTTCACGTCAATGCAGCTATTCTCGCTTTGAAATAAGTGATATATTACAAATTAATATTGATATATTT
>JBMZCV010000159.1:0-11481 GCA_049613665.1 Chitinophagales bacterium | reverse complement strand
TGTCATTTCTTACAAAAAATAGGGCGAACGTTTATAAAAAAACACCACGAAATTCAACACCCTTGAAGGTTTATTTTTTTTAATATCTAACCTATTTATGAAAAAAATAAGCTTATTTTTATTGATATGTTTTTTTTTCTTTAATCCTACCTTTCTTTTTTCGCAAGAAACAGTTATTGAAAAAACAAAAGATACAAAAACTTACATGGCAGATGTTGTCTATTTAAAAAATGGTAGTATTATCAAAGGAAACATCATTGAATTGTTGCCAAGTAAAAGCGTAAAAATTGAATTGTTGGACGGTAGCATTTTTGTTTTTGAGATGGAAACGGTAGTAAAAATTGCCGAAGAAGCTGTTGCGTTGCCTACTTGGGCAGTAGAAGAAATAGAAATGGAAACGAAAAAAGAACTCGACAAAACAGGTGTTGTTCAGAAAAAAGCAGCAGCAAATATTGTAAAACATATTCCAACAAAAGGATTTTACAATGTTTTGGGTATTTCATATCTGTCTGGGCGTGATAGAAACGATAATGTTGCAGGCGGTTTTGGTGCAGAATATATTTTGGGGTATCAAAAAAATCAATGGCTTTCGTTTGGCGGTGGCATAGCAGCCAACAACTATGGCGAAGCCAGCTTTATCTCGCTTTTTACAGATTTTAGAGGCTATCTCCGCAATAGTTCTGCTTCGCCTTATTACAGCCTCGGCTTGGGATATGGTTTTAATAATAGAAGAGACTGGGACATCTTAGATGCAACAAGTGGTTTTTATATCAATCCAAATATTGGCATAAGAGCGTCAGCAAAAAAGGCACGACACTTTTTGGTAGGTTTTGGTATAAAAATGCAGAAAAGTACGGTGACACGAAATTGGGAAAATAATCCACTACAAATAAATACACCTGACAAAATGCTTTATACTCGTTTTAATATACGCTATGCCTTGCTTTTCTAAAGTAATACTTAATCAATAGTTCGGACATTTATACGTTTTTTTTATCAAAGACTTAAACATACTATTTTTTTTAGGCTAAGGTGGCCACTATTTGCAAACTTTATAACCTTTTGAACTGAAAAATAGTATGTTTCCCTTGCTAAAAGGCGTTTTTTTATTCAACTGAAAGTTGTTATAAAAAATGTCTGAATCATTGCTTAATAAAAGATTGCTTCATTGCTCTGACGCTTGAAAATTAGTGGTTTAGCTTTCACATTTTGTTTACCATACTACTCAAAAGCTAGAATATATTAGGCTCATTTTTGGCAAGTTTCGCAGATACCACGCACTAGCAAGCTGGCATCTTGAAAAGTATAACCTTTCGGCAATTTGATAATAGGAATTTGTATATCTGCAATACATTCCAAACGCTCGCATGATACACACTTAAAATGTATATGCTCATCTTGATGTTCATGTCCGCTACAATGCTCCGAACACAAAGCATATTTTGTAGCTCCCATATCATCTAACACCTGATGCAAAATGCCTTTTTCCAAAAAAGCATTTAAAGTGCGATAAATGGTTACTCTGTCGAAATGAGCCAATTGTTTTTCTAGCTCTGGTTGTCCAATAGCTTTATTTTGTGATATAAAAACCGCTAAAATTGCTTTTCGGCTTTTGGTCAATCTCATTTTGTGTTGTTTCAGAATCTTTTCAGGCGACATAGTTTTCATTTTTTTAAGCTCAAAAAAAGAATTTAGTATTTTTTAGGCTAAAATACTGCTTTTTTTATTTTTTTTTTACTTTTCATTCATTTTGAAAAACAAAATTGTTTTCTCAATATCAAGGACATCTGCATAAAAGCTTGACTAGCAATACTTTGGCTTTTCTTACCAAAAAGTTTGAACTTTCACACCTATTTGCTTACTCAAAAAAACTAAGACTTAATTTTTTGTAATAAAATGGCAAAAAATAGACAGTATAAAATACTTTTTTTTTGTTTTCATAACATTTTGAGAATTTTATGTGTTTTTTAGTAAAAAAACGATTTTTTTAAGCTAATTTACAAACCGCTAAGTAGCTAAGTTTAATAAACAGTTGATTTGTGCTAACATCTTTAAAATTAGCGTGTTAGCTTCCTCAATTTATAGTATAAATCTGTCTGACTACTTATATTAATAAAGAAAATGACCGTATTTAAAAACTAATTTCTTGATTTTTTCAGGATTTTAGTAAAAAATAGCGTCTTATTTCAAAAGCACTTGGCAGTGAAGTTTTGCTTTTTTTACCTTTCATTTTTTATATTTTACGACAATAATGAGCAGCAGAAAAGTCGATATTGATTGGGTAACGCTAATCATCTATCTTTTGTTAATTCTGATTGGCTGGATAGCCATTTACACCGCAGACTATGACCCCGAACATGCCGAAATTTTTTATCAAGGCCGCCACTATGGAAAACAAGCTATATGGATAATTGCAGCATTGAGCCTTGCTTTTTTTATACAAATACTAGACACTCGTTTTTTTACCGCTTTCGCCTATCTCATCTATGGCTTTGGCCTCTTTATGCTAGTGCTAACACTCATAATAGGGGCCGAAATATCGGGTTCGAAATCGTGGATTCGTTTGGGTTTTTTCAATCTACAAACAGCCGAAATCGCCAAATTTGCGACTTGTCTTGCAGTAGCCAAATATTTGAGTTCGCTAGAAGTTACCTTAACAAATATTCGAGAGCAGCTCATCGCTGGCATTATTATCGTCATTCCGATGTTGCTTATTTTGTTACAGGGTGATGCAGGTTCGGCTATTGTTTTCACTTCACTTATTTTGGTGTTGTATAGAGAAGGTCTGTCTGGTGGCTTTTTGATTTTGGGAGTTGTGATGGTCATTCTATTTATTTTGAGCCTTCTCATACCCTTTTATTATATCATGGGAGCTGTCACGATTATCATACTCACTTTTCTTTTTTATAGAGGAAAAAGAGCAATTATGTCGCAAACTATCACATTTATTGTTCCTGTTATTGCTGTTACTTTACTTTCTTTATATGCTACACCAAACGTATTTTTAACCGTTTTATCTGTTTGTTCTGTCATTTTTCTTTTTCTTGCTTTTATGACAAAACGACTTGTTCTTATTTTGTTAAGTCTCATTTTTGTCTGTGGAATTTATGTGAAAGGTGTAGATTATATTTACAACAATATCTTAGAAACGCATCAGCAAAACCGTATTGGCGTATTGCTAGGCACGATAGAAGATCCTCGTGCGATTGGCTACAACCTCAATCAGTCGAAAATCGCCATTGGTTCGGGTGGTTTGTGGGGAAAAGGCTTTTTGGAAGGTACGCAAAACAAAGGAAATTTTGTGCCAGAGTTGAGCACCGACTTTATTTTTTGCACCATCGGCGAAGAGTTCGGCTTTATGGGAAGTTTGGTGCTTATCGGCTTGTTTTTGGCACTCATGCTCCGCATTATCTATCTGGCCGAGCGACAACAATCGAAGTTTAGCCGTATTTATGCCTATGGCGTTACGTCCATTATCTTTTTTCACTTTGCCGTGAATATTGGTATGACTATCGGACTCGTACCAATTATTGGTATTCCATTGCCATTTATTAGCTATGGTGGTTCGTCGTTGTTTGGTTTTACTGTTTTATTATTTATTCTTGTAAAACTCGATTCAGAACGCTTTTTGTATTTGAGATAAAAAATAGTATTTTTACTAAAACGTTTGCGGCAATGCAAGCGTTTTTGTTTTTTAAGAAAAAGAAAAAATTATGCAACAATACCTAAAACCCACTTATTTCGTAGAAAGCGAACACAAAGACGTTATTGCTTATACACAAAAGCATATTTCGAAAACAGACACGAAAACTGAGCAAATTATTAGCTTATATTATGCGGTGCGTGATGAATTTTTATACAATCCTTATCATCTTATTTTGAAGCCAGAAGCCTTTAAAGCAAGTTTTATGCTCACAAAAAATTATGGCAATTGTATAGAAAAAGCTTGTTTGTTGGCAGCGTGTGCTAGACATATCGGTGTGCCAAGTCGCTTTGGTTTTACGATTGTTCGCAACCACATTGGAACGGAAAAAATAGAAGCTTTGCTCAAAACAAATTTACTTGTTTTTCATGGCTACAACGAATTTTTTTTAGATGGAAAATGGGTAAAAGCTACGCCAGCTTTCAACAAAGGCCTGTGCGACAAACTAGGTGTTGCACCATTGGAATTTGATGGCAAAACCGATTCTATTTTTCAAGAATATGACCGAAAAGGTGGAAAGTTTATGGAATATGTGTATGATTATGGCATTTTCGATGATTTTCCTTTTGAAATGTTTGCGAGTGAAATACGAAAACATTATGGCCATTTGTTTCTTGAGCTTAAATCATAAGTGCCAAACAACAGCCGCTTCTGCTTTGAAACTACTGTGGCAAATATTGTTTGGTAATTATTTTGTATGTTTAAAAAACATTTTATCCTTATGTCTTTCAGGCAGCCCGCTTTTCGGCTGTTATTCATTTTTTTGCTTGACCAAAAAAACGAACCAAAAAAAGTCAAGACTGTTTAAAAATCTTAACGCCTTTTGTCACAGAAAAAACTCGCTTAAATTTGTTGTTAAACATGTTTTAGACTTGTTTACTTGATTTTTGTTGAAGAAACAAACACTTTTTCAAAATCGCTCAGGCAGGTTTCTGTGCTTAACGCTTTTTTTGCACCAAAAGACTAATTTTTAAAAGGTCGCTCTTTTGATTTTCTGACGACTTTTTTACATATAAAATATAATGCAATATTTTATTGTAAGTTTCTAATTATGATTGAAACATCAAAACTGAAACTGCTGAACAAACAATAATTGGGCTGCTAACATACTGACTATCAAGGTATTAGCAACCCAAAATGAGCAGTTTATTTTTGTTGTTCTGCTAAATATAGCTATTTTCTAAGCTTTAAAGTTTTGCATTAAATAGTCTGCAAAATTCAGCATTTTTTTCTCCTCAAATTTATTGGCCACAATTTGCAAACCATAAGGCATAGAATCGCTGTGCTGAAACAATGGCAAAGACATCGCTGGCATTCCTGTAAGATTGGCTTGCACCGTAAAAATATCGGCCAAATAAACGCTAACAGCATCTTGTTGGTCTTTTTCGCCAATTTTAGGAGCAGTTGTTGGCGTTGTTGGCATCACGATAAAATCAAAGTCTTGAAAAATCTTGCAGGTTTCCTCATAAATCAACCGCCGCACTTTTTGAGCTTTTGCATAATAAGCATTATATGAGCCTGAACTCAACACAAAGGCCCCCAACATAATTCGCTTTTTCACTTCTTTGCCAAAACCTTCACTACGACTTTTTTTGTAAGTCATATCCATGTTTTTCGCTGTTTTGTTGCGATAGCCAAAATGAATACCATCGTAGCGAGACA
Source organism: Chitinophagales bacterium (assembly GCA_049613665.1). Taxonomy (GTDB): domain Bacteria; phylum Bacteroidota; class Bacteroidia; order Chitinophagales; family UBA2359; genus JBMZCV01. The sequence goes on along the minus strand of JBMZCV010000159.1, from coordinate 6,116 downwards.
AATTTGAAGAAGCTTCAGCGGCTGTAAGTATATAATAAGTGGCTACAATGTGTTTTAAATATGGAAAATCAATGGCGACAACTTCGTGGCCAGCTGATTTTAGTTGGCTTAACAGCTTTTGTGTTTCTTGTTTTATTTCTTCGTCTAAACCGTCAGCGTCTAAAGCTTCCTTGAAATAAGCGATTTTTGCTTTTTGATTCAACGATTTTATTTCGCTAAAAGCTGGCACTTTTTGGCTCGAAGAAGTGCTATCGAAGCGGTCTTTTCCAGCCATTATTTCGAGTAAAATAGCAGCATCTGCGGTGCTTTGCGTTAGTGTTCCTATTTGGTCGAAAGAGGAAGCGTAGGCTATCAAACCGTGCCGAGAAATGCGGCCATAGGTAGGTTTTAGGCCAATGACATCGCAAAAAGCAGCAGGTTGTCGCACCGAACCGCCCGTATCGCTGCCCAAAGCAGCCAAACAAAGATTGGCTTGTACTGCTACTGATGAGCCACCCGAAGAACCGCCCGAAACTTTTGTGTTGTCATAAGCATTTCGTACTGCTCCGTAAGCCGAATTTTCATTGCTGCCACCCATCGCAAATTCGTCGCAATTGAGACGGCCTAAGATGATGGCATCTTCTGCCAACAAACGTTCAAGAGCTGTTGCGGTGTAAAGTGACTCGAAGCCTTCTAAAATTTTTGACGCTGCTCCAACCTTGTGATTTTTATAACAAATAACATCTTTTATACCCAACATGCAGCCAAACAAACGGCCTAATGCTTCTTTATTGGCTATTTTTTGGTCTATTAGTTTTGCTTTTTCTATGGTTTCGGCCGCAAAAACTTCTAAATAAGCGTTGAGATGTTCATTTTTTTCGATGCGTTGCAAATAGTCTTCTGCCAATTGCTGACAAGTTATCTTGCCTTGCAAAAGCTCATGTTGTATGCTGCTTAAAGTCGTATATGTTTTCAATTTCTTCATTTGTGTTGCAATAAAACACAAAATTACATTTTTTTTGAAAATTTTGAAAATTAGAAGTCTATAAACTCCCAACTTAGCTTTCTATCTGCGATTTGATGCTCAAAAACTAGCACTTTATTGCCCATTGTTGATGCTTTGATTCCTGAAGCCAACAAAACAATGCCATCTGCATTTGTTTGCTCAAAAGATTTTATCTTATTTCCGATGTCGCCAGCCAGCAAAATGACTTCAATATTTCGATTTTTTACCGCCAAGAACAAAGGATATATTTCTGTGTAAAAATTGCAAGAATCGAGACAATGAAAGCAATCTCCTATATTTCCATTTGAAATAGTAGGCACTTGTTGTTGTAAAGAATCGCTGTCCATGAGCCAAAGCAATTTGTGGTGTAATACAATAAGATGGCTAGATTCGTTGATGGTATCGCACACAGTTTGCACAAGCTGCAATTGTGCATCAACAATATCATTGTGGTCGATTTGTGTGTCTAAAACAATGAAAGTGATGTCATTTTTGTGATAGGTATAATAAGAGAGTCGATTGGTAAAACTCTGCAAGTTGCTCAAACTAGAGTAGTCGTGATTGCCAACGCTAAAAAGAGTTGTTGTGTCCGAAAGATAGAGTAAGCTGTCGATATAATTCAAAGTTGTGATTTGTCCTGTTGAGTTGTAGGTCAAATCGCCACCAAACATTTTGATGCTATAAGGGCTTAAATCAAATTTTAGAAATGTAGTATCCATTTGTTGTATGCTTGCATCATTATATAGCAAATGCGAAGCGTGCAAATAAAGAGCTGTTTTTTCATTTTCTTTTTGGCAGGAGAAGAAAAGGAGCATAAAAGATAGGAAAATAATTAGTTTGTTTTTTTGTTTTTTCATCAAATAAGATGTTTTTTTAGCATAAAAAAAGAGCAAATTATATATCACATACAATTTACTCTTTTTTCTTTAGCCCACCAACACGGTTTCATAAATCGTCTCAACTTCTTTAGCCATAACAGGAAGTGTGAACCGTTCTAAAACTGTTTGATAGGCTTTTTCGCCAAAAATTTTGATTTTTTCTCTATCTTTAGCAAGTTCCAAAATAGCAGTAGCGAGTTTTTCGTCATCTTTGCAAGGCACTAAAATGCCATTTTCGCCACTTACAATAGCTTCTTTTGTGCCATCGACAGGTGTAGCGACAACGGCTTTTTTCATGCTCATGGCTTCGAGCAAACCTATCGGCAAGCCTTCCCACAAAGAAGGCAAACAATAAATGTCGATGGCTCGCAATACGTCTGGAATATCTTGCCGAAAGTCGTCGAAAATAATTTTGTCACGCACGCCAAGCTCGCTTGCCAAAGCTAAAACTTCGTTTTTCAAATCGCCGCTTCCGATAAACAAAAATGCAATTTTATCTGTTTGTTTCAAAACTTTTGCAGCCGCTCTCAGCATCGTAAAAGGGTCTTTCTGAATAGTCATTCTGACGAGATAGCCCACCAGAATTTTATCATCAGAAATACGATATTCACGCCTTACATTTTTTGAGCTTATTTTGTTAGGATTAAATTTTGAGATGTCTATTCCATAATTGACGAGCTTTGTTTTGGCATCTTTCAACTTTGCATATTTTTGGCCGTCTTTTTTGTTACTTTTGGAAACGACAATTGTTATATCAGACTTTTTGGTCAAAAATCGCTCGCCATATTCTCTCATCAAGCGTTTTATGGTGCTTTGCTCTGGGTGAAAAGACCAACCATGCACCGTATAAATCATTGGGACATTTAATTGTTTGGCTGCCCAAAAAGAGTTGGAATTTGCTCTAGTACCATGAGCATGAATTAAGTCTATATTTTGCGACTTCGCCCATTCATATACTTTTTTCCACAGCCTCATATCAAAAGGCTTTTCAGTATAAATAACCTTCGTCTTTATGCCCATTTCCTTCAACTTTTTTAGCATTGGGCCGTCTGTAAAAGACAAAACAATGGGTTCAAACCGTGTTTTATCCAATTGTTTCACAAGGTCAAGTACATGGGTTTCGCCACCGCCAATTTTACCTTGTCTAATCGTTTGTAATACTTTAATGGTTTGTTTGTTTTTCATGAAATTTATTTTTTTGTGGCTACTATCATCATTTCTCTCACTCCAAAAAGATAAGCTGCTAGAGTGGTTAAAGTATAATATAAGGTTTTATTTACGCCATAAAGAAACAATAGTTTTTGATAGGCTGCCCCTCTTATATATTTATTATTTTTTATTTGAAAACCATTAGAAATCAATAAGTTATTGATAGTTCTAAAGTTCCAACAATATAAATGTTGGTTTTCGTCCAATTCAAAGGAAGCTTTTCCATGCTTTTCGACAGGCAACACTAAAATGAGTTCTCCATCTTTTTTTAGCTTATTATACATGTCTTTTATTGCTGTTTGCGGAGCAGGAATATGCTCTAAGGCATGAGACGAAAAAACAATATCGCAGCTCTGTTTTGGTATATCTTCTAAAGTTGAGGTTACTTCTATACCTTTTATTCTACAAAATTGTAAGGCATATTTCGATACATCGTAGCCAATGGCATTTTGCTGAGAATAGATATTTTGGCCAAAGCCACAACCATAATCCAAAATGATAGATTTTTCATTTATTTTGCTAAAATATTTTTTTTGGGCTACAAAAGCTTTTGCCTCAAAATAAGCATCACTTTCATAGCTATGATGTATTTTTTCGTGATATTTTTGTTCGTAATCTAAGACATTATTAGTGGTCATATTTTAAGGGTTTTTCAGTTTTAAAGTGCCATTGTATGCCAGCGATAAAAGCTCGCAAATGCTGGAATTGTTTTTGCGTTAAATAATAAAGTGTATTTTTGGGAATAGAAATAAAGAAAAAGAAAAATAGGAAAACAAAAAGCTGAAAATGAGTTGCGTTTCGCATCATAAACAAAATGCGGTTGCGAGTGAGATAGTAAGCTTTTCGAGCAGTCTGTTTTCCTACTGATGCCGATTCTTTGTGATAAACAGTTACGTTTGGCACAAAATAAATAGCAAAACCAGCTTTTCGGATTTGCTCACACCAATCTAATTCTTCATAGTATAGAAAAAACTGTTCTGGCATTTTGCCAACTTGCTCAATCATTTTTCGGCTCACCATCATAGCAGCACCATGAGCATAAGGAGTTTGCCGAACTTGATTGTATTGCTGTTTATCTGCTTCTCCGTAGCCAATAGTGCTGTTTCGAGCCGTATAAAAATTCATGGGTTGGCTGCCTGCATATTGCAACAAATGAGGTGCTTCATAATCGCAAATTTTGGGACTAATTGCACCAACATTTGGCAAGTCTTGCATATATTTTACCAAAAATTTCAAGCAGTTGGGTTTTAATATCGTATCATTATTCACAAAAAACAAATAATCTCCTTGTGCTTGCTCAATGCCTAGATTATTTCCACCTGCAAAGCCTAAGTTTTTTTTGCTCATAATAAGCTTTGCGTTTGGATATAGTTTTTTGATAATCAAGGGTTTAGCCGTCGAATTGTTATCTACGACTAAAATTTCATAGTTTGGATAATCAATTTTTTGAATAGAGTTGAGCAAATCACATGTTAAAGCTGTTTCGTTGTAGTTTATCGTAATAATAGATACTAATGGAAGCATTTTTATGTTTTTTTTAGCTTAAAAAAGAATAATTTGATGCTATACCACTTCTTTTTGAATCATAGCAGGAATGGTGCGTAGTAGTATTTTCAAATCGTTCCAAAACGAATAATTTTTGGCATATTCAATGTCGAGTTCTATGCGTTCATTAGCCGACATTTCTTTTTTTCCTCGTTTCGATATTTGCCATAGCCCTGTGATTCCAGCAGGTGCAAGAAAACGAGCTGCCCAATGGTCGCAAGTGAGTTGCTGGGCTTCGTATAAAGGCAAGGGGCGATTTCCGACAAGCGACATATCACCTTTCAAGACATTGAATAACTGTGGCAATTCATCGAGGCTAGTCATTCGCAGAAACTTTCCGACGTGTGTGATTCGTGGGTCATTTTGTATTTTAACAAAAGTTTTGGGCGTTTTGGTATCCGAAAAAGCGTATTGGTTCAAATGTTGCAAATCGGATAATTGCTTATCGGAATCGACGTACATGGTTCTAAACTTGTAAAAGTCAAATATTTGGTAAGCTGTTCCTGCTCTCTTTGAAGCATAAATAACTGTTCCTTTAGATTCTAATTTGATGAACAATGCAATCAATAATAATAAAGGGCTAAAAATGATTAGGCCGCTCATAGCTACTACTATATCTAATATGCGTTTGCTACGAGGCAATTTTAAACCATTTTCAGAAAAAATGCTATCGTTTTTTAAGTCTATTTTTTGTGATATAGCTTTCATTTCTTTCAAAAAAATAAGACGTGTATATAGCTTTCGCCAATCAATAGGCAAGGTGTAGCAATCATCAATGCCTTGTTTTAACCATGCTACTTGCTCGATTTGAGTAGCTTTTTTTTCGGCTACTGCAACAATCGGTGTCTTTTTCAAATTTTTTTGCGACTTAATAGCTTTTAGTAGTGCAAAATTGTCGGCTTTTAGCCAATCTATATCTCCAACAATCGCAAAAATAGGTAGAGCAAATCCGAGTTGTATAGACATAGCTTCTTCTGCTAACCATTCTATGGCTTGCTGGTTCGAAAACAATGTAACACATAAATATTTGTTGTTGGCAAAATTTTGACTGGCTGCAATGCCATTGATACCCACAAACAGTATTTTGTGGAGGGTTTGTTTTTTGCGTTTTATAGAAACATCTTCTTTGTTGTAAGTTGTATATTTCGTCATTTTGTCGTAAGGGTTTTTTAAGACTATAAGTAAAAAAAGGGTTGAAGTTAGCGAAATATGGATTAAGGTATTTTTAGTAGTTAAGTTTGTTAGGTGTTATGTTATTTTGACTAAAGATATTGTAAAGCAAGTTGATTATAGTTTTTGTAAAAGCATCATTTTTTTTTTAGATGAAAAAAGAAATGACATATTTTTTAGCCAAAAGAGACGACTATAAAAAAATGTGGTCTATCGTTTTTTAGCAAATATGCCATTTCTCATATTGAAAAAAGCTTGCTTTATAGTGGACTAAATACACTGTAATCTAAGTTTTTAAGGTTTGTTTCATAAAAATGTTATGATAATCG
>JBMZCV010000158.1:0-11504 GCA_049613665.1 Chitinophagales bacterium | reverse complement strand
ATATAGTATTTTATACTCAAAAGTAAAGACAAGGCAAACATACGATGTCATTTCTCACATTTTCAAAATTTCTAAGTAACTAGACAAAAATAATGATACATCTCGTTGAAGCTAACACCTTGATTATCAATGCGTTAGCAACGAATCGACCGTTTATTAAATAGTGCTTGGCACTTATTTTTTATCTTTTTGCAGTTTTTTATCTTTTGTATTTTTGTTCAAAAAAGCATTTATCTCATCAATAGTCATGTTTGACTCTACTTCGCCAAAGCTGTTGATGTTGATGTTATAATTTTTGAGAGATTTGTCTTCTTTTTCGTTTTTCGTTTTTTTCTTTGCCATAATGATAATAGAGTTTTTTAAGTACACTATAATTTAAGTTGTTTAAATAACAAAAAAGAAATGACATATTTTTATAGCCAAAAGCGTCAAATATAAAAAAATATGCACTATCATATGTTCAGACCAGGTTTTTAAAACCTTGAAGGTCTAAGCTTAAATTACAATGAATTAAGTTAAAAAAATTATTTTTTGCGTTCAGTCGTAAACCAAAGCAATTGTTCCAAGCCTCGACGGCCTTCGTTGTCTGGAAAATCTTTGAGCAAATCTAGTGCTTCTTGCCGATAACGATACATCGCTTTTTGCGTATATTCGATGCCGCCACTTTTATGCACAAAATCAATGACTTCAGCTACTTTTTTCTTATTATTGTTATATTTTTTTATGGTATAAATAATGCGTCTTTTATCGGCTTCCGAAGCGTGATTGATGGCATAAATGAGTGGCAAAGTTAGCTTTTTTTCCTGAATATCAATGCCTGTTGGCTTTCCTACATTTTCGCTGCCAAAATCAAACAAGTCGTCACGAATCTGAAACGCAATGCCTATTTTTTCGCCTATCGTCCATATTTTTTTCTGCAATTCTTCGTCATCATTCACAGAAGCAAAGCCTACCGAAACAGAAGAGGCTATCAGAGAAGCGGTTTTTTGGCGAATAATATCGAAATAAATATCTTCGTCCAAATTCAATCTTCTGCTGCGTTCCATCTGCAAAAGCTCGCCTTCGCTCATGTCTTTTACGGCTTTTGAAACGAGCTGCAACAACCGAAAATCGCCATTATCAATAGAGAGTAACAAACCTTTCGATAGCAAATAGTCGCCTACCAAAACGGCTATTTTATTTTTCCACAAGGCATTGACCGAAAAAAAACTGCGTCTTTCGTAAGCATCATCAACGACATCATCGTGAATGAGCGAAGCCGTATGCAGCAATTCTATGAGCGAAGCACCACGATAGGTTTTTGCCGTAATATCGCCCGACAATTTGGCTGCAAAAAACACAAACATTGGTCGCACTTGCTTTCCTTTTCGCTGCACAATGTAATACATGATTTTGTCTAAAAGTGCTACTTTGGCACGCATAGCCTCTCGAAATTCATGCTCAAAATGTTCGAGTTCTTTTACGATAGGTTGTCGAATGTCTTTTAACGAAAGTGACATAGTTCGTGTTTGTGAATGATAGCGATGCGATGTTTTAGTAACAGTAAAAAAATAAGTTCACGATTTGAGTCGGAGATTTTTGAGCTACAAGGCGAAAAACACAGTCATAGCCATAGCTACGGCGAGGCTTTTCAACAAAGTAGGTCAGAAAATATCAAACGCAAATAAAGAAACTATTTTTTGAGCGTTACTTAGCTTTTCGCTGAAAAATATTCTTTCAATATAAATGAAACAATTTAAATAGGCTATTCTTTCATTGAAATGGCCAAAATTACTGCTATTTTACGAAAAAAATCACTTTATCACACCTTTTTTTCTAAGTCAACTCTACTATGCTCACGCCAGAACCGCCATATTGTGGTTCTTCGTCGTGTACGCTTTTCACGGCACGCACTTTTCGCAACATCTGACGAATGCTTTTTCGCAATATGCCATCGCCCAAACCATGAATAATTTTTAGCTCGTCAATATTATAAATCAAAGCTTTGTCTATAAAACCTTCTACTTTTTTGAGTGTTTCGTCACGTCGCATACCTCGTACATCTATCGTGCTTTCAAACTCGCTGCGTGCCTCCAAAGAGTTGTAAAGCGAGCTTTGGTATCTTGTGTTTTCTTTTGGCGGTTCTACTTTTTCTACCACCACCAATTTTTTTAGCGGCACATGAGTTCGCAAGCCTCGAAACTCGACAATAGCCTGATTTCTTCGCAATTGCAAGACTTCGCCCACTTCTTTTCCATTGAACAAACGCACATAAACACCTTTCGTAACAGGCACTTTTATGTCTTTGTAATAAATTTGGTCTTCGAGTTTTTCAATCGTTTTTTCTACCTTGCTTCTATCTTGCTCCAGCTCGGTTTTTATTTGTTTAACGATTTTCTTTTCGCCTTTATTTTCTTTCCATTCTCTCACCATCTTTTCAAAACGCTTGTTGGTTTCTTGCAAATAATTTTGAGCTTTTTCTTGCGTTTCCAAAATGATTTTTTTGCGTTGTTTGTCTAGCGTTGCCGTTTTCTTTTCATACTGAGCTATCAAGTTTTTGAATTTTTGTTCCTGTTTTGTCAAATCCTTTTCACGATTCAAAACAGCTTGTTTTTCTCGCTGCAAATTGGTCAAAAGTTCATCAAATTGCTTGTAGTTAGAATCTACTTTCGATTTTGCTCGTGCAATAATTTTTTTGCTCAAACCACTTTTCGAAGCCAACTCAAAAGCAAATGAACTGCCTGGTTTGCCGATGTCGAGTTTGTATAAAGGAGATAAATTTCGGTGGTCAAAAGTCATGCAGCCATTGAAAATACCTGCTGTTTCGGTGGCGTAAACTTTTAGGTTGGAATAGTGAGTAGTGATAACGCCATAGCAAAATTTGCTATTCAAATGTTCCAAAATAGCTTCGGCAATCGGCCCACCAAGTGCTGGGTCTGTACCAGAGCCAAACTCGTCGATGAGAATGAGGGTTTTTGCGTTGGCATTTTCGGTGAAAAAACGCATGTTTTTTAGTCGAGAACTATATGTACTCAAATCATTTTCGATAGATTGCTCATCGCCAATGTCGGCAAATATTTTTTGGAAAATATGCATGATAGAATTGTCGTTGCAAGGAACTAGCATTCCTGTTTGCAACATGATTTGCATGAGACCGACTGTTTTTAGCATCACAGATTTTCCGCCAGCATTCGGGCCGCTCACTACTAGCAAACGGTTGGCGAGCGAAAGGTTCATGCTTAATGGTATGGTATCTTTCTTTTCGCTTTTGTTTTTGAGTAATAGCAAAGGGTGGCGAGCATTGAAAATCTCTACACTTTTATCGTCAGAAAGGCGAGGCTGATGTGAGTTGGTGGCGATGGCAAACAAGGCTTTTGCTCTAACAAAATCATACACGCCCAATATTTTTTGATAATCTGCCAAATCTTCGGCAAAAGGTCTGATTTCTGTGGTAAGCTGCTTCAAGATGCGATAAATCTCTTGTCTTTCGGCCTGTTGCAGTTCTACAATTTCGTTGTTGATTTGCAAAGTCGCTTCTGGCTCAATGAAAGAGGTACTGCCTGTGCTAGAAAGGTCGTGTACAATTCCGTTTACTTTCCGCTTGTGTTCAGAAGTAACCGACAGCACTCGACGGCCAGCTCTAACGCTTTCTATGGTATCCGAAAGCCAGCCTTTTTTCTTGTAATCGGTGATAATGGCATTAAATTTTCGGTCTAAATCTCTATAACAGCTTTGGATTCCTCGACGAATACGCACCAATTCTTTTGAGGCATCGCTTCGCACTTTTCCATCTTTGTCGAGTACATCTTTGATGAGTCGCAGAGCCATTTTGTTGAAATTCAAATCGGAAATGAATGCAAACAGACTCGGATAGCGTGTTGCTCTATCGCTTTCATTGCTTTCAAAATATCTGAAAACAGCATGAATTTGTTGTAATACACGATAAACACGAAAAAACTGCTGTTCATTCAACACCGAATTATTGACAGCCAAAAGTTTGAGTTCCTCACTTATATCCAAATAATTTGCAGATGGAAAAGGCAGTTCTTCAAACATTTCAAGTTTTTTGAACTCGGCAGTTTCTCGCAAAAGTTCTTCTATCTCTTCTGCATCAAATCGCAGTTTCATTCGCTCGACATATCGTTTTCCTAGTGGACTCTTGCATTTTTCTAGCAACAATTCTCGTATTTTATCAAACTCTAGTTTTTCAAAAATATCTCTTGGATATAAAGAAATTCGATTTCTATTTTTTTTATAATATCTTGTATTAGCCATCTTCTTGTTAAAATATTTTTTGCTCTTTTATTTGTTTTTTGTGCAAAAACAAACAGAATAACGTCTTTTTGCAAAGATAAGTTCAAAGGTAGTGTTTTTTTGTTGTTTTTTTGAAATCTAAGTGTCAAGCAATATTTACAATACACACTTTATTGCGATGCTCACATATCGAAAATCAAGGTGTTCATTTTATATAAGAGCATTCTTTTTACCTGTTTCACTAAGTCTTTAAACTTTTTCTTCCACCACCTTTACTTCCTCTTCCGTCAAATCGTACAAGTCATAAACAGCCGCATCAATAGCCTTATTCGTGGCAACTATACTCATTTTCAAATCATCAATTTCGCCTTTATATTCCAAATAATAGTCGTCCCAAACATCTTGCTCTTTCAGCGAAAGTTTGATTTTGAGTTTTTTCAGTTCCAAAACAAAAGTTCTAAAATCGTAATTGTAGAAAGAATGAAAGTCTTATATCTGTAAAAGGCAAACTTATGATGATGTAGTCTTTTTTTGAAAAATGGAACTTTTGACATAGTTTTTTTATACAAAAAGCAGTTCAATAACAAAAAACGAAAATTATGATTAACAACAAAAAAAATTATTTTGAAACTAAAAAGAAAATTACCTATTTAGAAGCAAAAGAAAAAATCCTAAACCAAAATGTGAGAGAGGAACTTAGAAAAGCAGAAGCAGAATTAGCTACAATAAAAGAAAAGCTGGAAGAAAATAGTCATAGTGAATTAGTAAAAGGTAAATGTAATGATTTTTTAGCATATTTAACAAAATTAAAAAAAGAGCTAAATACTAATCCAGACACCAATGCCAATCAAAACCTTTTAAGACCATATGACCCAAATGATACGATAAAAGACGTATTTCATGACTTAGCTTCTCTATTAAAAATTGATACTTTAAGGACTGATATTTTTACTCCTAAACCTTTACACGCAAAAGGAGAAACAATTCAACTTATAAAGTTAGAAATCTCGAATTTGGAAAAAGAGTTAACTAGATTGTATTCGTCAGGCAATTTTTTAGATTTAGAAGATGCTATTGAAAAATTCAGTAAAAATTTAATTGAAAAGTTGTAAAGTATAAAGAAAAAGATTAAATTTGCATTAACAGTACCCGTGCTGCATACCATAAGAACTGCACTCGGGTCATTCTTTTTTATATAAACTATGTCAAATAAACCAGTAAAAAGTATAGCTGAACAAATACAGCTATTAAAAAGTAGAGGTATGCTTTTTCGTGATGAAACAAAAGCTACTCATTTCCTAAAAAACATAAGTTATTACCGCTTAAAAGGGTATTGGTGGGATATGCAAGAAAACAAAACCAGCCATACACTCCTTCCTAATAGTTACTTTGAAACCGTTATTGAACGATATAATTTTGATAGACATTTGCGACTCATTCTTTTCGATGCTATTGAAATGATTGAAATTGCTCTACGCACCAAAATGATATACTATTTATCAATGTCATTCGGTTCTACTTGGTATCTTGATAGTTCTTTGTTTACAAATTCTCATAAACATCAACAGCATCTTAATCATCTCCAAAGGGAGTTTGGTTATAGCCAAGAAATTTTCATAAAAGACCATAAGAGAAAATATCCAAATACTGACGCAGCAGCATGGAAAATACTGGAAATTACTTCGATGGGAACATTATCTAAATTATATAAAAACCTAGAACATCAATTACCAGAAAAATCAACTATTGCAAAAGAAATGGGGCTTAATCTTCATAGCGAACTTTCTAGTTGGTTAGAAGCAATTGTTTATGTCCGAAATATTATTGCTCATCACTCAAGGCTTTGGAGTAGAACTATGGTAAAAAGACCAATTGAACACATTAGAAACCCAATAGGTTTATGGCTTGATAGAGATTTGTTGTCTGTTCAAAAAAAGAAACCATTTTTAATCATTTCATCAATGTTATATCTTTGTAATAAAGTGGCTTCCAATCATCAAATAAAAACAAAAATATTAAATTTAATCTCCGATAATCCTGATATGCCTATTTATAAATTAGGTTTTCTAAATAGATGGAATGAAGCACCTTTATGGAAATAAATATTAAATTTTAGTTAGGCAGACTTAATTATAAGTCTGCCTTTTTTATTTTCATTTTAATTCACCATTTTTACCTTTCCACCACTTTCACTTCCTCTTCCGTCAAATCGTACAAGTCATAAACAGCCGCATCAATCGCTTTATTTGTGGCAACTATACTCATTTTCAAAGCATCAATTTCGCCTTTATATTCCAAATAATAGTCGTCCCAAACATCTTGCTCTCTTAGCGAAAGTTTGATTTTGAGTTTTTTTAGTTCCAAAACAAAAGTTCTAAAATCGTAATTGTAGAAAAATTGTAGCTTGCGACTCATCTTTTCTATCGCAAAACTATTTTTCACACGACGCAAAAAACGGTTTTTCTGGCTTTGCAAATTTTCATGAAAACTTAATATTTCATCTGCTTTTTGGGCAAAAAATGTTTCTGAAATTTCTGTTTTTGGAAAAGGCAATAAGCCGATATGAAAAGCTTTGACTTCTGCTAAAACCTCGCCTCGTTCTGGATTCATTGTCCAATAATAAAAATCAATCAGCCGTGAATTGAGAATCGCTAAGAGAGCTTTCAGTTCGATAATAGATTTTTCGTTTTTCAATAAAATATGTGTGTTATTTCGCATCACATAGTTTTCGCCAATCAAAGTACCGATAATAGAATCGCTAGTTTGCCGAAAAATAAGCTTTTCTTTTGCCTCAAAAATCGTTTTATCTCTTGGTGCAGCCAAATGTTTTCCGTATTTTATCCAATAATCGCTGTTCCAAAGCAAACGATATTTATGAAATTGGCTACCACCGATTAAAGGAACAAAGCTGGCATCTAGTTGTTTTTTGCTTGTAAAAGGTTTATTTTGTAGCGTTTCGGCTGTTTGTTTTGGCTTGCCTTTGCCTCTTTCATAAGGTTTTACGCCATTTTTTATATCATAAAAATCTTTCACGAAAAAAGACCGTTCCGCTATTTTCTTTTTCAAATCGCACATCGTTTGCGTCATATACAAGTTGATATAATCTTTCTGACACAAATCTTTTTGCAACATTCTATGCTGATAATTTGTCTCTTTCCGAATATCGCCAATCGTAATATCTATAAATTGTTTGTCATTCGTTTTTTGTAAGAAAACAGAATCGACATCTACCGTTGCATCTGGAAAAACTTTTTCGCTGTGTTGCACAATATGGTACAAACTCAAATTTTCGGACAAAATATAATTGCGAAAATTTTGGCCGCTTGCCGTCAATCGCCATGTATTTGGCGTAATAAAACCTAAAACACCTTCTTTTTTGAGCAAAAATGACAAAGCTTGTATATAAAAAGCCAAATAAGAATCCGACATTCTCTTGCTCAAACCTTGCGTTTTCATTTTTTCTATCAAATAACTAATAGCTACTTTGGGCATTTTCGCACCATAAGGAGGGTTTCCCACCACAATATCAAAACCAGCTTTTTCCGAAAAAATATTTGAAAACTCATTTTGCCAACTAAAAGCCTTTTCGCCTGCAACTTCCACATCGTCAATCAGCGAATTGCCACATTTAATATTATCATTGAGTTTCACTAATTTTCGGCCTTGTTGTGCAGTATGCAGCCACAAAGATAGTTTCGCAATTTCGACCGATTCTTCATTTATATCTACGCCAAAAATATTGTTTCGCAGCACCAAATCAGCGACATTTTTAATGCCTATTTTCTTGCTTTTAGAAATTTGCCGTTCCAAATTATCAAGATATTCATGCTCGGCAAGCAAAAATTCTAGTGCCTGATTCAAAAACGCACCGCTACCGCAAGCAGGGTCGCAAATCGTAATTTGCAACAGCCAATTTCTATATGTTTCGAGCTGTTTTTTGAGTTGAGTGACTTTCTTTTTTTCATAAAAATCATCTTCTACAAAATTCAATGTCGCTTTTTTCGCTTCGCAAAATCTGCCTATGGTTTGCTCAACTATGTATTTTGTCACGTATTTTGGCGTATAAAAAACACCGTCTTTTTTCCGTTTGCCAATGTTTTCTAGCGGCTTATCAGCATTTATTTCGGCTTGAATTTCCTCGATTTCGGTCAAAGAATGTTCAAAAATATGTCCCAAAATATTGACGCTGATTTCGCTTGCAAAATCGTAGCCGCTCAAAGTAAAAATATAGTTGTATAAAATGTTATCGTCTATTTTTACTTTGTCTAGCACTTTGTCGTTGGCGAAAAGACCGCCGTTGTAGGCGAAAATATCGTACTTTTTGCCTTTATAACCTTTGTTTAGGTAGCCAAAATGTTTTTTGCAATGCTGAAACAAAGGGCGATATTCGTTTAACTCTTCCAATTGTTGCCATTCCGATAATATTTTTCTCGAAATATTTGGCGGCAATAAACCTCTGTCTTCTGCAAAAAAGATAAATAGAAAACGGTCTAGGAGTTTTTGCGTTTTTTTGAAAAGCGTAAGTTTGTCGTAAGTTGGATTATTTTTGACCAAATTTTCAAACATAGTATTCCGAAAATCCGAATAATCGTTATACAATTTTTGCGTAATTTCTTCTTCTCGCAGCAAAGATTCGGTTTTCATTTGCTTAGGCACACCTTTTAGCAAACTATTTTTCGCCAAACAAAGCCAAAGCAAATCGAATCGTTCTCTGGTAAGTTCAAACAAATCAAATTCCTCAAACTCAACAGCATTGTCGATATAAAAACGCAACTTTCTAAAATTGGACGTAATGACATATACGCAATTTGGCTGATTGTTTTTGTAGCCAAAAGCCTGCGGTTCTACCTTATTCAAATTGGTCGTATTCATGCCTTTTAGCTCAATGACAGCTAGTGCTTTGTTGAGTTGCAAAATCGCACCATCTGTTTTTTTGGCATCTTTCGCATTCTTCAGTTCGGTCGTCAAATTGAAATCTGGAGCAGGATTTTTGGTATAGCCGAAAACTTTAACAAATAAATCATCTAAAAAACCTTCTTGATATTGCTCTTCTTTCGCTTTTCTGATATTTTCTTGCACCTTCGGATTGTGAAAATGATTTGTAAATACTTGCCAAGCTCTTTCTACGCTACGTTTGTGCAGTTGTCGAGCGTGTTTTTTTAGAATAGAATGTTGAAATAAACCCATTTGCTAATTTTGTGTTTTGGTAAGTGCCAAGCACTCTTTTATTATACACTCTGATTTGTGCTAACATATTGACATTTATTTTGTTAGCTTTCACTTTATTGTATAATAAATCTATTTTGGTAGTTATATGCTACAAAAGTAATATTTTTTTACGTCTTTTTATGAAAACAATCAAACTAAAAAGCCTTATCTTTGGCACTCTAAAAAAAGCATTTTTCGCAAAAAAAGGATTTCTTATGATAAAACTCTCTCAAATATCGGGCAATATCGTCGATTTGGTGCAAAACCGCATTTATGGCGGCACAATAGTCATTGAAAACGGCAGAATTAGCGAAATCTATGAAGACAACGATACTTACGAAAGCTTCATTATCGCTGGCTTTGTCGATGCTCATGTTCATATCGAAAGCTCTATGCTCACGCCTTACGAGTTTGCACGAATGGCATCTTTGCACGGCACAGTAGCGACCATTTCAGACCCTCACGAAATCGCCAATGTTTTGGGATTGGAAGGCATTGAGTTTATGATAAAAAATGCAGAAGCAGCACCTTTAAAATGTCATTTTGGAGCTCCACCTTGCGTTCCAGCTACTACTTTCGAGACAGCAGGAAACACGATTACGGCAGATGATATTGAATATTTGTTCAAAAAATATCCCAACATCAAATATTTGAGCGAAGTCATGAATTTTCCTGGCGTTTTGGCCAAAGACCCAGATATGATGGCGAAAATTGCTTTAGCGAAAAAGTATAAGAAAAAAATAGACGGCCACGCACCCAACTTGCGAGGAGCAGCCGCAAAACAGTACATCGAAGAAGGCATCAGCACAGACCATGAATGTTTTACGCTCGAAGAAGCCTTAGACAAACTCATGTATGGCATGAAAATCATTATTCGAGAAGGTTCGGCAGCCAAAAACTACGAAGCTCTGATACCTTTGCTCGAAACGTATAGCGACAGATTGATGTTTTGTAGCGACGACAAACACCCCAACGATTTGGCAGTTGGACACATCAATGAGCTTGTGAAACGCTCTGTAAAAAGAGGTTTAAATGTGATGGAGGTGCTGCGAGTAGCTTCACTCAATCCAATCAAACACTATGGTTTAGATGTCGGTTTGTTGCAAGTAGGCGATGCTGCTGATATGGTTGTCGTCAATAATCTGACTGATTTTGAAGTAGAAAGCACTTATATAAACGGCTATTTGGTGGCTCAAGAAAAAACGAGTATGCTAGAATATCGTTCTTGCGAATTGCTCAATAATTTTGAAACTAGCAAAAAAACGCTCAAAGATTTTGAGATAAAAGCAACTGCCGAAAATATCAAAGTCATCGAAGCCTTAGATGGACAACTGATAACCAATGCTTTAGAGATGAAAGTGAAAACTGATTCGTCTGGCAATGCAATTTCTGATACTGAAAATGATGTGCTAAAATTAGCTGTTGTCAATCGCTACGAAGATGCAGAAGTAGCTTTAGCTTTCATCAAAAATTTTGGCTTGAAACGTGGTGCAATAGCTTCCTCTGTGGCTCACGATTCGCACAATATAATTGCGGTAGGTGCTACTGATACCGATATTTTGCGTGCCGTAAATCTGCTTATCGAAGCGAAAGGCGGCCTTGTAGCTGTTGATGGCGAAAAAGAAGCCGTCTTGCCTTTGCCGCTTGCAGGTATTATGACCAACGAAAATGCGTGGACAGTAGCACGACAATATACCGAACTCGATAGAATGGCAAAAGCTTTGGGTTCGCCGCTACATTCGCCTTATATGACTTTATCGTTTATGGCTCTGCTCGTGATTCCAAACTTGAAATTGAGTGATAAAGGTCTTTTTGATGGCGAAAAGTTTCAGTTTACAGATGTTTTTGTGAAAGGAAATGTGTAAAGCTAGATTTTTCTTAAAACGACAACTCTAGCCGTTGCTGTGTGTTATCACCAGCAACTAAAAAGTAAATAATTCGTTTTTGCTTTTTTTGTCATAACAATTTATTAGTGATAACATCGTAGTCGTCATTTTTTTTGAATTGTTAAATGTTATGATACCCCAAAGGGGTAATATATTATAGCATAGGGTTTTAACCCT
>JBMZCV010000157.1:0-11590 GCA_049613665.1 Chitinophagales bacterium | reverse complement strand
ACCTTCAAGGTTTAAATGTAAAAACCATTTAAAATATAAATAAAAATATGCCACGAATAGTAAAATCTGGTCTCATACAAATGAGCCTTCCGATGACCGAAGGCGAAGGCAGCATTCAAGAAATAATGCACGCTATGGTTCAAAAACACATTCCTTATATTGAGGAAGCAGGCCGTCAAGGTGTGCAAATTTTGTGTTTGCAAGAAATTTTCAACACGCCTTATTTTTGCCCAGGCCAAGACCGAAAATGGTACGCTTCTGCCGAATCTGTGCCAGGCCCAACGATAGAAATGATGCAGGAATACGCCAAAAAGTACGAAATGGTTATGATTGTGCCAATTTATGAGCGTGAACAAGCTGGCTTTTTATACAATACTGCCGCAGTTATTGATGCTGATGGTAGTTATTTGGGCAAATATCGCAAAAATCACATTCCACATACTTCTGGCTTTTGGGAAAAATTCTTCTTCAAACCTGGCAACTTGGGCTATCCTGTATTTCAAACTCGCTATGCAAAAATTGGCGTTTATATTTGTTACGACAGACATTTTCCTGATGGTGCAAGAGCTTTAGGCTTAAATGGTGCTGAAATTGTTTACAATCCATCGGCTACCGTAGCAGGACTTTCGCAGTATCTTTGGAAGCTAGAACAGCCTGCTCATGCTGCTGCAAATGGCTATTTCATGGGCTGTATCAATCGTGTAGGCGAAGAAAAACCGTGGGATTTAGGTCGCTTTTATGGCACTTCTTATTTTGTCGATCCTCGTGGCCAAATTTTTGCAGAAGCATCAGAAACAGAAGATGAATTGCTTGTTGCTGAATTCGATTTAGATTTAATCGAAGAGGTGCGTTCTACATGGCAGTTTTTCAGAGATAGAAGACCTGAAACTTATAACAAATTGACAGAACTGTAATTTTTAGGCATAAATTTTAAGTTTAGACATACTATTTCTCAGAGAAATAAATTGACGTAACTTAAAATTTATGCCTTTTTCTTAAAAAACAAAACCATTAAAAACCTATAAAAAAAGACATGGATTTTTTAGAAAAAGAATCAAAAGAAATCATTAATAAGCATATCAATTTAGCCGTGAAAGCAAGCACTTCACGCATTGCAAATATTCAGCTTGATATGTTGAAAGAACTATGCTATTGCTATCAAGTGAGTTTTCCAAAAGATATTGGTGAAGAGATTATCGAAACGCTTACCGAAGCTAAAAATAAAGGTTCAAAAACAAGTTTTTTATCGTCAAAATTAGAAAGTTTTATGCGAGATGATGACGCAAAATTTTCTACTTACGCTTTAGCCAAAGTTTTTGTTAATCACTTGGAAACAGGCAGACATCTAATTGAATTGGATTTTGATGCTGCTCAAAAACTGTATAACGAAGCTTTTGAGGAAGCAAAATTGCCTAAAAAAGCAAGACCAAAAATTGTTGAAAAAGCAGAAGAAAAGCCTTTAAAAATAAAAACTTTTCCTGCTCCAGATAGCGAAATCAGTATTGAATATATCAGTAGCAAAACAAAAGAAGCAGTTAAAGATGCCGAAGAAATTATTGTTTCAGACAACGACATTAGCATTGATGTTGTCGAAAAAGCAACGGAAGAAATAATCGAAAACACTAGCGAAGTACCTGTTTTAGACAATGATATTAGTATTGATATTGCTGAAAAAGTAACAGAAGAAGTAATCGAAGGCACTAGCGAAATGCCTATTTTAGAAAACGATATTAGTATTGATATTGCCAAAAAAGCAACGAAAGAAGTAATCGAGGACACTAGCGAAGTACCTCCTCCAATTTCTTCTATTTTAGATAGCGAACTTAAGCTTGAAACAGAATTTAACGAATCAGAAAATAGCGTTTTTAAAACAGATGCTGGCGATATTTTTGAAACTTTGAAAAAGCTAGGAAAACTGAGAGACTTAGGCATTTTGACAGAAGAAGAATTTATGAGTAAAAAGAAAGAGCTTTTAGCCAGAATATAAGTAGTCTGACAGGTTTATTCTACAAAATAGTGAAAACTAACACGCTGAATATCAATACGTTCATTCAAATCGTCCTATTATTAAATCAATAGTTCGAACATTTATACATTTTTTTATCAAAGGCTTAAACATACTATTTTTTTTAGGCTCAGGTGACCAATAGTTGCAAATTTTATAGCCTTTTGAACTGAAAAATAGTACGTTTTACTTGTCAAAAGGCGTTTTTTTTATTCAACTGAAGATTGTTATAAAAAATGTCAGAATCATTGATTAAATAGGTGCTTGGCACTTAAATATCTAATTTTAATTAATTATTAAACTTTCAAGGTTTCTGAAACCTTGAAGGTTTGTCGCAAAAAAAAATAAAAATAAAATGCAAACCGCAACACAAAAATACGAAGATGTAAGAAACTACATTGGCGGAGAATTTCACGACAACAACGGACACGAATTATTAGAAGTCATCTGTCCTTTAGATGGCTCATTATTATCGAATGTACCACTTTCTACTGCAACAGATTTGGACACAGCCGTACAATCTGCAAAAGCTGCATTTCCAACATGGTCGGCACTAACGGTAAAAGAGCGAGTAGATGTTTTGTATAAATATCGTCAACTCATCGTAGAAAACTTGGACGAATTGGCATATCTCGTGCATATCGAAAATGGCAAAACCATTGGCGAAGCGACTGCCGAAGTGAGCAAAAGCATCGAATTGACAGAGTTTGCTTGCTCTATTCCACAGCTTGTGCAAGGCGAAATTATGGAAGTAAGTCGTGGCGTAGAGTGCCGTATCGACAAAGCACCTTTGGGCGTAGTGGCTTCTATCACGCCTTTCAACTTTCCGCACATGGTGCCACATTGGACGGTACCAAATGCTCTTGCTCTCGGCAATTGCGTCATTTTGAAACCATCAGAAGTTGTGCCATTGAGTACGATAAAAATGGCTGAAATGCTGAAAGAAGCAGGTTTGCCAGACGGCGTTTTCAATATCGTGAACGGTGGCAAAGAAATCGTAGAAGCTATTTGCGACAACGAGGGAATAGAAGCTGTATCATTTGTAGGCTCTACCAAAGTAGCCAAAATTGTATATAAACGTGCTACTGCCAATTTGAAAAGAAGCGTTGCTTTAGGTGGTGCAAAAAATCATTTAATCGTATTGCCAGATGCACATTTGGGCATGACGGCAGCTAATGTTGCGGCTTCAATGGCTGGTTGTGCAGGACAGCGTTGTATGGCTGCTGCTGCTATGGTTGGCGTAGGAAAAATTGACCATATCGTAGCTCAAATTTGCGAAGAAGCGAAAAACATAACAGTTGGCGACAAATTGGGTTCGGTGATTAGCAAAGCTGCTAAAGAACGCATCGAAAGCTATATTGCAGAGGCAGAACAAGCAGGTGCAAAGGTGCTAGTAGATGGCAGAAATGCAACAGTAGCAGGCAAAGAAGGTGGTT
This sequence comes from Chitinophagales bacterium, assembly GCA_049613665.1. Classification (GTDB taxonomy): domain Bacteria; phylum Bacteroidota; class Bacteroidia; order Chitinophagales; family UBA2359; genus JBMZCV01. Next base: position 8,149 of record JBMZCV010000157.1, on the reverse strand, counting down.
TTTATGTCGGTGCAACGGTGATTGACCATGTTACGACAGATATGCGAATTGCGAAAGAAGAGGTTTTCGGCCCTGTGATTTCTATCATTAGAGCGAAAGATATAGATGAGGCTATCGCTATCGAAAATAGCTCGAATTATGGCAATGCTGCGGCTGTTTTTACGCAAAGCGGTGCGATGGCAAGATATGTTATGGAACGTGCAAGTGCTGGTATGGTGGGCGTAAACATTGGTGTACCTGTGCCTCGTGAGCCTTTCGGTTTTGGCGGCTGGAACGAGTCTAAGTTTGGCGTTGGCGACATCACAGGCAAGAGTTCTATCGAGTTTTGGACGCAGCCTAAGAAAACAACTATTAAATGGAATCCTGAAGCTTGGACGAATTGGATGAGCTAAACAGTTTTTTATTTTTAATGATTACTTTTAGTTTAGGATGACGTGATATATTTTCTTGTTTGACTAAAAGGCATAAAAAAGATAACTATGCTGAACGGTTATTAAAACACAGAACCTCATATCAAAAGTTTTATTGATGTTGCTAGAAGACAAAATAAAGGATGAGTTAAATAATTACAAATTTAAAAAAACATCTACAAAAAATGCCATCTAACTAAAAATCTAGCTAGATGGCATTAAAAATAATTATTTTTCTGATTCTACAATTTCCAAATTTCCACTTAAAAACTGTGGTGGAATTGTTAGCGTTGGTATCAATCCGCCTCCACAATTTGCCGTGAAACTACTGATAAAAGCTCTCATATAAGGAAACATGATAGCAGGAGCATTATTGTTTATAAAAGCCTGTCTCTTTTCTTTATCATCCTGAGCCATTTTTACTTCAAATAATCCTTCTCCTTCCAATTCTAATAAAAAATATTTTTCTGCACTTAATGTAATTTTCATTAAAATACTAAATTCATCTTCCGAAATTCTCGAATATTTCAACTTTGCATCTACAGACATTTTTATGCCTTCTTGAAAAACAAAAGCTTCGAAAGAATCATAATGTACCGATTTTATATGAACTCCTCTAAAATGTAGTTTATCTTGTTTTTGTACTTCCATATTTTAAGCAGCGTATTGATGAGTATTATATTTTGTTGAACTAAAACAAGTTTGATTTAAATTAGCTTCTTTTAACAAGATATTTAAATCGTGCTTTGAAGTAGTATTTTCTAAAAAAATAGTTTTCTTATAATGGTAAATTTCTTTTTCTATTTTATTTGATAAACCCATTGCCGTATAAAAATCTTCTTCGTCTAATGTACGGCGTGTACCATCTTCTAATTCAACTACATGACTATTAGGTTTATCAATTATTTCTATGCCATATAATTTTGCTAACTCTTCTACTAATTCATTAATATCTTTCATAATATTAAAATTTATTTAACTAAGTGTTAAACACCACTTTAATTAAAGGTTAATTAATTTCTAACACATTGGCAATCAAGGTATTAGCTTTAAAACGAAGTTAATTTACTTTTCAACTAATTGCATAATTAAACAAGTTTATTGCCATTTTTGTTCATTTTGTGATAATATTTCCTTGTTAATGACTACACTTTCATCTGTTAGACATATTTGAGTTTCATCATAATTTGCATAGAAAAGAGTAGATGGAAGCGAATGTCTTTTTTGAAAAAAATAATACTCTTTATCTTCTGCATAAGTAGGATTTGATTTAACAAAAGTACCAATGATTACTTTTATACCAAGTTCTTTTTTTATCAAATCTAATAATAAACATATATTTTTATATGGTGTTTTCCGACTAAATGATAGGCTTTTTTTCAAATTATTGTTAGATATTAGTAATTCTTTTATTTTTTGGCGAAAAAAAGTCATTCCTTTTTGAGTATCTAAGTTTAAGATTTGACTTTCTAAAGCTTCAATAGTAACTTTTATTATCGCACTTTTTTGATATTTAAATTTTCCCTCTGCCCACCACTTTGCAAGATATTCTTCCTCAAACAAGTAAATACCTTGTCCAAGCCAGTGTTTTGGATTATGTTGAGCAGTAAATTTATCAGTAACTATTTTTCTAGCTAAAAAAAAATTAGTTCCATGAAAGCCTATCAAACGCTTTTTATCTATCATGTAATTATAAGGCTTTTAGGTAAGTAAAGCAACACTTTTTCATTTTTTTAGGTTTAAACATATAAAAAAAGCAATAACTCAATTAAGTTATCGCCTTTTTTGTGATTCCAACAGGATTCGAACCTGTGACCGACTGCTTAGAAGGCAGTTGCTCTATCCAGCTGAGCTATGGAACCAGTTTATTAACTTTCTCAGCTAATTTGGGTGCAAAAATACAGCTTTTCATCTTAATAAAGAAATTTTAGAGGAAAAAAGTTTCAAAAATTATTTTTTTATTAAGAAAACAAAGCATTTTTATTTTTACTCACTCTTTTTAAGCATCTTTTTCGTTAGCAAATTGCCTTTTCATCAAAAAGCAAAGCATTTACCCACTCCAAAACTGTTTGCAATTGCTCTGCCCTATTCAAATTTGAATTATCTAAAACGATAGCATCTTCTGCTTTTCGCAAAGGCGATACTGCCCTAGTAGAATCTATGAAATCTCGCTGTTGCAAATTGTCAGAAATTTCGGCTGCTGTCATCACAATACCTTTGCCTTGCAACTCATCGTAGCGTCGTTGTGTTCTTGTGATTAAATTGGCTGTCAAAAATATTTTTAGCTCTGCATCTGGAAAAACAACTGTTCCGATGTCTCTTCCATCGCATACCAAACCTCTATTTTCGCCAATCTGTCGCTGTTGTTTTACTAAAAAACGTCGTATTTCAGCCATCGTAGCAACTTCACTCACTCTTTGTGCTACTTTTTTGCTTCTTATTTCTTGCTCTACGTTTTTTTCGTTCAAGTAAGTATCTGATTGTTGTGTTTTGGCATTGTATTGAAAGCTAACATTGATGTTTTGCAAAGCGTTTAGTAAGCTTTTTTTGTCCAAAATATCAACGCCATTTTCGATAACGTATAAAGTAACAGCTCGGTACATTGCTCCTGAATCGAGATAAATGTATTCCAAGTTTTTAGCTATTGTTTTGGCTAAGGTACTTTTGCCACAAGAAGCGTGTCCATCTATGGCGATAATAATTTTTTTATTCAAGATAAAAGTATGTTTTAGTCAGAATGAAAAATTAGTTGTTTTACATTTTTTTTAATGAAGTAAGTCAGCATCTAAAATGCGTTTTTCGAGACGTTGTCGTTTTTCGCTAATAGAGCCATTCAAATATTTTTCGGTCATCAAGCTCGCAATTGGAGCGGCATAAGTAGAACCAAAACCACCATTTTCTACCATTACGGCTATCGCTATTTTGGAGTTGCTTTTTGGAGCAAAACTGATAAACAAAGAGTGGTCTTTTCCATGTGGATTTTCGGCTGTTCCTGTTTTTCCGCAAATACTAATTTCTGGAATTTGTGCAACACGAGCCGTACCTGCCAATACTACCTGCTCCATACCATCGACAATGGTTTCAAAGTGTTTCTTTTTGATTGTTGCTTGTTGTTTTTGTTTATATAAACTAAAAGTATCTTGTGGCAAAGGACGCACAACATGAGGGTGATAATACTCTCCTCTATTTGCAATAATAGCTGTCATATTTGCCAACTGCAAAGGCGTAACGCCCAATTCTCCTTGCCCTATTCCGAGCGAAATAATAGTACTTGCTCGCCAACGATTTTTGCCATACATACGATTGTAGCGGTCTGGAGCTGGTACATAACCTTTCAAAACATTTGGCAAATCAATAGGAATACGCTGACCTAAGCTAAATTGATTGAGGTAATTATGCCATTCCGACAAACCTTCTGCAACATTGTCGTATTGGTCTTGCTCAATAAAAAGTTTAAACAAATGACAAAAATAGGCATTACAAGAGTGCTGTACTGCCGAAGCTACCGTACCGCAAGAAGCGTGTCCGTGACAACCTACTGTCAAACGCCCAAGACGGTATCCGCCTGCACAACCATAATAATAATTTGGGCCAACTACATTTTCTTGCAAAGCCAACAAAGCCATCACAGGTTTGAAAGTAGAACCTGGAGGATAATATGCCATCAAAGCACGATTGAACAAAGGTTTGAGTGTATCAGCTTGTAGCATTTTCATGCCTTCGCCCCTAATACGCCCCGTGAGCCAATTTGGGTCGTAAGTCGGACTACTTACCAAAGCCAAAATTTCGCCTGTTGTGGGTTCGATAGCTACTACACTTCCTTTTTTGTTGCCCATGAGTTGTTCGGCATATTCTTGCAAATCAATGTCAATCGTCAAATTTAGGTTGTAGCCAGCCTGTGCTTCTACATCATTTTCTCCATCTTTGTAAGTTCCAATTTCTCGGTTATGCACATCAACAATAACATGTCGTGAACCTTTTTGCCCTCGCAACACATTTTCATAAGTCCGTTCTATACCACTGATACCGATATAATCACCCATTTTGTAATAATCAATCGTATCTACTTGTCTAGAATTTACCTCGCCAATGTAGCCTAAAATGTGTGCAGCACTACGGCGTGAATATCGTCTAACGGTTCGCACCTGCGGATAAAATCCTGGAAATTGATATAAATATTCTTGTGTGCGTGCATAAACATCGGCTGGAATTTGCTTAAATAACACCTGCGGGCGATACGAACTATATCCTTTAGAAGCTTTCATCCGTCTGACACTTTTATCGAAATCTTCTCGGTTGATGCCCAACAACTTGCACAATTTTGTAGTGTCTTGCAATTTAGCTTGTCTCGGAATGACAACTAAGTCATAAACCGCTTCATTATTTACAATAAGCTTATTGTTGCGGTCTAAGATGAGACCTCTTGATGGATAAATTGTTTTTTCTCGCACTACATTGTCTTTTGCCGACTCTTTATAGTCATTGGCCAAGCCTTGCATTGTAAACAAACGAATGAGAAAAACAATAGCTACTAAAACAAAAATAGACTGAATAACAAAAACTCTAATACTTTTATTTTCCAAAATAAAACAGGCGTTAAAATAGGTGATATATCTGAAACTAAATTGCGTAAAATAATAAATGAAGCTTCATTTACTGCTTTGTAATGATTTATGTTGTGGCAATTTTAACTAAAAAAACACAACTAAATAGTTATAGAAAGCTAACACACTAAAATTCAAGGTGTTGAGCAATTCGTCCTATTATTTAAATAGTGTTTGGCATTTACTTTACTTTTTTCAACTTGCATGTTGAATATAGGTATTTTTTGGTAAAAAAAAAACATTTTATCACTTTTATGCTTATTTAGTAGGCTGTTTAAATTTTATTTTTTGGCAAAAAAAGCTACTAAAAAAAATGCTTTTTCTCAGCATCAAAAATAAGATGTAAACAGCCTATTAGCTAAAGTTTAGCCTTCATAATATTCATCAGCAATGCTCAAAGCAGCCGAAATAATCGCCAGGCCTTCATCAATTTCTGCTTCGGTAACGCAAAGTGGAGGAGCGATAAAAATGTAACTCCATTTCACGAAAGTAAACATTCCTAACTCTCTGATTTTGGCCGCCATCAACTTATTGATGTGCATATCAGCACCCGAACCATTCCACGGAGCGACAGGCTCTCTTGTTTCTCTATTTTTTACGACTTCTATGCAGCCGAGCAAACCTGTATTTCGGAAATCGCCCAAAGATGGATGCTTTTCTTTTAGTTTAGCTACTTGTTGTTCCATATAAATGCTCATTTTCTTTGTGTTTTCGAGCAAATTTTCGTCTTCATACACTTTTAGCACCGCCAAAGCTGCTGCACACGAAACAGGATGTGCCGAATATGTCAAACCCAAAGGCATATAATTGTCGTCGAAATAAGCTGCAATTTCGTCAGTAACAATCAACGCACCCAAAGGCAAATAAGCAGAAGTTAAGCCTTTCGCAGCACAAATCATATCTGGCTCAAGTCCGTGATAGGTCGCACCAAACCACTCACCTGTACGTCCAAAACCGCTCATTACTTCATCGCAAATCGTGAGAATACCGTATTTGTCGGCTATCTCTTTCACTAGCTTCCAGTAGTTTGGCGGATATTTGATGCAGCCGCTTGTGCCGCTTTCACCTTCCATCAAAATCGCTGCTACGCTATTCGGATTTTCGTATCTGATGATGCGTTCCAAATTTTCGGCAGCTCTGATTCCGCATTCTTCGGCCGTTTCGCTATTCCACGGACAGCGGTAGAAATATGGATTTTCGACATGCACGACATTGGGCATCGCCTGACTATCTACTAAGTGACGGCGAGGGTCGCCACCAGCCGACATTGCACCGTAAGTAGCACCGTGATAGGAGCGATATTGCGTAATGATTTTGTGGCGGCCTGTATATAATCGTGCCGCTTTGATGGCGTTTTCGATAGCATCGGCACCGCCCAAAGTGAAGAAACTTTTTGTGAGGCGGCCTGGTGAGATTTCCGCTAGTTTTTTGCCCAACTCGCCACGCACATCGGTAGCCATACTCGGCGATACAAAGCTCACTTGCGACATTTGTTTGGCAACGGCTTCGGCTACTTTTGGGTGTCCGTGTCCGATGTTTACGCAAATGAGTTGCGAGCTAAAATCAATGTATTTTTTGCCATCTTTGTCCCAAAAATATACGCCTTTTCCGTGCGATACATCAATAGGGTTTAGGTTTCCTTGTGCCGACCACGAAAATAGCGTATGGTCTAAGCAGTTTTGTACGCTTTCGCTTTTTTTTGTTAGTGTTTTACTCATGTTTCTATTTTTTTTGTTTAAAATGTTACTCTATTTGCTTTACTTCTCCAACCAAAAGCCTTATAATATCAAGTTACTGTTTGTCTAGTTCTGCGGCCTAAAACTATCCAAAGCCAAAATTTATTGCCTTTGTTTTGAATAAATAGCCAAAGTTCATCTAATTTTAGGACTTTATCTCCAACAAAAGCTGAAAAGGTTTCTACTATACTTAGGAGATATCATCGCTTTTTTTAGTCCAACGAAGTACACTTTGATGAGAGACATTGAAGATACGACCTACATCACGAAGGCTGTTTCGTTCTTGATACGCTTTCGCAATCTTTTCTTTCGTAGCTTCGTCTATACGTTTCGTTTGAATAACGCCACTAAAACCACAATCTTTGCATTTGCTTTTTGGATTGCCTACACCATTAGAACCATTTTTGACCAGATTTGTCGAATTACACTTACGACAAGTTGCTTTATTTGTTATCATAATGCAAAGATAGCATAAATCACTCAATATGTTATACCACTAAAGATTAATTGTTTAGTGATAAGTCTTTGAGAAAAAAAGCAAGACTATTCTCTTTTTTTAAGCATAACTGTTTTTGAACTTAATAAAAAAACGCCTTTTGGCAAGTGAAACATACTATTTTTCAGTTCAAAAGTCCGTAAATTTTGCAAATATTGGCCATCTTAGTACACTATAATTTAAGTTTTTAAGGTTTGTTTCATAAAAATGTTATGATGTCCCAAAAAGGTATTAGACATTATTCCCAAAAAAATGTAAGCGACAATATGAATATCATTGGATTAAAGCGACTTTTTTCGTAAAACGAGGTAGTAGGCACTTTAGAAGTGCCTGCCACCTAAGATTTGCTTTTTATTTCAAAATGTTATTGTTTTGAAATATATGTGGTGGCAGGCATTTTGAAAATGCCTACCACCTTATTTTCCTATTATCGCTCATCTAAAATTTTGTAAATATTATCGAAAACAAAAAACTCAACTCATTGTCCTGACGGCTATGGCGATAACACCAACAAGTTGTTACGAAAAAATGAGCTTTAAAATACGCTATTTATACTTTTAGTTGCTGGTGATAACACACAGCAACGGCGAGAGTTGTCGCTTTTTTGGAATAAAAAGGCTAAAATACCAATTACTTAAATTTTGAGAGTATTAGAAATGGCATATTTCTAATACAATAAGTGTCCATTCTTTTTTATATTTGACTCTTTTGGCTAGAAAAATATGTCATTTCTTTCTTGTTATTGAAAAAAAAGCTTTAAATGAGCTTAGATGTGACAGGTTTTAAAAACCTGTCATATCTCAACAAACGGCTAATACTTTTCAAAAACCTTAGAAAATTTAAATTACAGTACACTGTAAAGTAAGTTTATTATAGTTTTTGCAAAAAAGTTATTCATTTGTT
>JBMZCV010000156.1:0-11926 GCA_049613665.1 Chitinophagales bacterium | reverse complement strand
TCCTTTTAGTTGCTGGTGATAACACACAGCAACGGCGAGAGTTGTCGTTTTTTTTGGAATAAAATAGCATGTAATAAAAAGGCTAAAACGCCAATTGCTTATATTACAATGTATTTAGAATAAAAAAGCCAACTAGAATTTTCCAACAAAGAAACTATTACTTAAATCTGTATAACCTAAGTACCAAATATTATTTAACTTAAACTATAACTATTTACGTTGTGACAATTTTGGCTAAAAAATGGCTAAAAGCAAATAGTCTGATTTCTTATCTCAAAAGCCGTTACCTAAGCAGTTATCTTATACTCTTTTAATGCTATGATTTCAAGTCAATAATAAAAACATTAGAAGTGTAGTTGTGTTATTTATGTTTGATTACTTTTTAAGCTTAATATTATGAATTGCAGAATATTTAGAAAATGTTTATCCACTGTTACCTTTCTCTTTTTTATCGTGATAAGCAGCAATATTGTTTTGGCACAAGATGAACTGCCTCCTTGCGAAGAAGGTTTGTATGGCATAGCACTTGCAGTTGTCGATGTATCTTGTGCTGGCGAAACAACGGGTGTAGCTACTATTCAGGTAGATGGCTGCCAGTGTGTTTTCAGCCAATGCCAATATTTTTGGAGCAATGGCGACACACATCATACTGCCGATAGCCTCGAAGTAGGCACTCATACCATTACGGTTCATCATGAAGATGGCTGTGTTTTAGACACATTCATTGTCGTAAATGGCCCTGACACTTTTATTGAAGCGAGCATAGCTCAAAATATTTCTTGTGCTGGTGCAGATGATGGTACTGCCGAAATTGTTCCAACCGAAATTGCTGGCCCTTTAACATATATGTGGTCAAATGGCGATACTACTGCCATAGCTACAAATTTGGCTGCTGGCGAATATAGTGCAACAGTTACCAACTTTATCGGTTGCTCATACGAAGAAATTGTGATGATAGAAGAACCATTGCTTTTAACTTATGAAATTGCGACTATTGACGCACTTTGTGGCCAAGCAAATGGCTCTGCTACCATTAGCATAACAGAAGGAGAATCTCCTTTCAACTATGCGTGGAATGATGCAGAAATTGGAGAAGAAACTGAAAATAACTTGTCTGGAGGTATGCACACCGTTAGTATTACAGACATAAATGGTTGTATGAAAATAGCAGAGTTCGAAATCTTTGAATCAAGCTTGCCAGAAATGAGCTTTAGCGATATAGCTACTACTTGTGGTGATGCCGACTTAGGAACAGCGACTATAAATGCGACAGGCGGAACAGCTCCTTATGATTATATATGGAATGACGGCCAAGCAACAAATACTGCTGTTGGATTGGGCATAGGTACATATACACCAACTGTGACTGATGCAAATGGCTGTTCGGTTTCTGCCGAAATTGAAATAGAAGGTTCTACTCCAACGGCACAAATCATGGCTAGTACTACGAAAGTTTGCATAGGCGAAAGCGTTGATTTGAGTGTTGTGGGCGAAAACTTGACTTTTTTGTGGTCGCCAGAAGAAGGCTTGGACGACCCAACAAGTGCTACACCTATTGCTACAATTGCAGAAAATACGACTTATACGCTAATGGTAGAAGACGAAACAGGCTGTACCGCAACAACAAGTGTTAGCTTGAGTGTATATGAATTGCCACAACCATCTATTAGTGCATGGAACGAAACAATTTGCGTTGGTAGTAGCACACAACTTATTGCGATAGAACCAAACGGCTCTAGCTTTTCGTGGTCGCCAATAGAAGGTTTGAATGACCCAAATATCAATTCGCCAAGTGCAAGCCCTGCCGAAACAACAACTTATACCGTAACAGCTACCACTATGCAAGGATGTACTTCTACTGCCGAAATTACGATAGTTGTTGATTTGTGTAATGGCATTTTCGACAATCAAGCAACTCTAAGTTGTGCGATATATCCAAACCCTACAAGCGACTTTTTATACATTGATTTGCCAAATGTGCCACAAGCTGATGTGCAGATTTTTAATACTACTGGCCAACTAATAAGGTCTCAAAAAGCAAATGCAATGACTAGCATTGATGTAAGTAATTTTGCAAAAGGCTTGTATTATGTATCTGTAAAAGCAAATGAAAAGTCTTATTTGCAAAAAGTTATTGTTTATTAATTTTTTTTTCATAGCTGCTTTTATAGCAATGATTCAGACATTTTTTATAACAATTTTCAGTTGAATAAAAAAACACCTTTTGGCAAGGGAAACATGCTATTTTTCAGTTCAAAAGGCTATAATATTTGCAAATATTGGTCGCTTTAGCCTAAAAAAAATGGTATGTTTAAGTCTTTGATAAAAAAATGTGTAAATGTCCGAACTATTGTTATAGCAATTCTGGATAAAAATACTTTATTCACAAAACTGACTAGCGAAAAAATTAGCTATTAGACTTTGTTAGCAAAATTTAAAATAAATATAAAATAAGGTGGAAGGTGCTTTTAAAGTGCTTTCCACCTCATTTATTATAACACAATTATAAAAAAAACACAATGCACTAATAATTTTGGCTAAAAAATGTGACATCTCCTTGAAGCCAACATCTTAATTTTCAAAGGGGTTAGCAAAAAAATCGGTTATTTATAAAATAGTGCTTGACATTTTGCAAAACAATTTTATTTATTTTATAGTGTAGTGTGCTTACTTTGTTGTATATTACGTTTAAGAATTCTAAAATTTAAAACTAAAAAATTATATGGAACCACCAAAGCCTCGTAAAAATCAAATTAATATCGAATTGACAGAAGAAATTGCAGATGGTATTTACTCCAATTTAGCAATTATCACACATTCCAACTCAGAGTTTGTAGTCGATTTTGTAAAAGTAATGCCTGGTTTGCCAAAAGCAAAAGTGAAATCACGCATTTTACTAACGCCACAACATGCCAAACGCTTACACAAAGCTTTGGGTGAAAACTTAATGAAATATGAAGCTTTAAATGGCAGCATTAGCGAGCCAAAAGTAAATGATGATTTTCCGCCTATTCACTTTGGTGGGCCGCCAAATCAAGCTTAAATGTTAGGTTTGCTCAACCTAAAAATGCCACAAATTATATAATGCAAAAGATATAATTTGTGGCATTTTTCATAAAAATCATAAGTATAACTGCTTAATAATCAACTGTTTATCAATTGTTAAAGTATTACTTTAAATTAAAAAGTGTGTTTTTTTGTTTGAAAAAAGTAATAAAACTAAAAACAAGGAACAAAAACTTCTATAAGTTAAATAATTTACATTGCCGTGAAAAATCTCTTTTATATTGTGCCTATTTTTCGCAATAGCTTGCATATTTTGAAAATGATATGCCACTCAACAACTAACTATTACTTGACAAACAACGCAAAAATATGTCTTTTAAAAAACATATTATATATTTCCTAAGTTACACTATGTGCCTAGCAGCTTGCCAATCGACTAATCAAATTGCTTCTTTGAGTAGTGGCCCTGATTCTCGTTTTTCTGAATATATACCTGCCCAAAATAAGATTGATGTAGCAAAAAACGCCAACAAAATGCCTTATCAAGCTACAAAAGATAAACTGAATGAGTTGCTTCATACCAAACTAGAAATTAGCTTCAATTGGGAATTGAGGCATCTCTTGGGCGAAGCACAACTTAGCTTACAACCTTATTTTTATTCTACTTCAAAACTATTATTAGATGCCAAAGGTTTTGAAATTCACGAAGTAGCGATAATAAAAAACGAACAGAAAGTGCCTTTAATCCATTTTTATGATGGTATGCAGCTTGAGATTAAACTAGATACGACTTATACTCGACACGAAAAATATGAAATTTACATCAATTATACTGCAAAACCCGATGAATTAGTAGTTCACAATCCTACTATTGATTTTTATGACAAAGGCATTTATTTTATTAACGCCGATGGTGCTATGCCTCACAAGCCTCGACAAATATGGACGCAAGGAGAAACAGATGCTGCTTCTTGTTGGTTTCCGACCATAGATAGCCCTAATCAACGCTGTACGCAGGAAACTATCATTACGGTAGCCGAAAATTTTGTAACCTTGTCGAATGGCGATTTGGTAACTAGCAAAAGCAATGAAAACAAAACTAGAACAGATGTTTGGAAGCAAACAAAACCTCATGCTCCTTATTTGTTTGCGATAGCAGTAGGAGAGTTTGCAAAAGTAACAGATGTTTGGAAAGGCAAATCGGTAGAATATTATGTAGAACCTAAATATGAAGCTCATGCAGATGCTATTTTTGGCAATACGCCCGAAATGTTAAGCTTTTTTTCTGACTTGTTGGATTATGAATATCCATGGCAAAAATATTCGCAGGTAGCAGTACGAGATTTTCTGTCGGCAGCAATGGAAAATACGACTGCTTCTTTTTTCTTTGAAAATGTGCAACAAACTGATAGAGAATTGTTAGACTCAAACCATGAAGATGTTATAGCTCATGAGCTTTTTCACCATTGGTTTGGCAATTTAGTGACTTGCGAATCGTGGTCAAATGTGGCACTCAACGAAGCTTTTGCAACCTATGGCGAGTATTTGTGGATAGCTCATAAATATGGCCAAGAAGCTGCTGACCATCATTTAAATCAGGATTTAAAACATTATTTGGCAGAAGCAGTCACAAAACAGGAAGCTATTATTAGGTTTTATTATGACGACACAGAACATCTGTTTGATAGACACTCTTATCAAAAAGGAGCAAGAGTTTTGCACTTGTTGAGAAGTGAAATAGGCGATGATGCTTTCTTTTTGGGTTTGCAAAAGTATATAAAAACATATGCTTTTAAAGATACCGAAATTCATCATTTGCGACTTATTTTTGAGGATATTACAGGCAGAGACCTCAATCCATTTTTCAATCAATGGTTTTTGAGTAGCGGACATCCTGTTTTGAGCATTGATTATCAGTATGATACTTTAAAAAATCAAATCTTTGTAAATGTAGAGCAAATTCAGGAGGAAAATATAATATTTGATTTTCCTATTGATATTGATATTTATTTGAATGATTCAACTATTCAAAGAAAGCAAGTAAACATCTCGAAGCGTAAGCATACTTTTCCTTTCTTTGCCGAAAAAAGACCTAAGCTAGTAAATTTTGATGCGAAAAAAATATTTTTAGGCGAAAAAATAGACCATAAAAGTGTGCAAGAATATGTTTATCAATATCATGTAGCTCCTTTATTTCTCGACCGCTATGAAGCAATTGTCACTTTGTCTAGCCATCAAAAAAATAATGTAGTCGCTACTCAAACTTTAATAGCTGCTCTTGACGATTCGTTTTGGTTTATTCGACAAACAGCACTACAAAAAATAAAATTGCAAGAAGAAGGAATAAGCCCTAACATTATTGTGAAACTACAAAAAATGGCTCTAACAGATGAGAATGCTAGAGTGCGAAATGCGGCACTCTCTCGCCTGCAGGAGTTAGACAAAACAGATTTTATTGATACTTTCGAAAAAGCAGTACAAGACTCTTCATATATTGTTAGTGCTACTGCTTTGCAAAGTTTGTATGAATTGTCGCCTGCAAAAGCTTTGCAAATTGCTCAAAGTTTAGAAAATTGTGAAAACAAAAATATATTTAATATTGTAGCAGGGATTTATGCAGAAATAGGCACAAGCAAGCATCAAGAGTATTTTGAAATTCAGCTCGCAAAAGTTGATGTTTTACAGCGTTATTCACTCATTGATTATTACAAAGATTTTTTGAATAGAAGCGATGATATTGTTGTCGAAACAGGCCTGATTGCTTTAGAAAACATTGCTTTGCACGACAACAATTGGTGGATTCGACTACATGCTACACAAGCTATTGACAATATAAAAAAACAATACACTAGCAAAAGAAATAACTTACAAGCAACCCTTCAAAAACCTGTTGTTATCAGCCATGAGCAAATTGAACTATTGAACACAAAAATTAATTCGATGGAAGCTCTAATTGAGCAAATAAAAGACAAAGAAACTGACCAAAAAGTGTTGAAGTTTTATAACAACCTATAAAAAAAACGCCAATTTACAAATATGTAAATCAGCGTTCCCAATTTTCCCAAACTTCTTACTATGTTTTAGTGTTTCTTAAAATTTATAAGTAAAACCGATACCTATAAAATTTTTCAATTGAATGCCTTGGTCAATTACTTGAACAACATTTCCATCAGCATCCGCACCAATATTATTAGCATTCACATCTACCTCACGGTCATATTTCATCGTAGCTTCAAAAGTAGCCGAAATATATTTGTTTACTTTAAAACCAAAAGTATTTACCCAAAGTACATCAACGCTCTGTGGCTGGCTTTTTCCTTCGGTGTTCAAAACATAAACGCCATTTTTCAGCTCACTTTCCGTACCTTCCGTTACTGTAATATTATCTCTTTTTTCTGCAAAGTTGGTCGCCAAATAATTTGAAAACAACTCCAAATTAGAAGTATAAGATACATTTTTGATTAAATCTTTTTTGAAACCTACTTTCAAATAAGCACCTGCTTCCGACTTAAATTGGTCGCCATTTGGCAAACCATACAAACCTAATGCTGCAATATCTTCGTCAGCAACAATAATTCCTTTGTAAGTTAAAGGCGAAAAATAAACCGATAAAAATTTGTAAGGTTTATAATCAATACCTGTACCAAAACGCAAATATCCTGGTGCCGCAAAACGAGAAATCATTGGCTGTGCTGCATCGTCATAATTGAAACCTTTTGCCATCTGACTATCAAACTCCAACAAGGTACTCCAAAATACTTTTTCGCTTAATTTATAACCTACCTTCGAGTCAAAATCAATCACATCATCTGCTTTGCGAAAGACTGTTTTGTCATCTGGGTCTGTCGGGCTATTTGTTCCAATCAAGCCTATTACGAGTCGCAAATCAGTTTCCCAAATCAATTTATCTTTTTTATAATCAGCAAAAACAGCAAGGTTTGCGGTTGCTGCAGTTGAGTTCACACCACCTTCTGCCCAATTTTTTAAGTTTGTTTGGCTAAAATTCAAAATTCCTTCTCCACCTTTTTTCCAACCATCTGGAGTTTCTTCTTGTGCCAAAACACTTGTGCTAGTTATAGCAATAGCCAACATGAATAAAAAAAGTTTTTTCATAAAAATGTAAATTTTGATATTATAGAATATTTTAATTATATATAAAAAGCTTTGTAAAAAACAAATATGTAGGCTTTAAAATAAGCATAAGTTATAATGAATTAATATCCTATCTTTTTCAGCCGTTTGATTTTAAGACATACAATCTTTCATGAAGTCACTTGAAAAAAAAAAATTAAAAAAAAATAAACTTTTTGGAACTTTTTAGCTACAAAAAAGATTATACTACTATCTTTGCAATGGTACTATGCGAAACCAAGTACCTTTTCATATACCAAAAAATGATAAGCCTATGAAAAAAGTAAATGTCGAAAAATCAAAGACACAAATGAGGAGGGGAATTTTGGAGTTTTGTGTATTATCTATTATTGCACGAAACGAAAAATATCCTTCTGAAATTATTAAAGAAATGAAAAAAGCAAATTTGCTAGTTGTAGAAGGCACTTTATACCCTTTATTGACACGGCTAAAAAACGCAAATTTATTGACATATAGATGGGAAGAGTCGAAGTCTGGGCCGCCACGAAAATACTATCAGCTCACCACCGAAGGCGAACATTTCAAAGATGCTCTCGAAATCACTTGGCAAGAATTAAATCGTGCCGTAAACTCTATTCATTCAAACACCATAAATCTTGATAGCCATGAATAAAACCATCAGTATTAATTTAGGAGGCGTATTTTTTCATATAGAAGATAATGCCTATTTGCAGCTCGAAAAATATCTAAATACTTTGTCGCAATATTTTGCCAAAGAAGAGGGTGCAAATGAAATCATTGAAGACATCGAAAGCCGTATTGCGGAGATGTTTCAAGAGCTTTTGCAAAAACATCACCGACAAGTGATTTTGTTGAGCGATGTAAATATGACTATCGAAGTCATGGGACAACCCAAAGATTTTGATGCTGATATTGATAATTCAGGTGCTTTTGAAACGCCACAAAACGAAAAACAACAGCAACAGGAACAGCAACAGCATTTTGGAGAAGCAAATAACGAACCCAACAACCGACAGCAAAACAGACGCTTGTATCGAAATCCAGACGAAAAAGTGATTGCAGGTGTTTGCTCTGGTTTGAGTGCATATTTTGGCATCAACGACCCAATTTGGTTGCGTTTGGCGGCTGTTTTTAGCGTTATTTTAGGAGCAGGTTTTCCTATTCCTGTCTATATCATCATGGCTATCATTGTGCCAGAGGCAAAAACAACGGCCCAAAAATTGGCGATGAAAGGCGAGAAAATCAATGTCTCTAATATGGAAAAAAATTTTCGAGAAGGCATTGATGAAATCAGAATGAGTTTTGACGATTTTAGCAAAAGCGAAAACGGTAGGAAAACAAAGTCTTTTTTTAGCAAACTAGGCGAAAAATTGAGGAAAGCATGGCCAAAAGCATCTTTTCTGGTCGCCAAACTGATTAGCATTTTTATTGTTTTTATGGCAATGGTTTTATTAATTGGTTTGGCTGCTTTACTCCTCAACTTTTTAGCTTCGGCTATTAGTCTTGCTCCTATGCTTATCAAATTTTTGTTTGGCACTGCTTTGCCTTTGATTGTAGTGGTTGCTTGCGTATTTATGCTAATTTTTATTCCTATTTCGTTTCTGATTTATACGGTTACACGTCGCACTTTTCGTTTCAAACCAAAACGCTACAAAACGCATTGGGGAAGAATTATGACAGTCTTATGGTTTGTGGCACTAGGTATTTTGCTGGCCACAACTGGCAATACAGCCAATAGCTTTTCGGAACAAGGTGTAGCAAAACAAACTGCAAGCTTAGGTTTTTCTGGCGATATTTTGAATCTCGATTTGCTCAAAAAAGATGACATTCACGAAAAAGCGGTTTCTAACATGTTTTTCGACAACAATGTATTTTTTGATGAAGAAAACAGCAAAATGTATGTCAAAAGCGTGCAACTAGATGTAGAACAGGCAGAAGGCGATGAGTTTCAGTTGGTATTGCGAAAAAAAGCGAAAGGAAACAATAAGCAATCGGCAAGAAGAGTAGCAGAACAGCTTGTGATTGAAGAAAAATTGGACGGCGAAACCTTGCATATCAATCCGTATATCGAAATTTCGGAGGCAGATAAATGGCGAAATCAAGAAGCACAGCTCACTTTGCTTGTGCCTGTGGGCAAGTCGGTGCATCTGAAAGAAGATGCTGGCGATTTTATTTACGACATCAAAAATACGACGAACACTTATGATGGCGAAATGCTGGGCAAAACGTGGACGATGCTTGCCGAAGGTTTGACTCTTGAGGGTGGCCAAAAAGGTGAATTAGGGCTAAAAAATCATTCTAAAGCTCCTGATGCTCCAACTCCGCCCGATGCTCCAAATTTGTCGAGTGCATCAAAATCAAGCGATGCAAAAAGTATAGATTGGAATTTTCCTAGCAAAAAGGTGAAAGGCCAAGAAAAAAAGTTTGATTTTGAAAACTTTGAAGAGTTGAGTATTTCTGGCTGGTTTGAGGTATTGGTGACGCAAAGCGATGAGTATGATGTAACGCTAGTAGGAAACCAAAAAATATTGGACAAACTCGAAGTGACAGAAAGAGGAGGAACGCTACATATAGATTTTGATGACGATTCTTCTTGGTTTTCCAAAAAGTTTGAAAACGAAAAAATCAATGTTTATATCAGTATGCCAGAGCTCGAAGCCGTGTCTTTGAGTGGCGTAACGAAAGCGGCGATAAAAGATTTTAATGTCAATGCCATCACTCTGGAATTGACGGGAGCGAGTAGTTGCAAAGCTCTTATTCGAGCCGATGATATGGATATAGATTTGAGTGGCAGTTCAAAACTACAACTCGCTGGCTCTACCGAAAGTGTGCAAATGGATTTGTCGGGAGCAACACAATTGGAGGCTTTCGATTTTCGTGCAAATTTGGCAGAAGTAGATATTTCGGGTGCTAGTCGTGCCGAAATTTCGGTGGGCGAAAGCCTTGAGGGAGAAGCTTCTGGTGCAAGCGTGTTGTCTTACAAGGGCAATACACCAAATATCGATATTGATAGAAGTGGTGTAGCAAAGGTAAGCAAAGCACAATAGTTCAAGAATGATTTTTAGAAAAAAACAAGGTGTAAGGCATTTTTCAAAAATGTTTTATGCCTTATTTTTTTGTATGAAAACACGATAGGTGCTTATAAAAAACACCGCTAGTGAGCAGAAAATAACCAAAAAGGCTCAATAATGGTAGGTTTTATACTTACCAAAATCCAATTTTAGTGAAAGCAAAACAAAAACCGCCTCCCAAAAACAACACAGCAGCAAAAAACGGAAAAGCACAACCTTTTTTAGCCTCCTCCTCTGGATTCATCTCCATCAAAATATACTTTTCCAACTGTTCTGCTTTTTCTAAACGAGCTAAAGCATAGGCTGGCAATTGTTCATAAATAGCAATACTTTTCTGCACATATTCCATCGCTATTTTATGCTGTTCTAAAAAACGATAAGTAAGTCCTATATTATTATAAATATCTGCTAAATCTGGGTGTTTTTCGCTTAAAATTTCTTCCCTTATCGCTAGGCATTTTTTTTCATAAGCTAAAGCTTGTTCATAATCTGCTAAATCATTATAAGTAACTGCGATATTATTATAAATACTTGCTAAATCTGGGTGTCTTTCGCTTAAAATTTCTTCCCTTATCGCTAGACACTTTTTTTCATAAAATAATGCTTGTTCATAATCTGCTAAATCATTATAAGTAGCTGCTATATTAAAGTAAATGCCTGCTAAATCTGGGTGTCTTTCGTTTAAAATTTCTTCTCTTATTACTAAACATTTTTTTTGATAAGCTAATGCTTGTTCATAGTCAGCTAAATTACTATAAGTATCTGCTATATTAGTATAAGTTAGTGCTAAATTTGGGTGCTTTATATCTAAAACTTCCCAAATCAATAGACATTCTTTTTGATAAAATAAGGCTTTTTCATGATTGGCTAACTGACTATAAGTATCTGCTATATTAGCATATACAATAGCCATATCTTGACTTTTTTCATCTAAAAATCTTCCCCAAGAAACTAAAAATTTTTCCCAAGTTGCTAAACATTTTTGATTATAAATCGAAGCTTGTTCATAGTCTCCTAAATTTTTATAGGTAATTCCTATATTTGCATGAATATTTGCTAGTTCAGGATGGTTTTCATTCAAAATTTCTTCTCTTATCGCTAGACATTTTTTTTGATAAGTTAATGCCTGTTGATAGTTTGCTAAATTTTGATAAGTAAGTCCTATATTACTATATATAGCTGCTAAATAGTCATCTTCAATATTTCGCAATTTTTCCAAAATTTCTATGACCTCTTTTCTAAATTTTAAAGCACTCTCATAATTTCCAATAACTCCGTACAATATCGACATTCCCTCAATTAGCTTGATTTTATTGTCATTTCCTACAATATTTTTGTTCGTTATATATTCGAAATAGGGCAAAAACACTTGTGCTTCTATTTCATTTTGTTCATAAACTGCCCATGTCATATGCCATAAAATTTCTATGTATTTTTCTTTTTGTTCTTCTGAAAATTTTGATTGTAATTGCGTTTCTATACAAGCCTGTATGACTTTGTGCATTTTATAACCTTTGCCTTTTTCCAACAAAGCATTTTCATTATCTTGTTGTATCCAGCCTTTTTGTCTAAGTTCTTGTAAGTCTCGTCTAAGCCATTTTTTTTCTTCTTTTGTTTCTATTTCTAAGAGTTTTTCAAACAAAAAATAAGGCGTAGGCACATAAGGCAGTAGCGTAAAAACGTGTAATAGCGGATGTAGTTCTTTGATATGATACATATCTCCTAAGCGGAAAGCA
>JBMZCV010000155.1:0-11932 GCA_049613665.1 Chitinophagales bacterium | reverse complement strand
CCTGAACTGACAGTACCAAAAACTGGAGTGCTACCATTACACTATGGGTCTTTCTCATATATAATATGGTAAAAAGTTGCTTTTTTCTTAAAGCATCGCAAAGATAAGAGACTTTTTTGAAAAAAAAAAATTTGTGAAAAAAAAACAAGCATTTTATAGCATGTTTTTTCTACTTTCGCAACATTATTATTCTAAACAGCTTAAATACTTAAAAAGTTCTTGAAAAATGTGATTTTTTTATTTTTTTGATGCAAAAACTATAACTATCTTTACGGCATGGTGGAAAATAATTTTTCTGCTACTATTTATTTACTTTTTAGAATAGCTTTTTATCAAAATAAGATTAGAAAATATTAGCAAACGGTTTCGATACGAATGGATTTTCAAAGACGTAAATTATGCTTTTGAAATAGGCCAAAAATATGCAATTTTAGGAGCAAATGGTTCTGGAAAATCTACTTTATTACAAATTTTGTCGGGTATATTGTCGCCCACAAAAGGCAAAATTATTTACGAAAACTTTGATAATAAAGAAATTACGATTGAAGAAATTTATAAATATATTTCTTGGGCTGCTCCATCTGTTTCACTTATTGATAGACTAACTTTGAATGAAATGCTAGATTTTCAGTCGCAATTTAAGCCATTTTTGCCAAATATAAGCCTAGAAAATGCTTTGCAATACACCAATTTGGCTCATGCAAAAGACAAGCAATTGCGATATTTTTCTTCTGGCATGAAACAGCGTGTAAAGTTGGTTTTGGCTCTTTTGGCTGATACAAAAATTATTTTACTCGATGAACCAACCACAAATTTGGATGAAGAAGGCTGTGAATGGTACGAAAAAATGGTCATGCAATTTTCCGAAAATCGCCTTTTGATTATTGCATCGAATCAGCCACACGAATATCATTTTTGTGAGCAACAGCTATTTATAAAAGATTTTGCACATAAAAACAAAAAGTTACAAAAATAAATAAAAATATGAAAATCGTCATACAAAGAGTGTCGGAGGCTTCTGTGAGTATTTCAGGAAAGAAAGTAGCAGATATTCAGCAAGGTTTGCTCATTTTGTTGGGCATAGAAAATGCAGATACCAAAGAAGATATCGTTTGGCTTTGTCGAAAAGCTGCTCATCTTCGCATTTTCAATGATGAAAAAGGATTGATGAATCTTTCGGTAAAAGATATTGCTGGACAAATAATTGTGGTGAGCCAATTTACGCTACATGCTAGCACAAAAAAGGGAAATAGACCTTCTTTTATCAAAGCAGCAAAGCCAGATGTAGCTATTCCTTTGTATGAAAAGTTTGTTGAAGAAATTCAAGGTCATTTGCAAACCAAAGTACAAACAGGAGAGTTTGGTGCAGATATGAAAATTTCGCTTATCAATGATGGCCCTGTTACTATTGTGATAGATTCACAGATGAAAGTTTAGGTTTTTGTTCTTTTGTTGTAAAAATGTTAATTAATTATTATGAGATTAGGAGCTATTGATATAGGTTCAAATGCAGTTCGTTTGTTGGTCGCCGATGTAGGCTATAAAGATGAGAATACGAATGAATTATACATAAAAAAAATAAAACTTTATAGAGTTCCTGTTCGTTTAGGAATGGAAGCATTTACCGAAAAACGAATTTCGGAAGCTTTGCTTGCTAAACTCATCAAAACAATGCAAGCTTTTCGGCTTATTATGGATGTTTATGAAGTGGAAGATTATCGTTGTTGTGCAACTTCGGCTTTGCGAGAGGCTCAAAATGGCGACAAAGTGATGGCTGCTGTGAAGAAAAAAAGTAGTATCGAAATTCGCTTGATTGATGGACAAGAGGAGGCAAAACTGATTTTGTCTAATAAACTTTCGCACTTGCTCGATAGGCGTTTTGCTCATCTTTATGTAGATGTGGGCGGCGGTAGCACCGAAATTTCTTTGCTAAAAGGCGATGCTTTGGGTCTTTCAAAGTCATTTAAAATCGGTACGATTCGTTTGTTTAAGCAAAAAGTAAAAGCAGAAAAATGGATGGCTTTGCAAAAATGGTTGGAGCAAAAAATTCAGCCGCAAATGCCTTTAGCTATCATTGGTTCGGGCGGAAATATCAATCGAGTTTTCAAACGTTCTAACAATAGATATGGTCACCCTTTGCAATATGACTATTTAGTGCAAGAGCGAGAGTTACTCAACAAATTGTCGTTGGAAGACCGCATTATGTTGCAAGATTTGAATAAGGATAGGGCAGAGGTTATTGTTCCTGCTTTAGATATTTTTCTTTTTATTATGAAACAAACAGGGATTAAGCAAGTGATTGTGCCGAAAATAGGACTTGCTGATGGTGTTGTTAGACAATTGTTTCAAGAAAAAATGGAAAAGCAATTAAACTACAATTGAATAATTTAGATACAGCTATTCTTGGTTTAACAAAAAAAATATTGTTTTGCAAGTGAAACAGACTATTTTTCAGTAAAACAGGGGATAAAAAAGGCAAACATTAGTCGTCTTAGCCTAAAAAAAATAGTATGTTTAAACTTTTGATAAAAAAAGGTCTTAAAAAATAATCGCTGATTTAGAGATGAAATATTTTTAAAATATGTCATCTCTTTCAGTTTTTCCAAAAAAAGAACGTTTTCATTGGAAATTTACTGTTTCATTTTTTGCATATAATCAATAATAGTCAGGCGAATATCGTTTTTCTTATTCGTTTTATCGTTTTTATCTGGCCGATTAATATGTTTCACACCTTCGTTTTCTTCTGTCAAAAAATCGAGATTAGACTCACGTCCTGTCATTAAAAAACTAGATATTGCAACCAAATAATATTCATTAGCATCTACTTCTTTGTCATTTATATATGCTTTATTTTCTTTTTCGTTCCAACTCACTTTATCCAACTGCAAAAAACCACCTTTTCCGACATTTTCGGTTCTGCCTATTTGCACAACTTTAGAAAGCAAATCTCCTTTCATTCGCACTTCCAAAATACTGCCGCCAAAAGGCAAAGTTCGCATAATATCGAACTGTGTAATCTTGCCTGTCAGTTGGTCATCTACTCGAATAGAACCGCTATTCACGATGCTACAAGCTGCTTTTGGATAAGCTGCCGATATAGATTTTGCCACAATCGAACCTAAATTTGTCTGTTGTTTTCTGATAATTCCTTCCCTTCCTTCCAAAACTTCGTCAGTATCTAAAACCAATTTATTGGGTTCAAAACCTAAATCTGAATAAGAACGCTCTGCAATCATATTCCATTTATTGACAACTTTTGCGGTTGTTGCATCTTCTGTTATATTATCGTCTATCGTCATCAAAATAGAATTTACATTTGTTGTTTTCGCTGTTTTATCCAATTTCAATTGATGCACATAA
This sequence comes from Chitinophagales bacterium, assembly GCA_049613665.1. Lineage (GTDB taxonomy): Bacteria > Bacteroidota > Bacteroidia > Chitinophagales > UBA2359 > JBMZCV01. The sequence goes on along the minus strand of JBMZCV010000155.1, from coordinate 8,572 downwards.
ACCGTTTTGGCATTTGCATCAGCTTTCGCCACCACAACATTGCCTACTTCATGTCTCATATTATGATGGTCGTGTCCGCCCATTACGAGCTTCAAATTTGGCAACTGTTCTGCAAGCTTTAAATCATCGGCAATGTCTAAATGCGTGAGTGCCACAACAACATCGCAAGTTGCTGCCAATTCGTCGTAAGCTTCTTTTGCGGCTTGTGTAAAATCATCGTAATGCACATAGCTTTTTTTGTTGAAAGGCAATGTTACGGCTACAACTCCTACTTTTGCTGTCGTACCATCTGCGTCTTTTATGTCCCAAATATAGGTTTCTGGAATAGGAATTGTCTTGTCATTTTGATATTTAACAAAAGCTGATAATTTATCGCCTTGTTTATGTTTTACATTTTTCGATACCCAATCAAAGGTAGATTCGTTTAAGCGTTCTTGCAATTCATTTTCTTTCAAATCAAATTCGTGATTGCCAAATGCTGCCAAATCAAGACCTAACACATTTAGGGTTTCTACCATTTGCTTTCCCTTAATGCGTTTTCCTTCGTGTTTTACCGTTCCGATAAGAGAAGGATTCAGAAAGTCGCCAGCCAAAACAGTAAGTGTATTTCGGTTTTGCAATAGCAAATCTTTGCGAATAGTAGCAACTCTTGCCAAGCCACCTGCTTTTCCGCCTTCTAGCAGAGCAATTTCATAAACATCATTGATTTGCAAAAAAACAAATTCTATTTTTCCATCATCTGCTGTTGTTTTAGTTGGTTTCTTTAGCAAATGACAGCCAGAGAAATAGAGTAGAAAGCAAAATAGTAAAATATTGATTTTTAGTGAACGCATATCTTTTATTCGTTTAAAATGAAATATAAAAAAGTATCATAGATGCAAAACGTTTGTGACTATTCTCGCTTTGAAATAAAATAAATATTATAAAAAAAACACTTGTTTGTTTTTCTGTGTCAGCAATTAGTTTTTAAGGTCTTTTTTTATCAAAAGTTTAAACATACTATTTTTTTTAGGCTAAGACGACTAATGTTTGCCTTTTTTATGCCCTGTTTTACTGAAAAATAGTATGTTTCCCCTATCAAAAAAGGTTTCTTTTGTTAAACCGAGAATAGCTGAAACGTTTGTGGCGAAATTAGAAACAAAAATATTATTTATTTGTTAAACAATTAAATTTTTCGGTTTTCCAGCCAAAAAAGCCATCATATTTTCATACAACAAATCCATCATTCGGCTACGAGATTCAAAACTCGCCCACGCATTGTGAGGTGTAATGATACAGTTTGGAGCATCGAAAAGTATATTTTTTTTGGTAGGAGGTTCTACACACAATACATCGAGAGCAGCACCTGCAATTGTGCCATTTTGCAAAGCTTCATACAAGTCTTTTTCATTAATCAAAGCACCACGAGCAGTATTGATAAGGTAAGCTGTTTTTCTCATACATTGTAGCAACTTTTTATTTACAAAGCCTTGATTTTCAGCTTTTAAAGTGCAATGTAAGCTAATAATATCACTTTCGCTAAATAGTTTTTTCATATCATTTGTAAACAAAATATCGTTTCGGAAACTAGCTTTCATACTTGGCTGAAAAGCTATTATTTTCATGCCAAAACTTTTTGCTATTTCTGCTACTTTTTGCCCAATTTGGCCAAATCCTACAATTCCCATTGTTTTGTTGTGCAATTCAATCAAAGGCTTATTCCAAAAGCAAAAATCTCTTGTTTGTTGCCATTGTCCATCAATCACGCTTTGATGGTGATCTGCAACATGATTGGTAAGTGCCAAAAGTAAGGCAAAAGTATGTTGGGCAACGGCTGGTGTTCCATAGTTTCGGATATTTGAAACAGGAATGTTTCGTTTTTGCGTCGCTCGAATATCAATATTATTGAAGCCAGTAGCTGTGAGTGCGATAAATTTTAGCTTGGGCAATTGTTGCAAAATTTCTTCACTGATAACAACTTTGTTAATAATTAAAATATCTGCATTTTTGCTTCTTTCTACCGTTAAATGTGGAGGTGTATAGTCATAAATAGTTGTTTCGCCCAAACTTCTAATTTTTTCCCAACTCAAGTCGCTAGGATTTAATGTATAAGCATCTAAAATAACGATTTTCATAATGTATATTGAAAAAATTAAGGAAAAGAAACTACTTCTAGCGGTGCTTCATTGGCTTGGTTTTCTATTAAACCTCTTATCAAAAAAGTTTTTTCTTCATGTATATTTAGCTGAATATCAGGTATTTCTAAAAGAGTAATTGGTGTACCAGCTTCTAAAAAATGCAAATTATAAGTATCAGCAAGACATGGAAGAAAGGTAGTAAAATTGTTGGTATTTGGTGGTAAAAAAGCTAAATTTTGATGCAAAACAATGGTATCGCCTACTGTATTGATGACTAAAATATCGAGATTTGGTGCGTTTGAAGCAGCATGAATGAAGCTAAGATAAGCGGTATCTTCAATTGCTTGTTTTGTTATTTCATAATCTAAGGTATCTTCGCCTGTCGTTGCTGATTGATACAACTCGCCGATATTGATATGATAAGTTGAATCTGCATTTAATGCTATATTGTCAATCGTTCTGAGCAAGGTGTTTTCTATGGCTTCATAAAGCTGAAAAGTGTAAGTATTGGCAGGCAAATAGATTGAGCTACTTGTTGTGCTAGTAGTGTCGGTAGGAAAAGGAGGAAGTTGTTCGTAGATAGATGTATCTACTGTGGTAACAGAAATATCAAAGTTATAAAAATTGGATTGATTGGTGAAACGCACGAAGCTAGGTTTGGTCATGGCAGCATCTCGCAAGATGAAATGATTTTCGCTAAAATTTGTGTCCACTACAAAAAAAGTATAGTCATTGTCGGCCAAAAACTCACTTATTTCAACATTGAAAATGCTTTTACTACTTTGCTCTTCGCAAAAAACAAAGTCAATATTTCCTATATCAATTGGCAAAAACTCGCTTATTTCGCCATAAGATAAAGGAGTTTCAAATAGTATTGTGTCGTTTGTTTTTACAAAAAAATCGAAAGGAATAGGTGAAATATTTACGAAACGAATTTGCGTTGTCGTAGCTGTTTCGCTAGTATCATCTGTTTTGTCTGTGCAAGCAAAAAAGCTATTGAACAAAATAAAAAGAAACAAAATGTATTTCCATGAAGTTTTTGCCATATTATTCTAAATTATGTTTTTACAAAAATATATTTCGCTAAAAAATTATTTATATTCTTCTAAAAATGAGCTACATACAGTTTGCATTGTTGTTTCAAAAGGCTTAAATTCGTATTGCAAAGCATTTTTTATTTTAGCATTATCATAATAATATCTTTGCCGTGCAATACGAACAGATGATTTTGTTATTAAAGGTTTTCTTCGCAAAAAAGCACATTTTATAGCCTCGAATCGCCATGCCAATTCGGTGAGAAAACGGCCGATTTTTACTGTTGGTGCTTTTACTTTTAAATATTTCGCTGTGACACTAAAAAAGTCTTCGTAAGATAAGTTTTCAGCATTCACAATAAATCGCTGATTGCTAATATCGCTTTCCATGAGTTGCATCATAATATGAACAACATCTTCGACATCGACAAAAGCAGTGCCGCCAGCAGGATAAAATTTTAACCCTTCATAAACACGTCGAATAAGCTTGCCAGAGCCTCTGTGAAAGTTGTTTGTGCCTAAAATAACAGATGGATTGACCATTGCCATATTTAAGCCTTCGGCAGCACCTCGCCATACTTCTCGCTCTGCCAAATGTTTGCTCAAAGCATAATCGCTATTGAGTTCGTGTTCTTCCCATTTGACATTTTCATCTAAATGAAAATTTCGTTTGTTGCGTCCGAGAGCAGCAATAGAACTCACATAAATCATTTTTTTTATGTGGTGTTCCAAAGCCATATTTACAATATTAGCTGTACCTTTAATGTTTATTTCCTTCATTTTCAGGGCATCAGCAGGCGAAAAAGAAATGAAAGCAGCACAATGATATACTTTTTCTACACCAGCAAAAGCCTGATGCAAGCCATATACATCTAGCAAATCGACATCTAGCCACTCTATCTTATCGGCAATATTTTTTACGGCAGTCAAATCGCTTGTTTGGCGTTTTATAGCTCGTATTTTTTGCTTTTGTTTGACCAAATGTTGTAGTAAATGCGAACCAACCAAACCTGTTCCACCTGTTACGAGTATCATAATTTACTGAAAAAAAATGAAATGCTAATATTAGCGTTTTCTACAAAGTATCAAAAAATTTCATCAATAACATTTAGCTATTTGTTCAAAGTTTAAATGCTTGCTAGTTAATAATGGTATGTTACCTTACACTTGCTTTGAAACTTAACTATCAATTATTTCGGTCTAGTCGCACTAGTTGCCATGATAAATTGCACCATTAATGGTATCTTTTGTTGCTCCTGTTGTTGCACCTAAGCAATTTGGCTCATTTCGCAGTCGCAAAACGCCAATAAATGCCATTGTCATAGCTTCTTTAAATTCAATTGTTTTAGTATCTGGAATAACGATTTCGATAGGCGAAACAGCACTCAAACATTTGATAAGGAAATCATTGTGAGCTCCACCGCCAGTAACCAACATGCTCTGTTTGGCAGTTTTTAAAATATCTTGATTGTTAAATAAGTTATTGGTTTCTTTTACAATTTGGACAACGATGTGTTCACAAAAAGTACGCAATTTATCCATTGGGCGTATTCGATATTTGTTTATCACATTGTTGAGCGTCCAATATGCCCAGCCATTATTCAAAGATTTAGGGTAGCCTTTTTTGTAATACGGCATATTGTTTAAATCCGCCAACAAATCATGTGCTACTCGTCCATTTGCTGCAAAACGCCCACCATCATCATATTCACTTCCAATAATTTGGGCTAACGCATTGAGTATCAAGTTACAAGCCGTTATGTCATATCCTAATACATCACCATTATCTAATTTGCAAGAAATATTTGCGATACCTCCCAAGTTTAAACAAAAAAGATGCTCTCCAAAAAGATACTTGTCGCCAATAGGAACAATAGGAGCACCTTCGCCGCCTGCTGCTACATCGCTATTTCGCAAATTTGTAACAACGGTCATACCTGTACGAGAAGCGATAGCCGCACCATCGCCAATTTGTGAAGAAAGACGGTTGCGTGGGTCATGAAAAACAGTATGTCCATGTGAAGCAATTAAATCAATCTCATCATTGCTAATATTATATTTTTCGCAAAATTCATTGACCATTTCGCCCAAAAAATGCCCATAAAAAGTATGTGTTTTAACATAAGTCATTGCATTTTGCAGGTTTAGTTTTTTGAGGCGTAACTTCCATTTCGGAGGATATGGCACACAATCGGCTTCAATAACTCGATAGGCCCATGCTCCATTTTCGTATTCAAACTGACAGTATGCAATATCTAAACCATCTAAAGAACTGCCCGACATTAATCCTATTGCTTTATAAGTATTCATTCTGCTATATTTTTAAACTAATTTCAATCTTTTTTTGCAATAGAAATAACTTATTTTCAAATCCACAAAGTTATTTCTATATGAGCTTTATTTTTTGATTTTCAAACAAGTGCCAAGCACTAATTACTTAATCGTATGTTTACAAATTTTCTAAAGTATTCATTTCTTCTTTTGCTTCATTAAATTCATTTACAATTTCTTGTACAATTTCGGCGGCAGGCTTAATATCATCTAACAAAGCTGCGATTTGCCCTATTTCTAATTCTCCATCTTTCATATCGCCTTCAAACATGCCTTTTTTTGCTCGGCCACGCCCCAAAAGTAAGGCTAGTTCTTCTCGGCTTGCACCTCTAGCTTCTGCTGCTGCTACATGTTTGTAAAAATCATTTTTGATGAGCCGCACGGCTATCAACTTTTTCATAGATAAAACGGTATCTCCTTCTGACAAACAAATTACTTTATTTTTAAATTGCTCATGAGCAGACGACTCTTCACTTGCTACAAAACGAGTTCCTATTTGCACTGCTTCTGCTCCCAAAGCCATTGTAGCCAACATTGCTCTACCTGTTGCGATACCTCCCGCAGCTATCACAGGAACTTCTACTGCTTTTTTTACCAAAGGAATCAAACATAAGGTAGTTGTTTCCTCTTGTCCATTGTGGCCGCCAGCCTCAAAACCTTCGGCAACAACAGCATCTACGCCAGCAGCTTGAGCTTTTAGAGCAAATTTTGCACTAGACACCACATGAACGACCTTTATGTTATGTTCTTGTAAATGTTTCGTCCATATTTTAGGGTTTCCTGCCGATGTGAAAACAATAGGCACACGATATTTGATGATGAGGGCAATATGTTTGTCAATGTCTGGATATAACAAAGGCAAATTTACAGCAAAAGGCTTGTCGGTAGCTGCCAAACATTTTTGCAAATGTGTTTCTAAAATATGTGGGTACATAGAGCCAGAACCTATAATGCCCAAACCACCAGCATTGCTGACAGCCGAAGCCAATCGCCAGCCAGAACACCAAACCATACCTGCTTGTATGATGGGATATTGAATATTAAAGAGTTTTTTTATTCTATTTAATGACATTTATCTTATGCAAATTTGAGTAGTAATATTAGTATTAATATTGCGATAAAGATAACTAAATTGTTTGGATACGACAAAAAGGAAGCTAATAAAGTTTTTTTAAATTAGTGATTATTCACAAAATGCAGCATAAGTTTTTTTTGTTGCTTCTTGTTTAATAAAGGTAAAAAAGGAACATCTATTACTTATTTTGTAAAAAAAATCTGAAAGATAGATGAAAAAAGCCATTTTTTAGTATTTTTGTTTTTTGTAATTGTTTAGGCTTGGATTTTTGAGACAAAAAACCAGACGATTTACTTTTAGGCAAAGCTATTTTTGAGTAGAACTGCTCTTGAGCAAAAAAAAGCTAAAGCATAAATGAAAATAAGCATTTTTTAATCAAAATTGCGACAGCATAAATAGTTACATTTATTTCAGTATCAACTTTCAACAGTTTTTTAGTTATAAAAAAAAGCATGTTAACACATAAATGGGATGTTTCGCCGAAAGAGGCGATTGAAATACAGAAGAAATTACAAGCAAAAGTGCGTATCGAGCCATTGCAAAAAGAAGTAAAATATATTGCTGGTGCGGATATTTCGTTTAATAGAGGTGAAACAACGGTTTATGCAAGCATTGTCGTTTTGCGATTGTCAGATTTGCAAGAAGTAGAGCGTTCTTTAGTTGTAGGCACGATAGAATTTCCATATATACCAGGTTTGTTGTCGTTTCGTGAAGTGCCTCTTTTGTGGCAAGCGTGGCAACAGTTGCAGCAAAAACCAGATGTATTAGTTCTTGACGGCCACGGTATTGCACATAATAGACGTTTTGGAGTAGCATCACATTTTGGTTTGCTGGTGGATGTTCCAACGATTGGGTGTGCCAAAAAAATATTTGTTGGAACACACGCAAAATTGAATGAGGAAGCAGGAAGTACGGCCGATATTTATGATAATAATGAATTGTTGGGTGTCGTTTTGCGAAGCCGCAGCAAGGTCAAACCTATTTATATTTCGGTAGGGCATCGCATTACTTTGCCAGAAGCCTTGAAACTAATGCAGCACTGTATTTCAACATATCGTTTGCCAGCACCTACTCGACAGGCTCACCTAATAGCGAATCAAATGAGAAGAGGAGAAATTAATATTTCGTAACTTTCTTTATTTTCAATGGTTCGGATATTTATACGTTTTTTTATCAAAGGTTTAAACATACTATTTTTTTTAGGCTAAGGTGGCCAATATTTTCAAATTTAATGGCCTTGTGAACTGAAAAATAGTATGTTTCCCTTGCCAAAAGGTGTTTTTTTATTTAACTGAAAATTGTTATAAAAAATGTCCGAACTATTGTTTATTTTTATACATCAAAGAAAAACAGAATAAATGGACTTAAAGCAAGAAATTCATCAAAAAAAATTTAGGTCGCAACGGCTAAAAGGCATTGTCAATCTTGTTTTTACTTATAATTGGCTCAAATCGCATCTGCAAGCACATCTAAAGAAGTTTGGCATTACGATGCAACAATTTAATGTTTTGCGTATTTTGAATGGCCAACATCCTAATCCTACCACAATTGCATTGATAAAAGAGCGAATGTTGGATAAAATGTCTGATGCTTCACGCATTGTAAACCGCTTGGAACGAAAAAAGCTGGTGAGACGAGAGCCTTCAACAACGGATTTAAGAACAATTGATATTTTTATTACTGAAAAGGGCAAAAATTTGATTGTAGAAACCGATAAACATAGCCATGAGATGGATAAGATTTTTTCGGCTTTGTCTGCTAAAGAATTGAAAGAATTGAATTTTTTGTTGGATAAGGTAAGAGATATAAAATTGTAATTTTTATTTATTTCAAAATGGAGTGTCGAATTTTGTTGTAGTCCTTTTTTGGGGCGAAAAATAGTGTTTTTTGTTGTTTTCAAATTCGACATTCTATTTTCAATGATTCTGACATTTTTTTATAACAATCTTCAGGTGAATAAAAAAAATGCCTTTTGACAAGGGAAACATACTATTTTTCAGTTCAAAAGGCTATAA
>JBMZCV010000154.1:0-12131 GCA_049613665.1 Chitinophagales bacterium | reverse complement strand
CCAATATTTGCTATTTCTATGGCCTTTTTTGTGGAAAAATAGTATGTTTCTCTTGCCAAAAGATGTTTTTTATTAAACTGAGAACTGTTGAAAAAAATGTCCGAACTATTGATTTAATAAAGCATTCGTTTAGTGGCTAACGCATTGACATTTTTGGTGTTATCTTATTCTGAAATGCCCAAAAACTTCTGAACGACTACTTAGAATTTTCGCCAAAAAATACGATTTTCTAATTTTTTTGAAGGTAAAAGAGCTTATGTTTATCAAAAAAAATATTTTTTTCCTAACACTTTTTTGTTTTATAATGGTGCTTTTCGCTGCTTGTGCGGCAGATTATACACCCAAACCACGGGCTTATCCTCGCATTATTTTTCCAGAACATAGCTACAAAAAATTTGAGAACAACGATTGTCCATTTACTTTTGAGCAGCCTGTTTATACGAAAATAGGCAAAGCGAAAAGATTGATAGCGAAAGCAAGTAGCAATTGTTGGGTCAATTTGAACTACGATTATTTCAATGCTCAAATGCACTTTTCGTATTCTGAAATCGGAAAAGAGCCAGATGCACTCGCCAAGCTGGTTAATGATTCTTACAAGTTGAGTTTCAAGCACGTTGTGAAAGCCGACTATATCGAAGACAGTTTGATGCGTGTGAAAGATGGCGTTTCGGGCGTTTTTTATAATGTTGGTGGCGATGCAGCTTCTTCTACACAATTTTTCTTAACAGATAGCACTAATCATTTTCTTTGGGCATCGTTATATTTACATTCTCCGCCAAACGAAGATTCTATCGCTCCTGTTATCCGTTTTCTTCGCAAAGATATTGAAGCAATGATTCAGAGTTTTGAATGGGTAAATGAATAAGCATTGAAAATCAAAAAAATCAAAAAATAGCTTAACATTCTAGTTTTTAGAAGTTAAGCTATTTTTTTATAACTATTTTTCAACTAATAATAATAATAATTACTCGTTATGTTTAAAAGCTTTAAAATCAATATTTTAAGGCTAATTTTTTGAACAAAAATGATAGCTTAAAAGCGTTTTTTCAGCTAAAAAATAAAAAAGATGTTTTTGTTAAACTGGTTTTTTTTGCCTAACTTTAGTATTGAATATTTTTTACATCTAAAGAAAAAAAATCATGAAACAAAAGCTAACTTTTTATGTAGCAGCTATCTTATGTTTGCTATTTTCGCCTTTCTTATTGGCACAAACTGAAAATACTTACGGCAATGAATGGATAGATTATGCCGAAACCTACTACAAATTTAAAATTGAAAAAGCAGGTGTTTACAAAATTCCGTATAGCAGTTTGCAAAATGCTGGCTTGGCAGATTTAGATGGTACTGGCTTTCATCTGTTTGCCAAAGGCCGTGAAATTCCTATTTTTGTGAGCAACGAAAATGCGATGACCGAAAATGATTATATCGAATTTTATGCCGAAGCCAATGATGGACATTTCGACACACAATTGTTCGCCGAACCAGAATGGCAGTTACACACATTTGAGTCTTTATTTTCTGATAGCCTGACATATTATCTCACTTGGAACGACACAACAGAAGGTTTGCGTTTTGCTGAAACAGAAAATAACCTTACAGAGTTACCAGCGAAAGAATCGTATTTCATGCACTCAACTTTGAAGATTCATAATAATACTTTTAATCATGGAAAACCCTTTCATATAGCTGGAATGACACAATATTTACCAGATTTTGAAGATGGCGAAGGTTTTGTAGGACTTAGCATTTTGGGAGAGACTTCGCAAACACATACTCTAAAAACGCCTTTTAAATATACAGGCACAAATGCTCCGCTTGCAGCTTTTGAAAGTAAAATTGTTGGCCGCTCCGATGATTATTCAGTGATTGACGACCATCATGTTCAAGTTAAAATCAATGGCTTGGTGTATCAAGATATTTCGTCTGGCTACCAAGCTTACGATAATCTTTTGATGGAAACACCTGTTTTTTTGAGCAATATTTCGGCAGAAACCGAAGTAGAATATATCTCGGTAGGCGACCAATCTAGCACAGACATTAACGCAGTTTCTTATACAAAATTGACTTATCCACGCCAATTTAGTTTTTATGAGGAAAATAAATTCTTTTTTACGCTAGAAAACAATGAAGAAAAATATTTGGAAATAGAACTTTTTGAAGGCGGAAACCAACCAATTGTGTATGATTTGACCAATAATTTGCGACTGTTGCCTGTTTTGGAAGATGATGTTTATAAAATCTTTTTGCCAGCAGGCGATGATATTTCGCTAAAACGAATATTGTATATCTTTAATCCAGATGTTTTTTGCGAACTCAATTGCGAGTTTCCTTGCATTCCAGATTGCCTTATTTGCGGCACTAGTGCATGTGCAGCGTGGGAAGTAAAAAGCTTAGAAGAAACACAATTTACCGACTTTGCAGCAGCCGAAAATCAAGGCAGTTATATCATTCTGACGCACCCAAGTTTGCGAAATGGTGAGACTGATTATGTGCAATCTTATAGCGATTATAGAAACTCAAATGAAGGTGGCAATCACGAAAGTATTATTGTAAATGTAGAAGAATTGTACGACCAATTTTCTATGGGTATTCCAAAACATCCTTTGGCAGTACGTCATTTCGTCAATTTTGCAATAGATAATTGGAACATTTCGCCAGAATATCTTTTTCTTGTTGGAAAATCTATTAGTTATAACGTAACAGGCTCAACAATCTACAATAAATGTTTAATACCAACTTTTGGGCGTATGGATTCTGATAATGCTTTGACTATTAGAAATGCTCAAGAACACTTGCCACAGCTCGCAGTTGGGCGTTTGAGTGCCAACACAGCCGCAGACGTAGCCCTTTATTTCGATAAAGTCTTGACTTACGAAAATCAAAGTGAGTGTATGACGATAGACGATATTTGGAAGAAAAATATGATTCACATTTCTAGTGGAAGCAATCCATCACAAACGACAGATTTGAATGATTATTTAGATATTTACCAAAATATTATAGAAAATGGTAGCTTTGGTGGCCAAGTGATTAAAAAGTTTGAACAAACAGGCTATAATGTAGAACCACAGCCGCAGTTTCCCCAATACATGAATGAAGGTACAGGTTTAATCAGTTATTTTGGACATTCGGAAGGTTATAGTGCTTGGAGATTTGATATTGACGAACCAACAGTTTATACAAATGGCGAAAAAGGAATTTATCCTATTATTTTTTCAAACTCTAGTTATACAGGATATATTCATGAATTTAATGATAATTCACTTTCTTTTATCGAAAATTATGTGTTAGCAGAAAATGCAGGAGCGATTGCAGCTATTGGCAACCGAACAACAGGCTATCCAATATATAGCAGTGCTTATTTTACGGAACTTTATGAGCAGTTGGCTGGCGAAAATTATGGCAAAGGTTTGGGAAAAAGCATTTTGCAAACTATTCACAACAATTTTATTGAAGACGAGAATCATGTTCGTTACGAGGGTACAAAATTAACAAATGCTTGTTTTACACTACAAGGCGACCCTGCGATTGTGTTGGCAGGAAGCTATGAAAAAGCTGATTTTTTGATACATACAGAAACCGTAAAAGCTACCTTAAATGGTCTTTCTTATACCAATTTTCCAATTGTTTTTCCTGAAAGCGAAACAGAAATAACAATAGAGTTTGATGTTTTGAATTTGGGTAAAACCATTGACGAAAATATAACGATAAACATAGCCATGAGTCTGCCAGATGGCACATTGGTATATAGCGATGAGCAAAGTATTGAAGCACCATATTATGATACAACAGTAAGTTTTGTATTGCCACTAGAAGCCACGACAGAGCTATATGATGTAGCTGTTTTTATTGACCAAAACGATGAGATTGACGAACTTTGCGAAGAAAATAATAGCTTTAGTTTTCAGATGACTAGCACTTTAAATACGCCTCCGCAAGCAAACAACGCAAATGTAGAAGTATTGGAAGATAATGAACTTTCTATTTTTGTATTAGAAAACACTAGCGATGCCGAGAATGATATGATAAATATTGAATTTTATACTTCGCCAAATAATGGAACGCTTACCCAAATTGATAATGAACTTGTTTATGTGCCAAACGAAAATTATTTTGGAACAGATACATTTTTTTATACGGTTACAGATGGCATTTTTTCGACTACGGCCACTATCATCATAAATGTTTTGAGCGTAAACGATGCACCAGAAGCCACAAATATTAGTCGGACTTTGTCGGAAGATAGTGAAACTACTATCAATATTTCGGACTACACTAGCGATATTGACAATGATATTTTGAATATTGAATCTTTTACGCTGCCCAATAATGGAACAGTTACAGAAATAAATAACGAACTTGTTTATGTGCCAAATGAAAATTATTTTGGAACAGATACATTTATTTATACGGTTACAGATGGCGAATTTTCGGCTACCGCAACAGTAAATGTTAATATAATGGCAGTAAATGATGCTCCGCAAGCCGATAACACAGCTTTTGAAATATTGGAAGATAGCGAGCTTTCTATCTTTGTGTTAGAAAATGTTAGTGATGTCGAAAATGATGTTATTATTTTTGACTCTTATACATTTCCGACCAATGGAACGATTGTGCAAATAGGTACAGAACTTGTTTATACACCTAACATAAACTTTTTTGGCACAGATGAATTTACTTATACGGTTACAGATGGCGAGCTATCAAACGAAATAACAATTATAATAACTGTTTTGCCTGTAAATGATGCACCGCAAGCAAATAATATGACTCTTGAAGTGTGGGAAGATACCGAAACAGCGATAAATGTATTGGAATATGTGACGAATGTTGATAATGATGTTGTAAATCTAGCATCTTTTACTCCTCCAAATAATGGAACGATGACACAAATAGGCAATGAACTCGTTTATGAGCCAAACGAAAATTATGTCGGTACAGATGAGTTTACTTATACGGTTACAGATGGTGAACTTTCGACAACTGCCACTATTTCCATTACTATTTTATGGGTAAATGATGCCCCGACAGCACCTATTTTTACAAGCCCACAACAAAACTTGCAAATAGAAAGTTGGGAAGAAAACCTTTTGTTTGAATGGACAAGTTCATTGGATATAGAATGTGTCAATGAGCCAACTTATGATTTGTTTCTATCGAACGAAAATGGATTACTTGTTTTATTTAATGCAGATTTGTTTAGCGAGTTTGCCAACAACAGTTTTGAAATAACGGATGTAAGCATTTTGGAACACAACATGACTTACGAATATTATATAGTAGCCACAGATTGCGAAGGTGCTACGGCTACGTCCGAAATTTTTAGCTTCACAACGCCACCTTTTGCAGTAGCTATTTCAGATGTTTCAGAAAATGAGTTTTTCGCTTTGTACCAAAACTATCCAAATCCTTTTGCCGAAAAAACGACGTTTTCTTTCTTTTTACCTAAAAAAACAAATGTAGAATTTTCTATTTATAATTTTTTAGGCCAAAAAGTAACAACAGTTTTGAGCGAAACGAAAACGAAAGGCAAACATCAAGTTTCTTTTTCTAGCGAAAATTTGGCAAACGGCATTTATTTTTATGAGCTGAAAACCGATGAAATGAGTGTGAGCAAGCGTATGATGATTTTGAAATAATATTTTTGATTTTTTTTTCAAAGACGACAACTCTTGCCGTTGCTGCGTGTTATCACCAGCAACAAATTACGCCAAAAATTGCAAAAACGCATTATTTGTTTATATTTGCTTTTCTTAAAAAACGTAATAATTTCAAACCATTGAGGCATTAAGCAAAATTAAGAAGCTAAATATACTTAATGTCTTAATGATTCTTTTGCATTTAAAAATAGCGATACAAATATGAAAGCCATCAAAGAATTACAAAAAAGCTTGCAGCTCATTCGGATAGAAAAAAAAGAAGAAGAGAAAAAATTTGCAGAACTCATAAAAACCACCAGCGTAGATGAGCGAAAGCAAAAAGGCTTGGCATGGTATCCTATTTTGATAGAAAAAGAGGAAATCGGACTCGGCGAACAATGGATTTTGGAAATAAAACGTACTGCAAATCTGAATGAAAAACATCAATTTCGTAGCGGCCAGAGTGTAGAGCTTTTTTGCAATGCTTATGAGGGAAAAGAGCGATTGTCCGTGCAAGGCGTAGTGAGTTGGAGCAAGCGAAATGAATTGACTTTGGTTTTGAACTCAAATGAATTGCCTGATTGGATTGGCGACGGAAAACTAGGAATTGATTTGCTCTACAACGAAGCTACTTTCAAGGAAATGGAAAAAGCTATCGAAAAAATGATAGCTGCAAAAGACAAAGACCGTTTAGGACAATTGCGTGAAACCCTGCTCGGAAATCGTACTGCTTCTTTCAAGAGAAACCATTTTGAAGTGCAGTTTCCAAAATTAAACAAAGCACAAAACAAAGCTCTCGCACTCATCGAAAAAGCAGAAGATATAGCGATAGTTCACGGCCCTCCAGGAACAGGCAAAACGACGACTTTGATAAAAGCTATCGGACAAACGTTGAAAAAAGAAAAGCAAGTTTTGGTCGTTGCACCGAGCAATACGGCTGTCGATTTATTGGTGCAGAAGCTTATCGAAAAAAATATTAGCGTTGTGCGACTCGGACACCCTGCCCGAATTGATGCAGATTTGATGTCGCAAACACTTGATGCACAAGTAGCTACACATAGAGATTACAAACAATTGAGACAACTGCGAAAAGATGCTCAAAAGATAAAGCGAAAAGCATTTAAATTTAAACGAAATTTTGGCTTTGAGGAACGAATGGAACGAAAAGCTTTGCTAAAAGAAGCGAGAGAGACGCTAGATTATGCCAAAGATTTGGAAAAGTTTATGATTCGTGATGTGCTGAACGAAACGCAAGTTGTGGCGGCTACTTTGGTGGGCAGCAACACAAGGGTTTTGGGTGGCAAGGAGTTTCAGACTGTTTTCATTGATGAGGCTGCTCAAGCACTCGAAGCAGCGACTTACATTCCTATTTTGCGTGCTCATCGCATCGTTTTGGCTGGCGACCATTTTCAACTGCCGCCTACCGTAAAATCTTATGAAGCACAACACAAAGGCATGGAAATTTCCTTGTTTGAGAAAACTATCAAACGCCTAGATGCCGATGTGATGCTCAATGTGCAGTATCGCATGAACGAAAAAATCATGCAGTTTTCGAGCCAAGAATTTTATCAAAATAAGCTTTCGGCTGCCGAATCTGTAAAGCATCATAGCCTCGACGAAAAAGGCGAAAGTATGTATGTGGCAAAAGCTGTCGATTTTATTGATACGGCAGGTTGCGGTTTTGGTGAGGAGCAAAATGTGCAAAGTTTGAGTACAGCAAACCCAGAGGAAGCCAACTTATTGCTCAAATATTTGAATATGATGGTGGAAGAGTTGGAAATTTTGTCGGAAGAACAACTCACGCAAACAACAATTGGCATTATTTCGCCTTACAAAGAACAGGTTTTGCTGTTGCGAAGTTTAGTACTTTCACACGAATATTTGCTGAAATACAAAGATAACATTTCGATACATACTGTCGATGGTTTTCAAGGACAGGAGCGAGACATCATAGCGATTAGCATGGTTCGGAGCAATGACGCTGGCGAAATTGGCTTTTTGGGCGATATTCGGCGTATGAATGTGGCGATGACACGAGCGAAAAAGAAACTCGTTTTGATAGGCGATAGTGCGACTTTGGCAAGCCATAAATTTTATAAGCGGTTGCTAAAATATGTCGATAGCATTGATGCTTATAAAAGTGCGTGGGAATTGATGTATTAGGAAATTCATGTTTTTTTAGACATACTATTTTTTTGAAAAATAGTATGTCTAAAAAAATGAAGTGCCTGCTACCTCTTTCCAATTTTTGTCACTGCGAGGCACGAAGCAGTCCAGAACGATAAGCGGTAGAAAAGATGTTAAACAACATTTCTCTAGCCATTATCCTTTTCTTTTGATTTTCCCAATATCATTTTTTCTACTTCCGCTTTCGCCTCCTCCAATGCCTTGCTTGCGGCTGCTTGCAAAAGCTTGGCTTGCTCTCGCAAACTACTGATATGTGATGCTATCTTTTCTTGCTCGGATAAGGGCGGAAGAGGGATTTTTATTTTTTTCAAACTTGATTTTGTTAATTTAGGAATCACGCCTCCAGTTACTAGATACTTATAATTAGTTATATCAAGTATATATTTTAAATAATCAAAATTAACTTTAGTTTCATCTAGTTTTAAGACCCAATTATGGTTACTTGCCCAAAACTTACCATTGATAACATAATGATTACCAATATAGCCATCTTGAGCTACAATTAAATATTTTCCATCGTGAGTATATTTTTGCATATAGCCTATAATACCATTTGCACCAAAATAAGGATATTGACCATTTTTTACTCTAAAATCTTTTCTTATTGGAAGACCTGTTTGAATTGATTTTGAAATATCTTTTATTTTGATTACTGGATAGTTTGATGTAGGATTTTTATAAAAATCAAATTCTTTTTGATGATAAAAAGGGTCAAACCTACTACCATTAACAGTTTCTCCTATCGTTTCAAAACACATTACTCTTTTTCTTTTTTTAGGTAATTCAATACCCAAAACATTGAGCAAATAAGCATCAATACTTGCTAATAATTTTTTTCTTTCGTCTTGTTTCTCTTTTTTTATTTTATAAGCATCTTGCATAATTACTGCAATGGCTTCATTAAAAACAATAGGTATTGATTTTAATGCTTTATAATCTAGTGCTGGTCTAGTACCTCCTGTCGCTCTTCGTGTTGCTAGTTTTTCTGCAATATTTGTATTTAAATATGCAGCTAAAGCTTTGCTAGTTTTTCTATCTTTCGTTTTTATAACAGCAATATGTTGATTAGTATTTCCAATAAAGCCTTTTGGTGGTACGCTTGCAATGGCCATTCTACCAACACCTGTTATTTTAATCAATAAATCATTTTCTCCTACTTGACTTCTTTTCAATAGATTTTCATGAGTTTCTATATTAATGTATTTTACATTGTCTAAAACTAATTCGCCAGAAACAGAAAGATTTTGTACTCTCAAAAATGGTATGCCATTTTCAGCATCGCTATAATACTTACTTATTTGATTCATAGAAGGGGTAGCACCACTACTTACACTTAAAATATAATCTTTTAATATTCCATGAGCTACTTTTCTAATTTGATTTTCTAATCTTACAATTTTAGGAAGATGATAAATAGGTTCTAAACGTTCTTCTAATGCCCTACATTGCACAAGGAAAGCCTTGCCTTTTTTCATTAATGTAGAGCTTACCGAAAATTTACATGAGCCTTTTGTTGTTGTATTAAAAAACGTTTTAGTTCTTTAGCAATCTCATTTAAATCGTTATATTTTGTATCTCTTCCTGTTGCGTCATAACCTATATGTTTGGCAATAGCCATAAAAATAGGATAGTTAAAGTGTGTTTCAAATCTGTTAAAATTATTTCTTTCTAGGTCATAAATAGTTATTTTAAGGTCTTTGATTTGTGCATTTATATCTGCTCGACTTTCCCTTAACCATGTTTTATAATTTTCTTTCTTTTTTATCTTAGCTATTTTCGTTTTATAATGTATGTCTATGTTTTTTATATGTTTTCTTTTAACTTTACCAAATATATCTTTAGGCATTTTTTGAAGGTCATCATTCCAATCTCTTTTTACTTTTTGTATAGCAGTGTATTGATAAGGTAATTGTTCTAACTTTTCTTCTAATTTTTGTATTTCAGCTTCATATTCATCTACTGCAATAGTTAAATATTTATATTTTGCTGCTTGTATTCTTTTAGTCTTATCATAAGGAAACTTTTTTAAAATAAGTATAGATGTTTTAACACCTGCATCGTATTTATTGAAAGTAAAATCAGGCAATGAAATAACTGCTAAAATTTGGAAGTGTTCCATTAACCAATCTCTAAATTTTTGCATAGATGAATTGCTTAACAAGCCATCTGGTATAACGACTTCAACAATACCACCTTCTTTGAGCATTTTGTGATACAGTTCAAAAAAAATAACTTCACTATCTATTTGTGAACCATATTTCTGTTTTTCTTTTTTTGGTTTGGCTTTACCTCTAATAATATCTATACGGTCTGATGTTTTAGCAGTTATATCATACTTTTTATAAGCAAAAAATTGTGTTAAGTCATCTTGTGCTTTTCTTTTGTCTAAATCATTTTTAGGTAATGGTCTATTTTTTATTTTTACACCAAAAGGAGGATTTGTTAAGATAAGGCTAAAATTACCTTGTTCTAATTTTTTATATCCATTTAATCCATCCATTTGATAAACATTATTATGTCCATCATCGTGAAGTGCAATATTTACTTTAGCAATAACTGCTGTTTTGTCTCTTTTTTCAATGCCATAAACACTATTATTTGCAAATTTTTTCCACGTTTTAGGATGGCCTTGTTTAAATTCGCTAATAGCATGAATAAGAAAAGAACCACTGCCACAACAAGGGTCAAGTATTTTTGCAGTATAATCAAACCTATCATCCCACAAAATAGGAGATACTTGCAACATAAATTCAACAATATTTCTAGGAGTAAAAAATTGTCCAAATTCGCCTTTCATATATGATTTTACAAAAGTTTCATAGGCCAAGCCTTTAGGATCATTATCAGTTTCTATTAGACTTATTGCTTCCAACTTTCCAACAATTTTTTCTAATTGATAAGGATTTACATATATTTTTTCTAATAAATCATCTATTTTCCTTTCTTTAATAGCAGTAGTATATTCTTTTTCGACACGTTTCAATAAATTAATAGCAGTTTCGTTAGCTTGTAATTGAAAGATATAAGGTTTTAAATGCTTTTCTTCGTGTATAAGCTCATCGTGCATTTTTAAAAATAATAGTTTTGCAAACTCATTAAAAGCATCTTCTTTACTTTTTGCTCCACCATCCCAGATAATGTCATGACATTGATTAAAAATTTGTCTTAACTCATAAGAAGTAGATGCCTTTAATTTTCTATATTTGGGTGGCGGTAGCGGTATTACTTTATCGTCCATAACATAAGCATAAATAATGTTTTTGTTATAATCATAAGGTAAATGTGCTACTCTTTCTTCATTTTCATTAAAAACAACAAAATTATTAGCATTGCCTATTCGATAAGTATAATATTCAAAACCTTCACATTCTCGTGAAAGAGCATAACTTCTTACTTGTTTCTCGATTCTTTCTATTGTATCTTTAGTATCTTCTTTTTTCAGTTCTATCACTAAAAAAATTTTACCCCAATTTTCACTTTTTTTATCATGTAAAACAACAATATCTATATAGTGTGTGGTTGAACCTAGTTGTACTCCTACTTCAAAAAGTATATTTTTAGGTTTATAAGCAAAATCGCTTACAAGTTCGGCATAAGTAATAGCTCTTACTTCTTCTTCGCTACCTTTCGCATAATCATAACTTTTCTTCTGTATCACATAAGTAATACGGCTTTTATCCTCATTAAAAGAAAAAAGACCATTTTCTAATCCATATTGTATATATCCATTCATTGTTTTAGCAGGTTTTTATTCAGAAAAAAATAAAGCCTGCAATAATACCAAAAACAAATATCTTTCTCAAACATTTATCTTACAAAAACAAAAAAAGCCTGCAAAAGAAAAACACATCTTTTGCAAGCTTTTTCAAAAATAAAAATGATATTTTAGTACCGTATTTCAGTCACACCGCTCATGCTTGCATTCGGCAAATACAAATTGAAATCGCCTACTTCAACCGCAGTATTCAAGTTGCAATCGCTGTCGTCATAGCTATTCACAGACGAACTTTCGGTGATGTATGTATTGTAGTCATTGACCGTAAACACGCCATTTCCGTCATTATCGCCAGCGAAAAGGGCAAAAACGCCATTTCCTACATCTTTCAATTGCGAAGTTCCGAGCATCACATTGGCTGGAATGCCAAAATCGTAAGGCGTTGAATTTGGAACAGCAATAAGATTGCTACTGATAACATCTAAGTGATTTCGGTGGCGAATCACAAAATAATAGCTATCATTTTCGGTCAAAGTATTAGACCTGTTACTCTATAAAACTATTGATTATCAGTAGCTTATAAATGTTCA
>JBMZCV010000153.1:0-12163 GCA_049613665.1 Chitinophagales bacterium | reverse complement strand
AAATAGGGCGAGTGTTTATAAAAAAACACCACGAAATTCGACACCCCACCTATCAAGTTTTCGAAAAATGTATAAATGTCCAAATTATTGAAAAAAACTAAGAATTAACAACTAAAAACTCATAGATGACTAACACAGAACGCAACACGCTTATTTTAGGTATTGATATAGGAGGTACAGGCATCAAAGGCGGCCTTGTAGATATCGTAAATGGAAAAATGATAACCAAAAGGCATCGTATTCCAACACCAAAACCAGCGACACCTGCTGCCGTAGCAGAAACAGTAAAACAAATTGTCGATTTTTTCGATTGGAATGGCCCAATCGGTTTTGGTTTTCCAGCTCTTGTGCAGAACGGAATTGTGAAAACAGCCAATAATATTGATAAAACTTGGATTGAAACCAATGCTATCCAACTATTTGAACAAAAACTAGCATTGCCCGTTCAAATTATCAATGATGCTGATGCTGCTGGTTTGGCAGAAATTAATTTTGGCACTAAAAACGCAAAAAATGGAATAGTGTTATTGCTTACGTTAGGCACAGGAATTGGGTCAGCACTGTTTTTGAATGGCAAGTTATTGCCCAATACCGAACTCGGACAAATTTATTTGGAAAACAATATTTTAGGCGAAAAATATGCTTCTGAAGGTGTCAGAAAACGAAATAGTATGAGTTGGGAAAAATATGGCGAACAACTCAACTTTTATTTAACTCAAATAGAACGTTTGTTTTCGCCAGATTTAATCATTTTAGGCGGCGGTGGAAGCAAAAAATATACTAAAATTCAACCTTTTCTACAGCTAAAAACTCCTGTCGTTCCTGCTATTTTGGGCAATCATGCAGGTATTATAGGTGCAGCTATTGCAGCAAAAAACCTAGCACAAAGTATTATGAGAACTGTTAAAGCCTAAAGTACAAAATGTTACGAAAACCGTTAAAACCTAAAGAAACCTATTTGTTTAATTAAAAACCTATAAAAAATGAGAAACTTTATTTACATCTCGCTTTGCTTTTTGGCTTTGGCACAGCTGAAAACAACAGCACAACCAACGCAAACACCTGTCGAAAATGAAACCGTAGAAGTTGTGCAAGGGCCTTTAGCAGCTAGTTATGAGTATCAAATCTACTGTTTAACAGCGATTTTTACGAACACTAGCCTCAACGCTATTGGGTTTATTTGGGCATTTGGCAATGGCGATACGATTGCGACACAGCACCCAACTTATGTTTATGACGAACCTGGCGAGTATGCTGTTGCTCTTACAGCTATCAATACAAATGGCGGCTTGGTTACCTTTATAGATACCATTACAGTAGATTTTTGTTCTGCTATTCCAAACCTTGAAGCGACCCAAAATGCAGTCACTCCTTATCCAAATCCAGCTTCCAACTATCTTCATTTTTCAATACCTACTACTCATCATACTCATACATTGGTAGTTTATGATAGCAAAGGAGATAGGCTATTTGAGAAAAAAAACTTGCATACTTCCGAAACTATTGACGTGAGTAGTTGGAAAACAGGTATGTATATATATGCTATTTTAGACAAAAAAATGAAACTAATAAGTAGCAATAAATTGTTGATTAAAAATTGATAAAAAATGCTGCAAAGTCTGCTTAAATTTTATCCTTTGACTTAAAAAAAGTAGTAAAAAATCATTTTAACAATCACCGCTACAATTTGCCACAATAAAGTCATAAAAACAAAGAAAGTTGAGTTCTTTTTAAGGAATTCAGCTTTTTTTGTGTCTAAAAAGCATACACAAAGGTAATAGCTATTTTTTTATTATATTTCCTTTTTGCTTCAAAATATTTTGACTTTTAAATGACATCAAAAAATACAAAACAAAATTATAGGCAAGGTTTTTGCTGCAATCAAATTAAATACCTAAAATAATTACTAAGTATTTCATTGATTATTAGTGATTTATACCTTTAAAAAAAACAACTATCAAAATGTTACAAAAAAAATAATCAAATTTCCTTTTTAGCAAATTACAAAACCGCAACATTTTTCTTCTGAATACCGTAACCTTTACTAGAAACACAATCAATTAAAAACAATTTTAAACTCCATATAAAATGACTATATTTAACATCAAAATAGCAACTAATTCATTCATTATCATCATTTTAAGTATTATTACTATTTTCAATGCACAAGCACAGAACGAATTAGAAACACTTAACAATAATGATTTGCTTACTATGAATGAGATGCTTTCTGCTGATGAGAATGTAAATAACTTAAATGGATTAGAAAATAGCGAAACTGCTGTTTTAAAGATGCAAAGTATCTTAACTTGCCCAAAATGCCAACATCAAACTACTGAAGTCATGCAAGAAAATGCTTGCAAAGTATTTCATAAGTGTGACGCTTGTAACAATATGGTAAAGCCAAAAGAAAAAGAATGTTGTGTATTTTGTTCTTACGGTTCTGTAAAATGTCCTTCTAAACAGAAAATAGAACTAACAAATGATAATAATGCCTTGTAAAATATAAAAATGTAATGACGTAACATATTTTCCATTTTTCTCAAAAAAAAACCTTGATGTCGGCAAACATCAAGGTTTTTTGTTTTTTAAGTGCCAAGCACTATTTAATAAACGGTCGATTCATTGCTAACGCATTCATGTTCAGCGTGTTAGCTTCAACGAAATGTATATTTATTTTTGTCTGGCTACTTAAATTAATTTTTAGGATTAGAAATGCCAAACACTTATATCTCAAAAAGAAAATTTAGGTAAAAACTGCTTTTATTTATAGCCAATGTTTCAAGTCTTTATTTAAATATTTTTCGAGCAACAAAATATCTTCTCTAAAAATAGCTTTGAGTTCTTCTACTGTTTCCTCCTCAATTTTCGTTTCTGCTTTTTGCAAAAATTGTTGCTCAAATTTCTGTTTAAAACTGTTTTTCATCGTTTGCAACTTTTGTTCCGAAACAAACATATTCAATGTAGCTTTCAAAAAACTACTTTGCAAAATAGGTTCATATACGTTTTTTTTCAAAAAATGAGCAACCTTACTTTTTGGTTTCAAAGCCGCCTGATTATAAACTTGTTCCAAATTTTGAGGCACAAATCCGCTATCTACTTCCAAAAAATCTAAAATATTGGTCAAAAATTGACGTGGTTTTGCTTTCAAATCATCATAAAAAAATATTTTCGTATTCGGAAAATTATCTAAATAAGCTTTCACTTGATGAGCATATCGGCTGCTCTCCACATAATTGAACGAACTCACATATTTCGGATTCTTTCGTCGCTCCTCCTCAGCCGCCAAAGCATCGGAAAGACTCAACGGCTCAACACCCAAACGGTCTCTTAACATCTTGTATTGTGAAATGACTTTTTCGACAGGATTTCGCAACACAATAATTATTTTCACTCGCTCATAATTTGGGTATTGTGCCTTGATATTTGAAATACACTCATCGGCATAGCCCAAATAATGTGGTGTTGCTTCGCCCAAAACTTGCTCATCGGTAGCCTCCTCAAAAAGTGCGATATAATCTTTCAAATTATCGACAGCATGAGGATGTTGTTGTCTATCTATATGATTTGGCCGATTGACGAGAAAGAAAAATAAAGTTTCTTTCACCGATTTTGGCATAAAAATTTGAGGGTGTGCCTGCAAATAATAATGCAAAGAAGATGTGCCACTTTTGGCTGCTCCTACTACCAAAAAGTCAGGCATTTTTTCGACTTTAATGTCTATTATTACTTTCATATCAAGCTTCTTTTAATTCAATACTTTGCGTTTTTTCATTCCAAAAAACTACTTCACTGCATAATTCTCCTAAACATTTCTTTTTGAAAAAAAAATCACACCATAACGATTTGTTGTACTAAATAAACTCTTTTTGAGCTATGTTAAATTAGTGCTTCACATTTTAAAAAAAAAATTAGTCGTCAAATATAAACCTTTTTTATGAACAAAGAACCGAATTGTTAAAATTCTTTTTAGTCATGCAAAATATGAACTATTGCTTTCCCCATCACATTAAATTTTTATAACTTTGTAGAAAAAAATACTAAAAGTTATTAAAATAAAGTCTTTATACTATCTTTGTAAAAGTTTTTTCAAAAATTAAAGCTATTACAAAATATTTAAATACATGAAATATGTTTTTTTAGGCGGCTCAGGACGTTCAGGCACTTCTTTTGTTCAAAAGTTGCTTATTTTGCATTCTGAAATACATGGTGGCCCAGAATTTGACTTTTTGCCTCGTTTTATGCAAATTTTTTCGCAGATGAAACAGCCTGCACAACTACAAAGACAATCTTTTTTTTATGATGAAACTTTTTTGCAACAACAATGGCAAGAATTTATAGCTTCTTTTTTGGAAAATAAAATAATTGGCACAAAAAATGTTTCTTATATTTCAGAAAAAACGCCAGATAATATTTTTGCAGCCCAGCAGCTTTTAGATTTAATGCCAAAAGCAAAGTTTGTTTATATTTATAGAGATGGCCGTGATGTGTTAAATTCTTTTATGAATGTAAAAAAGCGGTATAAAGCAGCGAAAAAAAGTACGAAACATCTCAGTTTTCTAAAACTGTGCTTGAAATGGAACGACTGCAATCGACATTATCATGCTTTGGCCAAAAATCCAGCTTACAAAGACAGAGTTTATGCCGTAAAGTATGAATATTTGCTAGAAAACCCACAAACAGCCTTGCAAGATTTAATGAGCTTTTTAGCATTAGGAGTAGAAAAAGAGCAGTTTAATCCGAGCCAATACTCGATGAAAGACCATCAGTTTAGTGCCGACAATATTTGGTACACAGAAGATATGTATAAGCAAAATTTTAATACTAGCAATATCGGAAAATGGCAAAAAGAAATGAGCCTTTGGCACAAAATAATAGGTAGTATTGCGATGGCACCTTATCTAAAACATCATGCTTACGAAATAAGTAATAGCTATATTAGTTTGCATAAAATATCAAAACCACTTTTTGAAATTGCCAAAAAAGTATTGAAACCTCTACTAAAATAAGAATTGCTTATGTTAAAACCAAAAATTATTCATTTGCCTGTTATTGGCGAACAAGAATTGGGTTATATCAGTGTGGTAGAAAATACTCGGTTACCTTTCCAAATCAAACGAGTGTATTGGACATATCATACACCCGAAAATATAGAAAGAGGTTTTCATGCTCACCACGAGTTGCAACAAATCATTGTGGCGATGAATGGTACAATTACTTTTATGCTAGAAAATATAAAAGGCGAAAAAAGCACTTTCATTTTAGATTCGCCGAACAAAGGCTTATTTATACCTAAACTACATTGGCGAAATATTCGATTTGCCAACAATGCAGTCTTGATGTGTATTGCTTCTGAAGAATATCTCGAAAGTGATTATATCAGAAATTATAATGATTTCAAACAACTCCAACAAAAATTAAAATAACAACAATATCTTTCAATTTCACTACTAAACACCAAGCACTATTTAACAAACAATCTATTCGTTGCTAATACCTTGATAATCAAAGTGTTAGCTTCAACAAAACACTATGTTATATTGTTGTCTAGATACTTATATATAGACAACAATATAGCTATTCAGCAATGAACTTTTGAGGTAAAAAATATTTTTTTTAACTGAATCTGTCCAACTACTTAATGCTGAATAATTGCCAAACAATGCTACTTTCCAATATTTTAAACACAACTACTATCATATTATGTTAATAAAATCTACTTACTTTTTAAGTTTTAAATATTATGAAATTTAATAAAATTGGTATTACCATAGGCGAAAATGTCAAATTAGGCAAAAATGTTCGTATTGGTGATTATGCTACAATTTATGATAACAGTATCATTGGTGATAATAGTATTATCAGTAGTCACGCTATTGTGGGCGAGCCAACAAATAGTTATTATACTGATAGCAACTATAATAATCCAACAACAATTATTGGTGCAAATTCAATGATTAGGAGTCATACTGTGATTTATGCAGGCAACGAAATAGGCGAAAACTTACACACAGGACATCATGTTACCCTGCGAGAGTTCAACAAAATTGGTCGCAATTGTAGCTTCGGAAATTATACTGAAATGCACGGCTATGCAGACATCGGCAATTATGTAAGAATGCACAGCCGAGTAGGTTTTGGAAAATATGCCAAAATAGAAGATTTCGTATTTGTATCGCCTAATTCTGGTGCTGCCGATGACCCACAGCCACCTTCTAACGAATGTATTCCTGTCTATCTTGGTGCTTATAGCTTTATCGCTATTTCAGTAGGTATATTGCCAGGAGTGCGTGTTGGCAAACATTGTTTGGTAGGTGCTCAATCACTTATCGCCAGAGATATTCCTGACTTTTCGTTTGCCAAAGGCATTCCTGCAAAACGAGTGATAGATATTCGTAAAATAAAATCAAGACACAATTCTGAAATACCATATTATCCTTGGCCATATAGTTTTGAAAGAGGTATGCCGTGGCAAGGTATAGGCTTTGAAACATGGGCAAAACGGAACAATAAAGAAATTCCAGAGCGTTTTGTAGCTCAATAATACATTATTACATAGGCAAAGCTATCAAGTTTAAAGAAATTTGGTAGCTTTGTCTATATAAAAATTAATTCAATTATGATTCCTTTTCTTTCTTTTGACCAAATAAATGCAGATTTTCGCAAAGAATCTTTAGTGGCTTTTGAGCAGTTTTTCGACTCGAAATGGTATATTTTAGGACAATCTGTGCGAGATTTTGAAGCTGCTTATGCCAATTTTAACCAAACAAAACACGCTATTGGCGTTGGCAATGGCCTTGATGCTTTGATTATCGCCTTGCGTGCTGTGGGCGTTTCGGAAGGTGACGAAGTGATTTTGCCGTCCAACACTTTTATAGCTACTGTTTTGGCAACGTCTATGGTAAAAGCTGTGCCTGTTTTTGTAGAGCCAGATATTCGCACCTACAATATTGATACTAGCAAAATTGAAGCTGCTATTTCGCCTCGCACAAAAGTCATTATGCCTGTACATTTGTATGGCCAAGCTTGCGATATGGAACATATTATGGCTATTGCTAAAAAACATAACTTGGCCGTTATAGAAGACAATGCTCAAGCTCATGGTGCAACTTTCAATGGCCAATTGACAGGTACTTTTGGCGACATCAATGGTACAAGTTTTTATCCTGGAAAAAATCTTGGTGCTTTAGGCGATGCTGGCGGTATCACCACAAATAGCGATGAATTGAATACAATAGCAAGAACGATTCGTAACTATGGTTCGCAAAAAAAATATTATAATCAAGTGAAAGGCATGAACTCTCGGTTAGACGAGTTTCAAGCAGCTATGTTGAGCCTCAAACTGAAACATTTAGATAAATGGACAAAACAACGTCAAACTATTGCAGACTTGTATCAAAAGCATTTGGCTAATATCGGTGACCTCGTTTTGCCTTATACCTTGCCCAATGCGACATCTGTTTATCATTTGTTTGTTGTTCGCACAAAATACCGTGATGAATTGCAAGCTTACCTAAAAAATGTTGGCATTCAAACACTTATACATTATCCTGTTCCGCCACATTTGCAAGAAGCTTATAGCGAATTGAACTATAAAAAAGGAGATTTTCCTCTTGCCGAAGAAATTGCTGAAACTTGTTTGAGTCTGCCTATTTTCCCTGGACTCACAGAACAACAAATTGAATCGATAGCAAATGCTATGAAAGCTTTTTTTGCTACAAAATAATTTTTTTTTCCGAAAAATAAAAACGCAACCAATAAGCTATTTTAGTTTGTTGGTTGCGTTTTTTTATTTCTACTAAAAAAATATACTCGTCTTTTTTTTGCTTTATATAATCAAATCACTAAATTGCCTTACTTTTTCCAAACAAAGAGCTGCTTAATTTTTTTTGCTTAAAAAAGCATCAATTTGAGCAAAAATCTAGCTTTTCAACATCTAAAAAGCCTTCTAAAACACGCAAAAAAATAAGAACATATGCTTCCAGCAAGAGGAAAACTAATTGCGGCCGTAGGCTTACCTGGTTCTGGCAAGTCGGCTGTTACACGCACTTTGGGCAAACTGCTCAATATCACTACTTTTCATGAGCCAGAAGAAGCCGAATATACTGCGGCTGTCACACAACGACACATTTGCGGCAGTTTTACGGCTATGACATGGTTTCGAGCAAGGCGATTGCCTGCTTTATTTGAGGCACATTTTTTGCGAAAAGCAGGCAAAATAGTTATGGTAGATTCATATTACGACAAACTTTTTAGTCTCTGTATTGCAAAAGAAGGCATGGAATGGCTCATAGAACCTACCGACCCATATTTTCCTGTTGTTGTGGCACTTTCAGCACTCGATTATCATCACATTCCAGATGCCGATTGTCTCATTTCTTTTGAGCTAGACAAAGAAACATGGCTCAAATTTTTGAAACTTCGTGGCCGTGATTTGCTCGACAATGATAGCATTTTTCTAAAAAGTTTTAAAACACAACAGTATTTTATAGACGCTGCCGAACATTATGCCAAGCATTCCAATTGCAAACTAATTCGTTTTCAGCAAACTTTTTCGTCGCCAATGGAATCGGCTTTACAACTCAAAAAACGTCTCGAAGAAGAAGGTATTATTCCTGTAAGCAAGTAACAAAAATAATTTGACAAGAAATGAAAATAGCATTATTAGGATATGGCAAAATGGGAAAAACCATTGCCAAATTGATTGAAACGCAATATCCACAACATGACATAATACTTTGTGTAAACAGTAAGAATAGCGATAAAATAAGTGTTGCACAACTTGCTACTGCCGATGTCGCAATAGAATTTTCAACGCCAGAAACAGCTTACACAAATATTTTAAAAGCTTTTGAAGCAAATTTGCCCATTGTTTGCGGTACAACAGCTTGGCTTTCGCAGCTAGAAAACATCAAAAATTTGTGCAAAAATGATAACAAAACTTTTTTTTACGCTTCTAATTTTAGCATTGGCGTAAATATTTTTTTCGCACTAAATAAAAAACTTGCAGAATTGATGCAATCACAGAATAGTTATCATTTGCAAGTAGATGAAATTCATCACACTGAAAAAAAAGATGCTCCAAGTGGTACAGGCATTAGCTTGGCAAACGACATTATTTCGCTTCAAAAAAATAAAACAAAATGGCTCAATGAAGTTTCAAACGATAACGAAGTTGTGCCTATTGTGTCGCACCGAAAACACGATGTAAAAGGCACTCACTTAGTTGCTTATCGTTCGGCTATCGACGATATTGAAATAAAACACACAGCTCATTCTCGTGAAGGTTTTGCGAAAGGTGCTATTACAGCCGCAGAATGGCTGCAAGGAAAGCAAGGTTTCTTTGGAATGAACGATATGTTGGCGTTATAATAAAACAACACTTCAATATTCAGAATAAAAATCCTTTTTTTTAGAGAAAAAACGCATTTTTTGAATAAAAAACTTGCAAGAACCAAAAACTTATTTTATCTTTGCATCGCACTACAAAAAAGTAGTTTTTGAAACTATAAAAGCCTGTGTAGCTCAGTTGGCCAGAGCAGCTGATTTGTAATCAGCGGGTCGGCGGTTCGAATCCGTCCACAGGCTCTTTTTCAAAAAAAGAATTTGCTTTTATATTTTCAAAATATTCTTCTTAGTGCGTCTCCAAAAAAAAAGAAAACGGTCTAAAAGCCTGTGTAGCTCAGTTGGCCAGAGCAGCTGATTTGTAATCAGCGGGTCGGCGGTTCGAATCCGTCCACAGGCTCTCTTCTAAAAAGTTTAATATTGCAGTAAATGTAATGTTAAACTTTTTTCTTTTTAATCCCTTTCCAACAAATCTTTTGCTTCTCTTCGTTTTTTTTGCTAAAAGCTGCCTTTTTCCAAATTGAACTTTTTGTTCACTATTCTAAACAAAATAACTTCAAAGTCTTACATAAGTCAAAAATTGATTTTACAAAGCATTTTCTCTTTTATTTTCTCATAAAAGCAATCAAACTTTGCTTATTTTTCTAGCAAATAAAAATGAAGATACTATGTTTAAGAAATTACTTATTTTAGCAATATCAATATTATGGTTTGTTTCGCCACGAGTGAAAGCACAATCGGCCGCTCAAATGTTGGCTGCACAACAAAAATACAACTTTATTAGCATTCCAAATCAAAGTGCGGCTTTTGTTAGAATGCCCATGCGAGGAGCTTCCACCGAAACCGATGCTGTTTTTCACAATCCTGCTGGAACAGCTCGCTTTGCCGACGGCTGGCATTTGTCGTTAAACAATCAGGCTTTGCGACAAAAAAGTTTGATTATGAGCAACTACCAATACTACAACGCCAACCCAACCGAATTTGAAGGAACAGTTAGTACGCCTATTTTTCCTAGCATTTATTTGGGCTACAAAAAAAATCGTTTGGCTATTTCGCTTGGCATCAATCCAATAGCTGGCGGTGGCGGTGCGACATTTGCTGGCTTGCCTGTGGTAGAACGCAACACCTCCGATATTATCCCAAATTTGTACGAAGCCATCGGCATCACGCTGGTAGATAGTGCCAAATATAGTGAAGCCATGAAAGGCTATCGTCTCGATTACAACTCAGAAGGTTTGGCCTTCTTTCTAGGTACACAAATCAATATGGCTTACGAATTGAACGATATGTTTTCGTTTTCGCTAGGCGTGCGTTATGTTTACGGACAAATTGGTTTCAAAGGACATACTAGAGACATTCAAATCAATGTGCCAGATTATGGCGGCTGGCAATCTCCTGACGATTATATCTATTATTTGCGTGACAATGCGGAATGGACAACAACTTTTAGCGGCAGTTTGCTCAACACTACCGCAGTTGGTTTGCGAGATAGCACAGGCACTCGCTTGATTGATGTGATGCAGCGTGGCAATGGTTTTACGCCAATTGTTGGAGTTCATTTTTCGCCAAATGAAAAGCTGAATATTGGTATAAAATATGAACACAAAACGGCTATCGAAATGAGAACAACCGTAAACGATGGCAAAGATGGCCGCTCTTTGCAAGAAAATAATCAAACACCTGTCGAAGACGCTGTGCCTTTGTTTATAGACGATAGTGCCGAAAATTCAGATTTGCCTGCGGTTTTATCTGGAGGCATTACTTATCAAATATTGCCAAAATTGAAACTGGCTCTTGGAGGAAGATATTTGTTTGTGACTAGTGCAGATTATGGTGGGCGTGATGCTTTTGTCAATAAAAATTATTATGAAATTCAGTCTGCATTGGAATTTCAGCTCACAAAAGATTTGTGGCTTAGTGGTGGCTATACTTACGTTAATTGGAATGTGCAACCCGAATTTCAGACCGATGTAGATTTTTGGCTCGACTCGCATTCCATAGCTTTTGGTGCAAAATATGCCCTTTCGGAACGGGTACATTTCAATATCGGAATGCTAAACACTATCTTCAAATCGGAAGAATATGATGACACACATACGCCTATTAGTGCAGGCTTGTTTCAAGTGCCTGCTTCTGCTACCACTACAAAATATGATAAAAATGCAATGGTTTTTGCCATCGGTGCAAATATTCATTTAGGAAAATAGTTTTTTACTTTTGCATGTATAAATATTTGAAAATTAGGCTTTTAGAATAAAAAAAATAAACTGCAAGTGCGTCAAGGTGTGATGTACTTGCAATTTTCTTTTTATAAAAGAGGCATTTATTGTTTTTAATTCAAGTGGGAATTTATAGTTACCAAAGTGCTACAACAAGTCATTAGCATAAAAAAGAAAATATTTGCATAGAAAAAACTGCCGATTTATTGTCATCGTATAACGAGGCGTTTTGCGAAGTGAAACAACAAAGTTATTCAGAATGACAAGTGGTAGGCATGAAGTTAAACGACATTTTGTCAGCTTTGGCGTGGGATTAGATTGCTTCGCAAGCTCGCAAGGACAAAAAAGGTAAAAGATTGATTTTTTTTCTAAAAAAGAGATGGTTCATTGCTTTTAATATTGGTCTCTTTTGGCTAGAAAAACATGTTATTTCTTCCTTGTTATTGAGAGTAAAAAACTTTGAATTAGTTGAGACATGACAAGTTTTAACAAATAAATGCACTTCTTACAAAAAAACCAACAAACTTAAATTACAGCATATTAGTACACTGTAAAGTAAATTATGTAAGATTTTTCAAAAATATTATCCATTTGTTGAG
>JBMZCV010000152.1:0-12187 GCA_049613665.1 Chitinophagales bacterium | reverse complement strand
GCTCATCTAAAATTTTGTGAATAAGGTTTATTGCCGAAAACAAAAAGCTCAACTTACTATCCTGACGGCTATGGTGTTATCACCAACAAGTTGTTACGAAAAAAATGCACTTTAAAATACGCTATTTATCCTTTTAGTTGCTGGTGATAACACACAGCAACGGCGAGAGTTGTCGTTTTTTTGGAATAAAATAACATGGAATAAAAAGGCTAAAATACCAATTACTTATATTACAGTGTATTTACTTTTTGCATACAAATAAACTTCATGTTTTTTACTCTAAAACAGCATCGTTGTTTGTATTAGAAAAATGTGGTATTGCTTGGTTTTTTGCCAACACATTTTCGGTCATTTGTGCATAGTTTCTACGGTTTCTAATGACATCAATAGCTAGAAAAATAGCATTTCGAAAAGAAGATTCATTAGCAATACCTTTCCCTGCAATATCGTAAGCCGTGCCGTGGTCTGGCGAGGTGCGAACAACAGGCAACCCAGCCGTAAAATTTACGCCATGCCCAAAGCTTAATGTTTTGAAAGGGACTAAACCTTGATCGTGATACATCGCTAAAACGGCATCGAACTGCTTGTATAAAGCCATACCAAAAAAACCATCTGCCGAATAAGGGCCAAAAGCCAACAAATTTTCTTCTTTCGCTTTCGCAACGGCTGGTTTCACAATATTTTCATCTTCTTTGCCTATCAAACCATTGTCTCCAGCATGTGGATTGAGTGACAAAACCGCAATTTTAGGACGCACAATGCCAAAATCTTTACGCAAAGAATGGTCTAAAATCTGTATTTTTTCAAGGATTTTTTCTTGCGTAATCTGTTCTGCCACATCTTTTATAGCAACATGATTGGTGACCAAACCCATTCGCAAATGTTCGCTAACCAGCAACATAACGCTATCGTTTGCTCCAAAACGCTCTGTGATATATTCCGTGTGTCCTTTAAATGGTTTTTCGGCCGTATTTATCAAATTTTTATTGACAGGAGCAGTCACCATTGCATCAATGCTGTTTTGCTCCAAATCATATAAAGCACCTTCGATAGCTCGCAGGGCATACACTCCTACTCGCTTGTTGGGGCGGCCAATAGAAATAGGTGTTTCTTCGCTCCAACAATTAAAAATATTGCAGGTGTTGTGTTTCAATTTGCTAATATCGTTGATTATATTGTAGTTGAAATCTTCGATTCGCAATACTTTTCGATGATAGGAAATCACACGAGACGAACCATATATAACAGGTGTGCAGTAGTTTAATAATCTTTCGTCTGAAAAAGTTTTTAAAATTACCTCGATGCCTATGCCATTTAAATCACCTATCGAAATGCCGATAATGACTTTTTGTTCTTTCATTTTTTTGTTTTTTATTGAAAAAAGCGTTGTTGTTGCTTATTCCGCAGTTTTGCTGCTTCTATTTTTCAGAAAATCATAAAATAATCTGACACAAGCACCAGAACCATTTTTTAGTCTATAAGCACTTCCTGCATGATTCCAACCCATAGGGGCCATATCGATGTGCATCCAAGGATAATCCGTAAAATTTTTCAAAAAAGCTGCTGCCGTAATTGTGCCTGCATAGCGGCCACCTACATTTTTGAGGTCGGCAATATCAGATTTCATCATATCTTGATATTCTTCCCACAAAGGAAACGACACTAAACGCTCATGTACCTCAAAACTGCTATCAATGATTTGCTGTTTTGTAGCTTCGTCAGCCGTTCCCATTAATGGCATTCCGTGAGGGCCAAGAGCTGCTACCGCAGAGCCAGTAAGCGTTGCAATATCAATAACCAATTCGGGTTCATATTGTTTGGCATAGCTTAAAGCATCGGCCAAAACCATACGTCCTTCGGCATCAGTATTCAGCACTTCTACCGTTAGGCCGCTGTGCATTTTGATGACATCACCTGGAACATAAGCATTTTCGCCAGGACGATTATCGGTTGCAGGCACTAAACCAATAACATAAAGTGGCAATTCATTTTTTGCTGCTGCATAAACACCACCAATAACTGCTGCCGCTCCAGCCATATCGCATTTCATAAAATCCATCGAATTTCCTGTAGGTTTGAGGCTCAAACCACCTGTATCATACACAATTCCCTTGCCGACCAACACAATAGGCTGCTCATTGATGGCATTTTTGGGCTTCCATTCCATAATATTAAAAGTTGGAGGGTCTTGGCTTCCTAAATTTACAGCCAACAAACCACCCATTTTATTTTTAATAATTTTCTTTTTGTCCCAAACCTTTACTTTAAAATTTGCCTTTTTGCCCAAAGCCGTAATTTCTTTGCTCAATTGTGGAGCAGTCAAAAAGCTAAGGGGTTCGTTGATGAGGTCTCTCGAAATGCAAACCGCATCTAGCACATTTTGCCATTGAGATACTGTCTTTTCATCTGCATCTTTTTCGGTAATACACAAGCTTTCTAGTGCATTTTTTTGTTTTTCGGCTTCTTTTTTATACTTCAAAAACTGATAATTTGCCAAAAATGAACCTTCTGCCACATATTGCGTTGCATTGGATAGTTGGCTTTCGTTGAGCAAACTGATACTTTTAATACCTACTTTGTTGCAAGTTTCGGTAATCGCAACGCCAGCCAAACGGCAATTTTCGGCAGTTTTGTAGCTTGCTTTTTCATTGTATTGAAAATAAGCAATTATTTTTAGCGTTCCATAGTCATTAAAAACAATGTGATAGCGTTTTGCTGCTATTTGACTTTCGATATATGAAATAGCTTTTTCGTCAAAACCCAACTGCGAAAAGTTGGTGTTTTTATCGGCAACATAAGCTAATGAATGTTCGCTTGTGGCGTGAGAAATAAATTTTAATTGCATGAAATTTTGTTTGTTTTATGAAATCATTAGGAGTAAATAGGCTCATTCTATCAAATAACACCTTGTTTTTTTTGAGTACCAATGTA
Source organism: Chitinophagales bacterium (assembly GCA_049613665.1). Lineage (GTDB taxonomy): Bacteria > Bacteroidota > Bacteroidia > Chitinophagales > UBA2359 > JBMZCV01. Next base: position 9,256 of record JBMZCV010000152.1, on the reverse strand, counting down.
CTAAATTAGCAATGGTTCTAACATTTTTTGTAACAACTTCTTGGTGATAGCACACAGCAAGGGCGAGGATTGTTGTTTTTTAAAATAAAATAACATTTAATAAAAAAATAAAATGCCAAATTATTTAAATTACAGTATGCTTAATGTATTAGCTACTCAAATAAGTTGTATTAATGAATATTTGTCACTTAAAGTTTAGAATATCGCCATCTAAACTACATATTTTTTTATAAAAAACAATGGAAATTATTCAACCATTGACTTTTTTATAGCTAAACCACTAAAAATAATTAAAAATGCTTGACATTCTCCCTCAAATTGGAAGTTTAATAACCTTAATATTTGGCATTTGGGCATTAACCTTGCCTTTGAAATTTAGCCGTTTTGTGTATTTAACACCTTACAAAAATTTTGGAAAAACAGAAATCAGAGCAACCTATGGCGGCTTGATAATGGCTTTAGCTTTGTTTGCACTTTATAGCCAAAATGATATTGTTTTTCAAGGTTTGGCTTGTGCTTGGTTTGGAGCAGCTTTGGGCAGAAGCATTGGCATATTAGCCGATAAAAGTTATACTCCTAAAATGTTACAGTTTGTGATAGGCGAAATAATTATTGGGTTGTTGTTTATCTTTTGATACTAATAGACATTATTCACAAAAAAGGCGTACATGAAAATAGAAACATGATTAGATAAATGCGAATATTACATTTGCATAATTTTAGCAAATGTTGTCGTAAAACGAGGTGGTAGGCACTTCTAAAGTGCCTGCCACCTAGATTTGTTCTTTTTTTTAAATGTTATTAGATAAGTATATTTGTGGTGGCAGGCATTTTCAAAATGCCTACCACCTTATTCTTCTATTATTTCTTATCTAAAACTTTGTGAATAAACTCTAATATTTAATTACTTTCTATACTCTCCATTGCTTTTTCTTTTTCAGAAACTTTCGTTTTGTGGCTATTCATCAAAACGCTAGGCAACAACACCATATTTGCCAACAATGCAATAATAATCGTGATAGATGTGAGCAAACCCAAATAAAAAGTACCTTGAAAGCTAGAAGCTGTAAAAATAATAAAGCCCAAAAACAAGATAATAGCGGTATAAACCATGCTCAAACCCATTTCTGAAAGTGTGCCGCTTACGGCTTGCTGTACATTATCACCATTTTTGGCCAATAATTGTCTATATTTCGCTAAAAAGTGTATCGTAAAATCTACCGAAATCCCAAAAGCAACGCTGAAAATAAGCACCGTAGAAGGTTTTAGGAAAATAGCAAAGTAGCCCATGATAGCTGCTGTTATGGTTAGTGGCAATATATTTGGAATAAAAGCAATGAGTAGCATTTTTATTTGGCGAAACAACAAACCTATCACAACTGCGATGAGCAAAAACGCCAACAAAACGCTATTTATCAAGCCATTTATCAAATAATTGTAGCCAGCAATCGCAACTCGGCTGCTCCCCGTATAAGTGACATTATATTTTGAGGTATCAATGACGCTGGCAATTCGAGCTTGCACACTATCCAACACAACATCAAATTTATCAGAGCCAACATCTGCCATCTGAACGCTCACTCGTGCGACTTGTTGCGTTGTGTCTGTAAAAGCTTTCAGCAAATCATTATTTCCGCCTGTTTCAGTTTTTGCCAAATACTGCAAAATAAAACCGCTTTCCATTCTGCTCGGCAATTTATAAAATTGACTTTGCCCATTGAAATATGCTTGGGTGGCGAGTTTGAAGCCATCTGTGAGCGACAAAGCACGAGAAAAAAGACTATCTTCTGCAAAAATTCGTTGTACTTTTTCTATTCTTTTCAAATTTGAAAGCTTTGTAACTCCTTGCTTTTTGTTGGTATCTATCAAAATATCGAAAGGTAACACGCCATTAAAATTCTTTTCAAAAAATTTCAAATCTTTATATTCTTTCGATTTATAAGACATATCATCGAAAATATAGCCTCTTACTTGCATCTGACTCACGCCAAAAAGAGCAACCAAAAATACGGCTGCTGCTCCAATTTGTATGCTTTTATGATGATTTAAAATAAGCATTTCAAAATATTTTACGAGTCTAATTGCAAGCGAACCTTCAAGGTGTTTGGTATGTCGCATTTTAGGTACAGGCATGGCACTCAACACAGTAGGTATAATTATTAATGATGATATGAATAATGTCGCTATGCTCAAACCAGCAATAATTCCAAATTCGTAGAGCAAATCGCTTTTCATAAATGCAAAAACCGTAAAACCAATAGCTGTTGTTAGGTTGGCAAAAAAGATAGTTTGTCCGATATTTGTGAGCATGGCTTCCAAAGCTTTATTTTTGTCGCCATGTTCTTGTATTTCTTTCAAATATCTATTATACATATATACAGAATTTGGCACACTAATAACGACAATCAGCGAGGGAATCAAGCCAGTAAGCAAAGACATTTTGAAGCCAAAAGCCACAACAAAACCCAACGAAAAAGTGATACCGACCAAGATATTGGCAAGCGGAAATAGCACAACTCGCCACGATTTGAACAACACTAACAAAATAACAATAGCTACAACAACCGATAAAAACATAAACATTATCATCTCTTGCATCAAAGAAGTGGCTCGAAAAGTACGCAAATAAGGAAGTCCTGAGTAGTGCATTTCTATGTTGTGGCGTTTGGCAAAAGCATCTGTTTCTGCCAAAATATTATAGACTACTTCTACCCTTTTATCTGAATCGAGCCATTCTGCTTCAATATTTACGCCCATAATATAAGCATTTGTATTTCGATTGTAGAGCAAACCATCGTAAAAAGGCAAGGCAAAAAGTGCTGTTTTTAGGCTATCGGTTGCGGCTTGCGTAGTCATACTTTGCGTAATGAGTGGAGCGAGTGCAAAATTTTTGTTGGCCGTATCTTTTTTCAAATCAAAAGCATGAGCCAAAGACAAAACACCTGTTACACCATCAATTTTTGGTATTCGTTGGCCTGTTTCATACCAATCATTAAAAAAATCTTTATCGAAAAACTTGTCGGTTTGTATGCCAATCATGAGTCGAGTGCCATCGTCGCCAAACTGTTTTTTAAAATTTTGATATTCGACATTGATAGGGTCTTTTTTGGGCATAATTTGCGAAAACTCATAGTTCATTTCCACATCTTTGGCCAAAAAAGCCATCAAAATCGTGCTGAAGAGAAGTATTGTAGTGAGTGTAAAACGGTGTTTGAGGACAAATTTTGCAAGCGATAACCACATATTAAGACAAATTAGTTTGTTGTTAGAATAAGTGCGAAAAAAACCGCTCAAAGATAAGACGCTTTATATAGAAACTCGAAAAACAAATGACATTTATTTGTAGAGATTTTTGCACATAAAAAAATCCGAAAGCTTTTTCGACTTTCGGATTCTGTTTTTGACTTTTTTGTGTTTGCTGTTAAGTTTAAAAATAACGCTGCATATAATTCGATTCTTTATCTCTTTTTTGCATCATTTTTCGCTTTTGCTCTGTTGCATTTTTCAGCTTATCTATTTGTTCAAAATATTTTTTATTGGTTTCATATTGCTTTCGCAAATATTCTGGCGGTTTGTTTTCGCCAAATAATTCATCTAAAAAGCAATTATTTTCTTCCAACATTTTTTTTGCTTTTTCATAATCTCTATTATCAACTGCTTTGCTGGCATCTTCCAACACATCATTTGCATCGTGAAAAGCCACACGAAAAGCTGTTGCAGTATCATTGTGTTCATCGTATATCTTCTTGTTTTTCGTTTTTTCAATGGTTTTCAAAACCACTTCTTTTCGGTCATAATTACTCAAAACATCGTGATAAGTCAGTGTATTCGTGATTTTTATTTTGTTAAAATTGGCTATTGGTTCAAATTTCACTAAAATATGTCGGCGAGCATCTGCAAACAAATCATTGTATTTCACAATAATTTGATTACCTTCTTCAATATAAGTCGCTCCAACAACTTTGCTCACTTTCAGTTTATCGTCTGGAAACTCCATGACCAAACGCACATTTTGAGCCACAACCGAAAACAAACCGTCCAACTCACGTTTGAAAATTTCGCCAATCGCATCGGCTTTTTCTATAAAATAATAATTGCCATTGCCAAGTTCTGCCAACGGTGTCATGAGGCTTTCGTTGTAATTTACACCAACGCCAAAAGTTGAAATTGAAATGTTGTCTTTCGTATTTTTTTCGGAAACTATTTTTTTGAGTTTTTCAATATCTGTGATGCCTTCATTAGCAAGTCCATCTGACAATAACAACACACGATTGACATAATTCTTATTAAAAACACTTTTTACCTGCTTATAACCTTCTAACATTCCACCGCTCAAATTGGTAGAACCGCCAGAAGAAACATTTTGAACTTTTTGTTTTATTCCATCAGCACGATGCACTTTCGCTGCTTTTCGCAAAACCGACATTTCATCGTCATACACCACAATCGACAAATAATCGTCTTTCGTCAAGTTGTCGATAATAAAATTGGCTGCTTTTTTCACATTTTCGAGCTTTCCATCCTGTCGCATCGAACCACTTCTATCAATAACCAGAGCAATATTGAGCGGCTTTCGTTCTAATTTTGGCACATCTTTCGTTGCTGTAACATCTGCATACAAATAAATAGGTTCATTTCCATAATGATACAAATTGTTAATGCCAACGTCTAAAGCAACGCTTTTCTTTTGGCTTTTACTGCTATTGTTATTTTGCTCTATGTTGTTACTTTGAGCTAAAAGTGTTGTTGTGCATAACAAACACAACATAAAATAATAAGATGATTTCATAAATGAGTATTTTTCACCTTATAACGCTCAGAGGCTGTTTAAATTTTATTTTTTGGCTTAAAAAAAACTAGATTTTTATCTCGAAAATAAAAAAAAGGTCAATTTATTGTATAAACAATAAATTGACCTCTTTGAAAAGTGACCCTGAAGAGATTCGAACTCCTAACCTTCTGATCCGTAGTCAGATGCTCTATCCAATTGAGCTACAAGGCCATGCTATCTTAGCGAGTGCAAAGATAAGCAATGTTTTTGTGATTGCAAATTTTTTGTAAAAAAAAACATTTTATTTTCGTAAAAAATGTAAAATATCTACAATCGGATATATGAAATGCCTATTTTGCTAATGTTTGGCAAATAAATATTAAAATCGGCAATGCTAACATTACCATCTCCATCACAGTCACTCATGAGATATTCGTTGATGGCAGAAAGTTCATCGGCATAAACATTGAAATCATCTACAACAATAACGCCATTGCCATCAGTATCGCCGCCAATCATAGCTACTTTTCCATTATTTAAATTTGAAATTTGCGATTCGCCACCAAACGCCATATCAGCACTTTGCGTAAAATCATAGGCATTGTCATTTGGCAAAGCAACTGCTGTGCTACTCAAAACATCTAAATGATTGCGATGTCTCACCACCAAATAATAAGAATCAGTAGGCACATTATCGAAAAGTACCCCTTCGCTTCCATCAATATCTAAAATTACACCATCGTTTCGCAATAAAGCCGCTTTTTGAGCCACAACCATATCAAGATTTTCAGCATCTCGCAGTTCAACTAAAATCCAATCACTAATATTATTTGCAAAATTTGCGACAGTTTCGCCACCATTATAAGCCCACGGAAATGCAGAAAATGGTTGAGCAGTATCTAACAAATTATCATCAACCAAATTTGTTTTCATCATACCATTTTCATAAAAACCTTCCAAAAAAACCTTTGCTTTTACGCTAAGTTGAGGCGTATTTTGGGCTTCGCTAATGCTAAAAGAAGTGTTATAACAAGCATCGCCACTTGTAGAAAAATTGCCATTTGCAGCATTTACGCTATAATAAAACGTAATGTCGCCTGCACTTTCCGAAGGAGCAATCCAGCTAAAATTGAAAGTGAATGAATCGAGCACATTATTAGGAGCATTTTCATGTCCAATATGTGTGCCACCACCATTTATTTGTGTATTTGGGCCAGAAGCAACCCATGTTCCCACATCATCATTGTTGCTATCACGAGCTACCATAGTAAAACCCCAACGCTTTTTTCCTGCTTCGCTAATTGTTAATGATATATCATACGTTTCATTCAGTTCATATTCATTGATGCCACTTCCAAACATCAGATTAACAGCATCTGTTAATGATTGAGTCCCTTGTCCATGACAACCTGCACAAAGAGAAGTCGTATTTGGAGGTGCTCCTGTGCGGCCTGATGGAGCTGCTCCGCCATAAGTATGTGCATTTTGATAATTGAATACAACTAATATAAAAAAGGTAAAAATACTTGCAATTGTTGTTTTAAATAGCATATTTTTTTGTTTTCAGTGAAATGAATTGCTCATTTTTGGAAGCTAACACCTTGATTTTTAATGCGTTAACTATTCAAACAGGCTATCTTAATTTAGTGCCTGACACTCAGCATAAAAAAAGAAAAAAGCAGTTTGATAAATATAGTGGCTAGTTTTGATATAACAGAATATACTATTTTTTTGGAAAGAAAACAAATGATAAAAGCAAAGTGACTGACATTTTAACGGTTTTGTATCAAAATTTCAAAAATTTCGATACCAATATCATCAATACGATGAGCAGAATTCGACATTACCACAATACCAATTTGTCGTTCTTTGTCAAACGCAATATAATTGCTATATCCTCCTGTTCGGCCGCTATGTGTGATAACCGTAGGCATTTTTTTTCGGTCTTTTGAAATAACAAACCAGCCATACGCCATTTTTACCCAACGCATTTGTGTGTCATATAAAGGTGTGTGAGTAAGTTCAAAAATATTGTTTGGGTTATCTATGAATAAGTTTGCTTTTATAAACTTAATCATATCGTTCAAAGAAGAATATAAACCTTCTGAGCTATATAAAGTTTTGTATGTCAATTCATTAATAGTTCTTCCGCTAAAATAATGCCCAATAGCTAGTTTTTCTTGTTGTTTTTTTGATAAAGATAAACTTGTATTTTCCAATTTCAAAGGAGCATTAATATACTCGTATAATAAAGAATCGAAGCTACTTGCGGCTGCATTTTCTAGCAAATGGCCTAGCAAACCCATACCAAGATTAGAATAAGCAAATGGTGTATGCTTTTTCTTTTTTTTCACAACAATAGGTCTATAAGTACCTAAAAAGCGATATAAATCTTGAATTTGGTAGTTGGCATAAGGATTTTCCTTATCAATGATGGTCATCGAAATATTGTAGGGAGTTTTTGGTAAGCCAGAGGTATGAGTTACCAATTGGGCTAAAGTAATATTTTGTAGCCAAGGATTTTGTTGAGCTAAAGAATCGGGCAAAAAATCGGTAATGGCATCGTGGAGTTGCACAATGCTATCTTGCACCATACCCATTAAGATGGTGCTAGTAAATACTTTAGAAATAGAACCTATTTGAAAAACGGTGTTTTGATTTGGCTTTGTGTTATTTTTTTCAGAAAGCTGGCCATAGGCATATTCATAAGTCGTTTGGCCATCAATAATGCCAATGACTAAACCAAAAGTTGGTTTTTTGTTAGGTTCTACTTTTTCTAAAATATTATCTATAAGTTTTTGCAAACTGGCCTTATTTTCATCATAATTTTGAGCGTTTACATTATGGTATGAAAATATTATTAGCAATAGATAAAAATATTTTACATTAAAAAATAAGAACTCTTTTTGTAAAAACTGTTTCAATTTTCTTTAAATTTAAAAATAAAAAATTATACGGCAACGCTAAAATCTCGCAAGGCTTCGTTTAAAGAAACCTTTTTATCTGTGCTTTCTTTTCGTTGTCCAATAATCAAAGCACAAGGCACTTGATAGCTACCTGCTGGAAAATTTTTGGTATAAGTACCTGGTATCACTACTGAGCGAGGCGGAACATAAGCTTTATAATGTTTTGGTTCTGAGCCACTTACATCTATAATTTTTGTTGATTGTGTGATAACAACATTTGCCCCCAATACTGCTTCCTCACAAACTCTTACGCCCTCTACCACAATGCAACGAGAGCCGATAAAACAATTGTCCTCAATAATAACAGGACTCGCTTGCACAGGCTCAAGCACGCCGCCAATGCCAACGCCACCACTCAAATGCACATTTTTTCCTATTTGAGCACAAGAACCCACCGTTGCCCAAGTATCTACCATTGTGCCACTATCGACATAAGCACCGATATTGACATAAGAAGGCATCATAATCACACCTTTTGCCACAAAAGCACCATGCCGAGCAATGCCGTGTGGTACAACTCTTACGCCTAAATCGGCATAATTTTGCTTTAAAGGTATTTTATCGTGAAATTCAAAAGGGCCAACTTTTATCGTTTCCATTTTTGCTATCGGAAAATACATAATAACGGCTTTTTTCACCCAATCATTTACTTTCCAACTGCCATCTTCTTGAGGAGCAGCGACTCTCAATTGTCCTTTGTCCAAAAGTTCTATAATGTTATGAATACAGTTTTGTACTTCTGTTGTCTTTAACAATTGTCTATCTTGCCACGCATTTTCTATAATACGTTGTTGTTGTTGAAACATAATTTTTTTTGCTAAAATATAAAAAGAATATTGGCTAATTTAAGAAAGTTATGAGGCATTATTTAGTAAAAACGATAAAAAAAAATTTAAGTTAGACTGTGTAATTTTTTTTTTGCGAAAAGATAAAATTAAAACATTGTTTTTTATCAAATTTCACTAATAAATCATACATATTTTACTTTTAAACAGCAAAAAATGTATAAAATTTTGTTTAATTAAAAAAAGATGGAAAATAAAGTAAAAAATATCGTTTTTTTTTAAGGAATAAACCTTTTTTTGGAGTCTTGCTTTATAGTTAGGTTTCAATAAAGGCTTTTTAAATACTTGAGAAGCATTTTATCAAATATAAAAAGTGAAGTTTTTTGTTTAAGTGAATTAGTGTAGTAAACAGTTCAGTTTTTTGTTTAGTGTTCTGTTTTCAAAAGATGTTATCAGCAATGATAGCATCTTTTTTTTGTTTAGAGTTATTTGATGTTGTGATAGTTTATTAAGTAGTTGCTCAAAAGTTTGGGCATTGCAAAACAAGATAATACCTTGAATGTGGGGTGTCGAATTTCACGGTGTTTTTTTATAAACGTTTGCCCTATTTTTTGTAAGAAATGACAAAATAATAAGTTTTACATATTAAAAAAATATGGTTCTTTGACAATTTGGGTGATGCAAAGATAACATAAGGAAGAAATTATATCTTTCGTGTAGTCCCTTTTGGCTAG
>JBMZCV010000151.1:0-12257 GCA_049613665.1 Chitinophagales bacterium | reverse complement strand
AGATGGAAATGGTGGTTTCGATACAGCGACAGTTACTTTAGTAGTAGGCGATGGCGAACCTTGCTTTAATCCAGACAATATTTGCGTTGCTCCAGAAACAGCAATAGACCTTTGCATTGATTTCTGTACGCTAAATAGTTCGGCAAGTATTGAGGAAGTAAATACAACTTTTGAAGCAAATATCGAAATTCTAGCAGACAACTGTATTAGCTATCAATCATTGAGTGGCTTTTTAAGCAATGATATTATTCAAGTGACAGGTTGTGACAATGTAGGCAACTGCGAAACTATTTTGATAAATATTAGCATTAGCGAAAATTGTGGTGGCGTATTTATCGTAGCAAACGATGATAATGCTTTGATGAATAATGATGCAACGCAATTGGAAATTGATGTGATGGCAAATGATACGCATTCTAATAATGAACCATTCAGCATTACAAGCTTTACACAACCAGCTATTGGAGGAACAGTTGCTTTGAATGATGAAGGAACAGCATTTATTTTTACTCCAACAGCAGGATATACAGGAGTTGTAACATATACTTATACTATTTGCGATAGCAATGATATATGTGATGAAGCAACTGTAACAATAATGATAAGTGATGTACTTTGCGAAAATCAAACATTCTATTGTACTGGTTTCATGGAAGAAGTAATTGCTTGTGTAGAGTTTTGCAATTTGGGTGAAGGCGTTGAAGTGACATCAGCACACACTACTTTTGATTGTGGCTTACAAATTTTTGATGGTCAAAATGAAATTGGACAAAATTGCATACAATATACACCGCTTCCTGGTTTTGTGGGCGGCGATATTATCGAAATTATTGGTTGCGACAATACAGGCTTGTGTGATACTATTTTGATAGAAATTTTAGTGACAGAAGATTGTAATGGAACTGACAACCAAGCACCTGTTGCAAATATTGATTATATTTCAAATGAAGATTGTGAAACAATTTGCATTGATGTGATGGCAAATGACTATGACCCTAACTTGAATGACGAAATTAGTATTACAGCTTTTTGGCCGCCAACTTATGGAAGTGTTAGTATAGAAGGTAACTTGTTGTGTTATACACCTAATTTAGAACACCCTGTTGATACTTTCTTATATCAGATTTGCGACAACAACTTAGAAACCCCACTTTGTGCAGAAGGAATGGTCATTGTGACTTGCCCTGTTGAACCAACACCTTGTACTGGCCCACAAGAAGTATGTGCCGAGCCTTTCGTAACAACTGTTGTTTGCCCAGAGTTTTGCGAAATAGATGACTTAGCTGGTCTTACTATCGAGTCTGTTACAACAATGTTTAATTGTAGCATTACTTTATTGGAAAATGGTTGTGTAGAATATACCCCACTTCCTGGTGCTTTCGGACAAGATTCTTTAGTCATTGTCGGCTGCAATGCGGCAGGAATTTGCGATACAAGTATTGTTTATTCGTTTATCGGTTGTGCAGCACCAATGGCTTATGATGATATGGCAACCGTTGCAGCAGGTTCAACAAATGACATAGATGTATTGGCAAACGACTTAGGTATTTGCAATCCGTTGGAGGATATGATTGTCATTATTGATGCTGAACCACAACATGGTACAGCTACGCTAAACGACATCAATGAAGTTGTTTATACCGCTGATGCCGATTATTTGGGAGAAGACGAATTGACCTATATCGTTTGCGACCCAGAATGTCCAGCAGATGCTTTGGCTTGCGATACAGCTACCGTAAATATTACAATTATTGCAGGCGATTTAGTCATTGCAGAACCAGACATTGCACAAACGCCATTTAATACAGATGTTACAATTGATGTATTGTCAAACGATATCGGTGTTGATTTATTTATCAATACTTATACACAGCCAACAGATGGAACAGTTGATGTAATTAACATTGATGGAGTAGATATGTTTATTTTCACGCCAACACCAGGTTTTGTTGGAACAACCTATTTCTTCTATGAAGTATGTAGTCCTACAAGTGGTTGCGATGAAACCATTGTAGCAGTAACAGTATTGCCAGAAGACGCTGAAAACTTAGCACCTACGGCAAACAATGATATTGCAGAAACAACAATGAATGAAAGCGTAATTATTCCAGTATTGGCAAATGATAGCGACCCAGAAAATGGTGTTTTAACTATCCAAGATATTTTGGAGCAGCCTGAAAATGGTACAGCAGAAATTGTAGATGGTACGATTGTTTATACACCAAACGAAAGTTTTGTAGGCGTAGATACCTTCTCTTATATCGTTTGCGACGATGCAACGCCATCATTATGCGATACAGCTATTGTAGCTATTGCGGTAGGTATCGGAGAATTTCCAAATGAATACCCAATTGCAGTAAATGATACAGCTAGTGTGACAGTAGGCGACAATATCACGATAAATGTTTTAGGAAATGACAGCGACCCAGATGGCGATGAACTAACAGTATTTATTGGTTCAGAACCTATTTGTGGAACGGTAGAAATTGAAGCCAATGACGAAATTACTTATACGCCTTGTACCGACAATGGCACTTATACAGATTATTTCACTTACATTATTTGCGACAATGGTTTGCCTATTCTTTGCGATACAGCTTATGTAAGCATTACCGTTACAGATACTATTCCACAAGGGCCAAGTGCTATTAATGACACCGTTTGTGTTGCTATGAATGGAGCGGTAGAAATTCAAGTATTAGAAAATGATACAGAACCTAACGGTGAAGAATTGACCTTGACATTTGGCACGCCACAATTTGGACAGCTTCTAGCCGACCCTGATGATGTAACTGTTACAGCTTATTTGCCACCACTTGAATTTACAGGAATAGATACTTTCTTCTATGTCATTTGCGACCCAAATGCACTTTGCGATACGGCTACTGTTGTTATCAATGTATTAGAGGAAGCTATTGCTAATCCTGATGCTGTTTTTGCAAACGAAAACGAAAGCATAATTATTGATGTTATTGCAAATGATGAGGCAGTACAAGGCGAAGTAACAAGTATTACAGAACAGCCATTGAATGGTACAGCAGAATTAAACAACGATGGTACAGTTACTTATATGCCAAATGATGGTTTTGTAGGCTATGATTATTTCTTCTATGAAGTATGCGACTGTGCAGGAAATTGTGATATGACTATTGCAGGTATCAATGTTTTAGATGAAAATACTGAAAACCTACCGCCTCTTGCAGGAAATGATGTAGCAGTAACAGATATTAATACACCAATTGAAATTGACGTATTGAACAATGATACTGACCCTAATGGCGACCCAATAACAATAACTCAAATTATTGAACAGCCAGAAGATGGAGATGTAACGATTAGCGACAATGGTTTAACCGTGATATTTACGCCAAATGAAGACTTTGAAGGTTGTACGATTTTTGCTTACGAAGTTTGCGACGATGCAACGTCAGCATTGTGTGATACAGCTTATGTAGCAGTAGGCGTTGGCACAGCCGAATGTTTAAATCAACATCCAATAGCTGCTAACGATGAAGCAACAACAACTGAAAACACGCCTGTTGAGATTTGCGTTTTAGGAAATGACACAGACCCAGATGGCGATGACTTAACAGTAAATATTTTGATAGAACCAATTGGTGGCACATTAGAGCCAACTGACACTTGCCATGTATTTACGCCAGATGAAGACTTCGCAGGCGAAACATATTTCATATACGAAATTTGCGACAATGGCACGCCTTCATTGTGTGATACTGCTTATGTAACGATTAATGTTGTAGGTGCTTTGGTAGATGCTCAACCCGATATTGCATTTACTACTGAAGAAACGCCTGTTGAAATTTCTGTTTTAGACAATGACTTTGGAACAGGAATTACAGTTACTGCTTTGATTAGCGAGCCAGTTTATGGTACAGTAACAGGCGATTTAGAAACAGGAATTGCGATTTATACACCAGAGGAAGGTTTTGTTGGAACAGATTATTTTGAGTATGAAATATGTGATGCAACAGGCGATAATTGCGACATTACGCTAGTAACAGTAGTAGTTATGCCAGACACCATCAACAATTTGCCACCAAATGCAGTAAATGATATGGCCGAAACGCCTATTGATACACAAATTGAAATTGATGTATTGGCAAATGACAATGACCCATTCGGCGGCACGACAATTATTATTACAGACTTTGACGAAGAAACGCAATTTAATGGAACAGTAGAGTTAAATGAAGATGGTACAGCATTGATTTACACGCCAGACCCTGACTTTATTGGAATAGATGTATTTACTTATGTAATTTGCGATGACTTTGAAGACGATGTATTGTGTGATACTGCTACGGTTGCGATTAGCGTTGGCTTAGGCGAATTGCCAAATCAATATCCTCTTGCAGTTGATGACGCAGGAATAGTTGTAGCAGGCGAAACTATCTCAATTGATATTCTTGAAAATGACATTGATCCAGATGGCGACGAATTGACAGTTACTTTCATTTCAGAGCCTTGCGGTACTGCAACTTTAGAAGATGATTTCACCGTAAGTTACACAACAGGCGAAGAAGACTGTGGAGAGACTGATTTCTTCTCATACATTATTTGCGACGATGGAACGCCAGCACTTTGCGATACAGCTTATGTAACGATTACTATTTTGCCAAGCGACAGCCTTGATGCTCAACCAGATATTGCATTTACATCTATCGACACACCTGTTCAAATTGATGTATTAGCAAATGACATTGGCGAAGAACCTGTTTTAATTGGTATTATTGTGCAGCCAGAAAATGGCGAAGTAACTACTTTTACAGCAGATGGAATCGTGACTTACACGCCAGACAATGAGTTTATCGGAACAGATTATTTCACTTATGTGATTTGCGAAGCAGAAGACTTAGACAATTGCGACACAACACTTGTAACTATTATTGTATTGCCAGATACTGTTTTAAATATTGCACCAAATGCAGTAAACGATATGGCGACAACAGAAGAAAATGTAGATGTTGAAATTGATGCCTTAGCAAACGACAACGACCCATTCTGTGAAGATGGCTTAGAAATCATTGATTTTGATGCAATAAGTGTAGGAAATGGTACAGTAGAATTAAATGCAGAGGGTACAGGTTTTATTTACACACCAGATGAAGATTTTATAGGAACAGATGAGTTTAGTTATACGATTACGGATAACTGCCCAGATGAACCATTAACCTCAACAGCTATTGTAGTGATTGCAGTAGGTTTGGGCGACGAAAATCCAAATGATTTCCCTGTGGCACTAGAAGACCATATTGATGCAACATGTGGTGCAACCATTGAAATATATCCAATGGACAATGATACAGATCCTAACGAAGATGAAATTATGATTATCTTCATTTCAGACCCTGCTGGAACGGCAGAATGGACATTAGGTGATGAATTTATCACTTATACAACACCAGAAGGCGAAGAATGTGACGAGGAAGACTTCATCACATACATTATTTGCGATGATGGAACACCAATGCTTTGCGATACGTCTTACATTTTTATTCATATTGCACCGCAAGATACTTTAATCGTTCAGCCAGATATAGCGACTACAGCACCAGAAACACCTGTTACAATTGATGTATTAGCAAATGATACAGGAAACGGTTTGAGTGAACCACAAATAGTAGATGAGCCAAACTTAGGGCAGATTATTGTTGAAGGAGAAACAGAGTTTGTTTATCAACCAAATGCTGGCGTGAGCGATACGACTGACTATTTCACCTATGAGGTTTGCGATGTCTATGGAAATTGCGAAACGACACTTGTAACCATTATTATCTTGCCAGATACCGTATTGAATGTTGCACCAAATGCAGTAAACGATATGTTTATTATGGAATGTCCAACTGATACAACCGAAACTATCGAAGTAAATGTATTGCTAAACGACAACGACCCATTCTGTGGCGATGAATTGATTATCACTAGCTTTGAACAACCTGAAAATGGCGAAGTTATTTTAGCTTCTGATAGCACATTTATCTACAATCCAAATGGTTTTGAAGGCATTGCAGTATTTACATACACTATTTTCGACAATTGCGAAGATGGTGCATTATCGAGCGAAGCAACAGTTACGATTAATGTTTGCGGTGGCGAGTTGAGCAACACACCGCCAGTTGCAGTAGATGATGAAGAAACAACAGCACCATTTGCGTCAATTATCATTGATATACTCGAAAATGACTATGACGAAGATGGCGATAATATCGAAATTACATTCTTGTCAGAACCTTGTGGTAATGTAGAATTGAACGATGATAATACGGTAACTTACACTCCAGGAATTGGTTGCGATGAAATAGATTATTTCTCATACGTTATTTGTGATGATGGAACACCGATATTGTGCGATACCGCTTATGTAACTATTACAATCAGCAGCAACGGCCCTGTGGCAGTAACAGATAGTGTAACAGGAACACCAAATGAAGTATTAACGATTGATGTATTGGCAAACGACTACGACCCAGACGATATCGACAATCCAGATGCAGTTACTTTGGTAGGACTTGATGAAATGCCAACTAATGGCACAGCTTCAATAAATCCTGAAGATACGACAATAACTTATGTGCCAAACCAAGATTTCTGTGGAATAGACAGTTTTACTTATGTTATTGCAGATGCCGAAGGTTTGACAGATACAGGCTTAGTAGTTATCACGATAGAATGCGACGACTTTGAAGCCATCGACGACTTTGAAGAAACGGACAATACCGAACCAATCGAAATAGACGTATTGGCAAACGATATTTATGATGATAGTGGTGTGGTGACAATTACAATTGTTTCAGACCCTACAAATGGAACTGTAACAGTAAATAGTGATGAAACGCAAGATGTTTCAGTCACTTACGACCCATTTGATAGCTTTGCAGAAGCTGACACTTTCTTATACGAATTGTGTGTAGCTACCGAAGGCGGTACAATTTGCGACACGGCACAAGTTATTATTACGATAAACTTGCCAGTAGAATGTGAATTGGTTTTTGCAGAAGGGTTTTCTCCAAATAGCGATAATATCAACGATACTTATCAAATCGAAAACCTAGATTTCATCGGAGAATGTTTCTCTACAATAGAAAACATAGAGCCAGAAATGTTGATTTTCAACCGTTGGGGAGATGTCGTTTACCGAAAAGTAGGCTATACAAACGGAGATGCGTGGGACGGAACATGGTACACCAACGGACAAGATGTAGCAGATGGTACATATTTCTACATTTTATCACTTGAACCAAACAACGCTCGTTTACGCTATACTGGTTCTATTGAAGTCAGAAGATAAGCAGCAGTCTGAATAGAAAATTTTGTAAGATAAAAATAAACAAAGCAGCCGATAAAAAGATATATTTCTTTTGTTGGCTGTTTTTTTTTGTGAAAAATAAAATTGTAGAGAAGACCTTGCATGAAACTGTCTTTTCGTATTTGCTTTCAAAAAATAGATATTTAGCAGATTTTGGGACAAAAAAAAATAACTCTTTGAAATAAATCAAAGAGTTATTTATCATATAAAGTGGAGAATACCGGATTCGAACCGGTGGCCTCTTGACTGCCAGTCAAACGCTCTAGCCAACTGAGCTAATCCCCCAAATTTTTGTATTGCTATACTTAAAGTACACAAAGATATATATTTCTTGCAACAAAAACAATAGCATCAATAAAAAAAGCGTTTTTTCTACAAGATTTAAGCACCAAGCACTGTTTAATAAAGCATCAGCCATTTCCGCTTTGATGTTTTAATGAGAATTAACAGTTTGCAATAAAACATTGCATTTTAATATTGTTTTGTATTTAATATATAAAAGTGTCGTCAGAAAATCAAAAAGATTGACCTTTTAAAAATTAGTCTTTTGGTGCAAAAAAAGCGTTAAGTACAGAAACGGGTGCCGAGCGATTTTGAAAAAGTATTTGTTTTTTCGAAAAAATCGAGTAAACAAGTTAAAAATATGCTTAACAACAGCCGAAAAGCGGACTGCCTGAAAGACATAAGGACAAGACTATATAATATTTTTTAAAACATACAAAATAACTATTAAATAAGTTTTGTCATAATAGCTTCAAAGCGGAAACGGCTGATAAAGCATTCGTTTAGTGGCTAACACATTGACAATCAAGATGTTATTTTGTTCTGAAATACCCAAAAACTACTGAATGACTACCTAAACAGCTTCTTATTCAATCACACGCATCAAAGTGCGAAAAGCCACAAACCTATCTTTGTATCGAGCAACATGTTCGGCTTGCAGAGCAGGAGCAAACTCTTTTTGATAAGTGAAAAAGTCAGTCATATTTTCGCACTCATATCGAATAGCATAACTAATACCATCGCTTTCGTTTTGTTCCAGCAAGCGGCAAATCTGATGATTTTGAAACAAATTAGTTTGCATCACAGCAGGAATATGTTTTTCTATCATCCAATTTAGCCAATCTACTTGAATAGAACGGTCTATTTTTACGGTTACATTATAAATTATCATGTGGCCAAAATACCGTTTTTTTTACATAAAAAGAGAATTTTTATTCCCAAAAATTCGTATCTTGTAATAAGAAACTGTTTAGTATTTGCTTTTTTCTGAAAAGAAGCTTTCTTTAAGCCAAAAAATAATATTTAAACAGACTCTAAGTAGCGGAATAGTGTTAAATTCCAAATGTTGGAAGCTAAAACGCTGATTTTTTAAAAGCGTGAGCATCAAAAACAGTAGGTACAAATAAATATTGCTTGGCACTTAAAGCAAGTTGGTCTTTTCTTCACAAAAATAAAAAAAATGTCACAACCACCAGAAAATATAAATTACGACATTCCCAAGCGTTTCGAACACTTGATTAATCAAGCAGATTTCAATTGGTTTATACGATATATTTTGAAATATGCTAAAAATAACAATAAAACATTTGTCTTTGAAAATGACCATATCGTAGATAAAACAGATACTAATATGGGCGAAATTCAGAAAGGTTTAGATACGCTCATTCGAGTGATGGCTATGCACGAAAAAGAGGATTGGCCCGCTTTGGTGTCGGAGCATTTCGGAAAACTCGAAAAAGTAGAAGAGCTAGTAGAGCAACTCAATGATTTTGAAAAAATAAAAAATCATCTGACCATACGCATCTATCCCAAAGATATAGTGTCGCAATTTGGCAAAAACTATAAGGAACAACTCATTAGCCGTGTCGATTTTAAAGGCACAATTTCTTTGCTGTGTGTCGATTTGCCCAATAAATTTGCGACTCTCAACCGAGAAAATACTAAAAAATGGACAACTACCCTCGAAGAATTATTTGAAATTGCGAAAGAAAATATCGCCAATAAATACGAAAAATTGCCGATAGAAAGCCGTACTATCGAAAATATCACCATATCTCACTGTTTTGAGCGAGATTATGCGGTTTCGTACATCGTAGATTTTAGAAAAAACTGCAAAGAACACATTGGCATTTTCGGTACTGTTATTTCCATACCATCAAAAGGAGCTGTTTTGTTGCACCCTATCAATGGCAATACCGTCATGAAATCAATTAGCATTATGGCCCCTGCTACCGAAAATATCTACCGCAACGATGAAGGCCCTATTACACTCAATTTTTATTGGTTTTATAAAGGCAAATTTCATCTATTTGAATCGAAAGAAAGCGGAGATTCTCGCACCATCACTATTCCCTATCAATTGATTGAATTGTTGAGTGCCAAATTGAATTAAGGTAACTTGCTTGTTTTTGAATATCAAAGATTAAACAACTGAATGTTATCTAACTAAAATACCCAAATTGTTGGAGAACCAAGAAATTTAATAGTTTTTAGAAAAAAACATCAAAAAAATGAGATACATTTCTTACTTTGTCTTTCATGAAACTATTAGAAGTAAACAATTCGGCAAGCCGTCAAGCATTTTTTGAGCTACCTAAAGAGTTATATCGCAATGACCCTAACTTTATCTGCCCTCTACAACCTGATATAGAGCGGGTTTTTGATAAGGAAAAAAATCGGAAGTTTCGCAAAGGCGGTGAGGCTATTCGTTGGATATTGCAAGACGAAGGCGGCCGTTGTATTGGTCGTATTGCTGCTTTTATTGACCCAAACAATTCATTTTCAAGCAAAATTCCTTGTGGTGGTATGGGATTTTTTGAGTGCATCAATGAGCAAAAAACTGCCAACATGTTGTTTGATACTGCACGCAATTGGTTGAGTGAAAAAGGTATGCAAGCTATGGACGGCCCTATCAATTTTGGCGAGCGAAACCAATGGTGGGGATTGTTGGTAGATGGTTTTATGCCGCCAGCTTATTGCATGAATTACAATCCACCTTACTATAAAAATCTATTCGAGCAGTATGGCTTTCAGTGCTATTTCAAGCAATACACTTATTACAGAAGCGTTGGAACTACTTTGCACAAAAAATTTAAAATAAAAGCAGAAGCAGCTTTCGCAAATCCAAATTTTCGGTTCGAGCATATACGAAAAAAAAATATTCCGCAGCTCATCAAAGATTTTCGCACCGTATATAACAAAGCTTGGGGAAGTAAACACAAGGGGTTTAAGGAAATGAGCGAGCGACAAGCAGCAGCTATTATCAATGGTATGAAGCCAGTCATTGATGAGCGTATTATTTATTTTGGCTATTACAAAGATGAGCCAATTGCATTTTTTGTTTGCTTGCCAGAACTCAACCAAATAGTGAAGCACCTCAATGGCAATTTTAACCTTTGGTCGAAACTAAAGTTTTGGTATATGCTAAAAACGCAAAAATCTGACCGAATGTTTGGAGTTATTTTTGGTGTTGCACCCGAATATCATGGCAAAGGCATTGAAGGTGCTTTGATTACGGCTGCCTACAATATGCTAAGGATTGGACAAAATAGTTTTTTGTATAAAGATATTGAAATGACTTGGATTGGCGATTTCAACCCAAAAATGCTCAAAGTAGTACACAATTTAGGAGCAACGGTTTATAAAACACATATCACCTATCGCAAACTTTTTGATGAAAATCAAATATTTGAACGATACCCAATTTTAGATTAATTTTTAAACATGCTAGTGCAAATTATTTTTTTTCATATCAAAATATGAGAAATGACATATCTTTAAAATATGTCATTTCTAAAACAATAAGACAGCTATTCTCGGTTTAACAAAAGAAACTTTTTTCGATAGGGGAAACATGCTATTTTTCAGTTCAAAAGGCTATAAAAATAGGAAATATTGGTCTTCTTAGCCTAAAAAAAATAGTATGTTTAAGCTTTTGATAAAAAAGGCCTTAAAAACTAATTGCTGACACAGAAAAACAAGCAGATATTTTTTTATAATATTTATTTTATTTCAAAGCGAGAATAGCTGACAA
This sequence comes from Chitinophagales bacterium, assembly GCA_049613665.1. Taxonomy (GTDB): domain Bacteria; phylum Bacteroidota; class Bacteroidia; order Chitinophagales; family UBA2359; genus JBMZCV01. The sequence goes on along the minus strand of JBMZCV010000151.1, from coordinate 894 downwards.
TAAGAGTCTATAATTGTTTATATTGGTATCTTTTGGCTATAAAAATATGTGATTACTTTCTTGTTGTTGAAATGAAAAGCTTTAAATTAGCTTAGACATGACAGTTTTTTTAAGCCCTGAAAAGCTTAAATTGTAGTACACTAAACGCCAAATAACACACTACTTCACACGTCGCCATTTTTGCTGCTGTACATCAGTGTTGGTCTTATCTTTTTTTTCTGAAACATGCAGTATATCTTCCGAAATAAGCTTAATTTTAATATCAATATATTCGGAATAAGCCACTTCTCCCTTCTGATTAACAGCTTTTTGCAAATCTTGGCCTGCATAAATGTTATTATCCTGAAACTTAATGTGTTTCCATTTTATATCGCTTGTTTCAAAACCTAATTCAGATAATAAACCTTCTACATTTATTACCTCACCCTGAAAGCTACTTCCTATACTTGTTACCAGCAACCTTGTGCCAGCAGATTCATCATCAAATCGCTCCCATTTGCCCACAATTCGTTTGTCGTTGCTATTGCAGGCAAAGCTAAACAAAAGAAAAACGGCAAAAAATAAAATAAAGAGCGACTTTACTTTGCTTTGATTTTTCATAAAAAATAATGCTGTGATTTAGTTGAAAAGATTATTAGCGCTTGACATTCATCATAATTATTAGGAAGCCTTTGTCTATATCTTTTCAAATTATGTGCCAATTAAGTAGTCGTTCAGAAGTTTTTTGGCATTTCAGAACAAGATAACACCTTGAATGTCAATGCTTTAGCCACTAAACGAATGCTTTATTAAATAGTACTTGGTACTTAAAAAGTATTAGTTCTCTGACAATTTGGGTATTCATTTTTATAACAAGAAATAGATAATTTTTATTTCTTATCGTCAGAAAATCAA
>JBMZCV010000150.1:0-12373 GCA_049613665.1 Chitinophagales bacterium | reverse complement strand
GAACATTTATAAGCTACTGATAATCAATAGTTTTATAGAGTAACAGGTCTAATGACATTTTCAAGAAACTAAAGCATATTTTAATCCTCTTATTAGGCATAATTATTCCATGTTATTTTTTAACTTGCGAAAACAAAATCAAAAAATAATATTTGGTTTGTAAGTATAAAACAAATATTACTTCTAACATTTACATTTTCTGAAAAAATCAAATTTCTCAAGCATACAGCCTACATTTAGTCAAACATTAAAAATAAATTGCTCCTTTATGGAAGCTAACACACTCATTTTCAATGCGTTAGTAACCAAGACAAGCTATATTAGTTAGTGTTTGATATTTATCATAATAAAAAAAAATTAATATGGAATTTTCTACACTAGATTATAGCATCTTTGTGGGCTATTTGCTCATGATGGTAGGGTTTGGTATATGGCTTTCTCGAAAAGGGAAAAACGATACTGCTCAAGATTATTTTTTAGCGAGCAAAGCCTTGCCTTGGTGGGCAGTTGGTGGTTCGCTCATTGCTTCCAATATATCTGCCGAGCAATTTATCGGTATGTCTGGTTCTGGCTATGCTATTGGTTTTGCGATAGCCTCTTACGAACTCATGGCCGCCGCAACATTACTCATCGTAGCCAAATTTTTCTTACCTATTTTCCTCAAAAAAGGCATTTACACCATGCCACAGTTTCTCGAACAGCGTTTCGATGCAAGAGTGCGAACAGGATTAGCAATTTTTTGGGTCTTTTTGTTTGTCTTCGTCAATATCACATCGGTATTGTATCTCGGTGGCTTGGCTGTCGAAAACATTATGGGCATCAACTCGATATATGCCATTATTGGTTTAGCCTTGTTTGCGGCTAGTTTTTCTATTTTTGGTGGTCTAAAAGCGGTGGTTTGGACAGATGTAGTGCAGGTTGTCGTTCTAATTTTTGGTGGTTTGATGGCTAGTTACTTTGTGTTAGATGCCGTAAGTGCAAGCAATGGCGTTTGGGCAGGTATGCAAATTTTGCTAGAAAAAGCACCCGAAAAATTCGATATGATTTTTACGAAAGATGTGATGTATAAAGACATTACGACAGGCGAAATGAAATCGGCTTATGATTTATTGCCTGGTCTTAGCGTTTTGATTGGTGGAATGTGGATTGCAAATATCTATTATTGGGGAACAAATCAGTACATCATTCAGCGTGCTTTGGCGGCCAAAAGCCTACGAGAAGCTCAATGGGGTGTTGCTTTTGCTGCTTTTCTAAAAGTTTTGTTACCAATTATCGTTGTGCTTCCAGGCATTGCGGCTTTTGTGCTAAATGCTGACATCGCAAAGCCAGACGAAGCCTATCCTTGGGTGTTGAACAATTTTGTTTCTACGGGCTTCAAAGGTTTGGCTTTTGCCGCTCTGATTGCCGCTATTGGCTCATCTTTGAGTTCGATGGTAAACAGCACAACAACGATTTTTACGCTAGACATTTACAAACCTTATATCAACAAGACTGCCAATGATGAACAACTTGTGAAAGTAGGTAAAATGTCGGCAGCGGCAGCTTTGCTTTTAGGCGTAATTGTTGCACCGCTTTTGGGCAACTTAGACCAAGCTTTCCAATACATTCAAGAATATACAGGTTTTATCAGTCCAGGTGTTGTAACCGTCTTTTTGTTTGGCTTATTTTGGAAACGAACTTCTGCAAATGCAGCTTTTTGGGTAGTTTTATTGTCGATTCCTTTGTCGATTATTCTAAAAATTGGATTGCCTAGCTTGCCATTTATAGATAGAATGGGACTTTGCTTTTTAGCTTTGTCGGCTGTTATTGTTACTATTTCTCTGAAAGAAAATCAATCAGACGATGCGAAAGCTATTGATGTAGATAATGGTTTGTTCAAAACCGATGCTATTTTCAATTTTTCTAGCATTCTGGTTTGCGGTATGTTGGCTGTTATTTATGCTCTTTTTTGGTAGAAAAAAAAATGTAATAAAACATTGCAAATGTTGAGGAGTTTTTTTTAAAAGATAAATTTTTGGTCAAAAAAGCCATTCAAAACATTAAAAAAATAAAGTATTGACTCGCTTTTGAATACCGAAAAATATTTAAACAATCACTTAAATTGAAGTTTGACTTTCATATGCAATTGAGCTGATTTAGGAATAGAAAAACAATAAGTGTAACAAATATATACCAGTGTGAGTTTTTTGTTTTCGATAATAAACCTTATTCACAAAATGTTATTGTTGTGAAATAAAAAGCAAATCTTAGGTGGCAGGCACTTTAAAAGTGCCTGCCACCTAAATATTAAAAAAGAACGACACGCCCTTGTTGGTGATAACACCAACAAGTTGTTACGAAAAAATGAGCTTTAAAATACGCTATTTACCCTTTTAGTTGTTGGTGATAACACACAGCAACGGCGAGAGTTGTTGTTTTTTTTGAATAAAATAATATGGAATAAAAAGGCTAAAATACCAATTACTTAAATTACAGTGTACTTAATGCAACACTTGTTAGTCACGTTCCTTACAAAGATAAAGCCTTGAAGATTTCAATAATCTTCAAGGCTTTATATAGTTTTGTACTCATTTTTTTTCTCTAAAAGAAAATAGGTAACATAATCATATCATACAACGGACTGCTTGCATGTGTGAAAGGGTACATTAACAAATAAGTCACTGCACCAGCTATATAACCGAGTAAAGCAAGGAAAGTAAAGTTTTTCATATACCAGAAAAATTCTATTCTTTCGATACCCATAATAGCTACACCTGCTGCCGAACCAATGATAAGCATACTTCCGCCTGTTCCTGCACAGTAAGCCAAAAATTCCCAGAATTTACCGTTCATCGCAAAATAGCCTACCTCGTTTGCCGAAGCACCTGCTGCAATCATTTCTGGCGTAACTACATCATACATTTTCATAGAAGCTGCCACCAAAGGCACATTATCTACCACAGATGAGAACATACCGATAAACATAACCACAACATCACGGTTGCTAAGGTTGGCATCGAGCCAAACAGCCAATTCTTTCATCACGCCGATAGAAGATAAACAAGCTACACCAGCTAAGATACCAAAGAAAAACAAAATACTCGGAGTATCAATTTTTGTGAGTGCATGCAACACAGAGTAGTTTGATTTTTCTTCCAATGTTTTGCCTTTGTGCAATAGCTCTGTCAAAGTCCACATCACACCAACGCCAAAAAACATACCCATAAAAGGAGGCAAATGTGTTACGGTTTTGAAAATAGGTACGAAAATAAGACAAGCTACACCAGCCATTAAAACCAACATACGCTCACCTTTCGTAGTTCTATAACTTGTTTTGAACTCCAAAGGAGCAAAAGAACCTTTGAAACGACGGCTAATCACTATCAATGGCACAAACATACATACCAAACTAGGAATAATAAGCTGCCCAATAACGGTAGTTGTGCTAATGCAATCGCCAATCCAAAGCATCGTAGTTGTTACATCGCCAATAGGAGACCACGCACCACCAGCATTTGCCGAAATAATAATCATACCTGCAAACAGCAAACGAGCAGTTCGGTCGCCAGGAATAAGTTTTCGGAGCAAAGAAGCCATTACGATAGCTGTAGTTAAGTTGTCGAGAGCAGCCGACATAAAGAATGTCAAGATACAAACAATCCAAAGTAGTTTTACTTTTTCTCTCGTCACTATTCGACTTGTGATGACGTGAAAGCCATCGTGAATATCAATGAGTTCAACGATGGTCATAGCACCGAGGAGGAAAAACAGGATATTGACAATTTCGGGAAGATGATGAAACAATTCTTCTTCTACATGGTGGTGGTCGCCAGTCCATACTGAGAAGATTGCCCACGTCAGAACGCCTAAGAGCAAGGCAGGTGCTGCTTTGTCGATATGCAGCGAGTGTTCGAGGGTGATGAGTAGATAACCTACTACAAACACCAAGATAATTAACAGTTCCATTTAAGTTTTTTTATCATAACGCTCACGGTATAGATTTTTCTGCCAAAATTTCCATAGCATGCGTCGTTATTTTTTATCAAAAAAAGATTTTTTTATAATGTGGCCAAAGTTATATATTTCGTAAGACAATTACACAACTAGATGGCTTTTATATAAGCAAGCTTGCTGAAAAGCTGCTTATTTTTTTAGTCCAATTATTTACTTCGTCGATTGCTGTTCAAAAAATTTCCAAAGCGTATCTTCTTGTGGCACACTTGCTGTAATGGTGATAGGTGTTTTCTTGACAGGATGTGTAAAGCTAATTTTTCTGGCGTGCAAATGAATAGAAGCATCTTTGTTGGTGCGATTGAAGCCATATTTAATATCGCCTTTTATAGGACATTTCATAGCAGCAAGCTGCACTCTAATTTGATGATGTCGTCCTGTTTTGGGCAGTACCTCCAGCAAATAGTATTTTTGCGAAGCTTGCAATAAGCTATAATTCAAAACAGCATGTTTCGTATTTTTTCGCTCTGTTTTATAAGCTTTCGACTTGTTTCTTGCTTGGTCTTTAATCAAATAATGTTCCAAAGTGCCATTTTCGATAGCTGGAAGCTGGCCCACAACGGCCCAATAGGTCTTTTGAATATCTTTTTTGCGAAACATCTCATTGAGGCGACTCAAAGCTTTGCTAGTGCGTGCAAACAACAATACGCCAGAAACAGGGCGGTCTATGCGATGTGTTACACCCAAAAAAACTTTGCCAGGTTTGTTGTGTTTCACTTTAATATATGCTTTCATGAGTTCACTCAAAGGCATATCACCTGTTTTATCGCCTTGCACAAGCATTCCAGCAGGCTTGTTGATAGCTATCAAATGATTGTCTTCGTATAAAATTTGTGGTTCAAAATGTTTCACCTATTTTGTTTTTTTAATAACTATTTTGTCATAGCAATTTTGACTAAAAAATGAGTTAAATATTGTACAAGAAAGCTTATGACTAAAAAGTTATGTTTTTTGAAAAGAATGGAATGTATAAAAAAAAATGAAAAGGAATGCGAAAAAACTAGCGATTCTTGAAATAAAAATTAAAAAATGTAAATTATACAGAACCTAATTTGCTTTCAAATGCTTTAAAAACAAGGAATAACTTTTCTAGTTGCTATTGATAATAGGCAATTATGGCTAAAGCTGCCCTTTTTTTTAAGAGCAATCAAAACTTTTAGTTAAAAAAAAATACTAAAATATACCTTCATTTTAAAACGATAATAGCTGTTATAGCATATAAAATATATGAATTTTTTTATGTAACTTTGCAAGCTATAAACTTTTTTTTTCAACAAAACTTAAATGTTATGAAGCAGTTTTTTCTACACATAAGTGTGGTTTTTGCATTTTTTGCTTGCTTTAGTAATACTGCTAAGGCTCAAACCGACTTGGTTTTTACCGAAATTATGTATAACGACCCTAGTATTGGTACTGACGAATTAGATTTTATTGAAATCTACAACAAAGGCGTTAGTACAGTCAATTTGGCAGGTTATCATATTTCTGGTGTTGATTTTACTTTCCCTGGTGGAGCAAGCCTCAATGCAGGAGAATATACTTTAGTAGCTTTTTCGGCTACCGAAATTGCAAGCGAGTTTGGAATAACTGCTTACGAGTGGCCTGCAGGAGCAAATTTGAGCAACTCTGGCGAAGGATTGGCCTTATATAATCCTTTTGGTACTTTGATGGACACGGTTTTTTATGACGATGACTTTGCGACAGGCTGGCCAATTTTTGCCGATGGTGGTGGTGCTTCGCTTATTTTGTGCGACTACAATAGCGACAACTCAATGGCTTCAAGTTGGGCTGCTTCTACTACAAATCAAGGCATTTATGGCGATTTGCCATTGTTTGCTTCGCCAAAAATGGATAATAGCTGTGTCGATAGTACGCCGCCAAGTCTTTATAGTGTTGAAGCACTAAATCAAACAACACTTGTTTTGACATTTGACGAAGATGTGAACTCAGCACAGGCCAACAATATCAACAACTATATAGGCAATTTTGGAACTGTTGTGAGCCTTAGCTCTAGCAACAATGTGGTTACACTTACTTTGAATGCTCCTATTAGCTATGATGTTATTTATACGTTGGAAGCACTAAACGTAACAGATTTGTTTGGAAATATGAATAGCAATCAACAAATAGCTAGTTTTGTTTTGAATGAACCTATTAGCCTTGTTATTACCGAAATAATGTATAATGATGCTGGAATTGGTACAGATTTGCTAGAGTTTATCGAAATTTTTAATAGCGGAACAGGCACGGTTGATGTATCTAATTATTATTTTATGGGTGTAGATTTTGTGTTTCCTAGCGGAACTGCAATTGCAGCAGGCGATTACAAAGTCATTGCTTTTAATGCAAGTCAGATGTTTGCTACTTTCGGAATAAACACTTATCAATGGGACGGAAACAGCTTGGGCAATAGTGGCGAAATCGTTACTTTATATAGTCCTTCTGGCGAAATTGTCGATCAAGTGCCTTATGATGATAATAATAACTGGCCTGGTGCTGCCGATGGCAATGGCCCTTCTTTAATTTTGTGTGACTATAATACTGACAATGCTTTGGCAAATAATTGGAATGTTTCAAATAACTATGTAACTGAATATTCAGGTTCATCTTTGTATGCTTCGCCAGGAATGGCCAATAGCTGTGGTGGTTGTGTGACTTATAACATTACTGAAAATGCAGAAATTTGTGATGGCGATAGCTATACTTTGCCAAATGGAGTGATTGTAGATGGTGCTGGTTCATATCCATTGACATTTACTTCTGCTGCTGGCTGTGATAGTACCATTACAACTAATATTGTAGTAAACCAAAGCTATACTGAAGCTACAAGTGCAACTATTTGCGATGGCGATACTTACACTTTGCCAGATGGAAACACTACTACGGTAGCAGGAAACTATGCTGTAAACTTGACAAGCACGGCTGGCTGTGATAGTACCGTTGTGATAAATCTTAATGTCGTAAATGCTTTTGCTACTAGCGTAGATGTCGAAATTTGCGATGGACAAACTTATACACTTCAAAATAGTTTGGTGGTAAGCGATGCAGGTGCTTATCCTGTTACTTTAGTTTCTAGCGTTGGTTGCGATAGCGTAGTCACTACAAACTTGAGCGTTAATCCAAATTATGATATAGTTGAAGATGTAGAAATTTGCACAGGTGAAACTTATACTTTGCCAGACAATACAGTAGTGGATACAGAAGGAGATTATATGGTTACTTTAAGTTCTGCGGCAGGTTGCGATAGCATTATCACAATCAGTCTTAGCATTGTGGCTAGTTTCAATACTACAGATAACGTTGCGATTTGCGATGGCGAAGTGTACACACTTCCAAGTGGCTTGACAGCAACGACAGCAGGCAGTTATTTTAGCTCTTTGACATCTGTTGCAGGTTGCGATAGTATTATCACAACAAATATTAGTGTTATTGCTTTGCCAACAACTACAATAAATGAAGAAATTTGTGAGACACAAACTTATACTTTGCCAGACGGAACAACCACAGATATGAGTGGCAATTATCCATTTACATTTACAAGTGCAGCAGGTTGCGATAGCAATGTTGTCATCAACTTGATAGTGAACGAAAGATATAGCAATGTTTCAAATGTGGCTATTTGCAATAATGAAACTTACACACTACCAAATGGAAATATTGTAGATGTAGCAGGTACTTATGTTAATGCTTTTAATACTGTTAATGGTTGCGACAGCACACTCACTACCATATTAAGTGTCAATCCTACTTACGAATTTGATTTTGTGATTAATATTTGCGATAGCGAATTGCCTTACTTATTGCCAAGCGGAACTACCGTAAATGTAGCAGGATCATATCCAACAACTTATATGACTGCAAACGGTTGTGATAGCACAATTCTTAGCATCTTAAATGTAACAGACAATTATGAAACAGTTGAAGATGTTGATGCTTGTTTTGGCACAGACTATTTCTTGCCAGACGGAACGCAAGTATTCAACAATGGTACTTACACCTCTAATTTAGCATCAGAAAGCGGCTGCGACAGTATCATTTATTCAAATGTGACGTTCAACCCTTCTTATACCATAGGCGAATCGCTTTATATTTGTGGTGGCGAAGATTATATTTTGCCAGATGGCTCAGTTGTAGATACAGACGGAGTTTATTCTGTTACACTTTCTACCGTTAATGGTTGCGACAGCACAATTGTTATCGACCTCGATGTATTGCCTGTTTTAGAAGCTAATATCACCCAAACTAATCCACTTTGTGGGCAAGACAATGGTATGTTGAGTACTGCTCCTTCTGGCGGAACTGCTCCTTATACTGTTCAATGGAATCTATTGGGAACTACTAGCACTTCATCAATGAATACACTTAGTGGTATTCCTCAAGGTACTTATCAACTCACGATTACAGACGTTATTGGTTGTAGTTATGTCGAATTTATTAATCTAAATTGCCTAACAGGATGTTACTCACCAATTAACCTAACAGAAGAGATAGAACCAGATGGTTGCAATACCTTGCGATTGCAATGGGACATAGTGCCAGATGCAGTAGGCTATCAAGTAGCAGGAAAAAAAGCAGGCACCAACAATGTTTTATATTGGGTAGTAAGCGACAATTTCAAAAACTTTAATAATGTTACTCCAAATAATTATATTTGGTCTGTACGAGCTTTGTGTGGCAGTGAAGATTCGCCTTATCAAACGCCAGAGCAATTTAGCCTTACAAGTGCTTGTGCTACTAAAAACCAACAACTTGCCAATCCATTTGAAATAGGCAATAATACGGTAAGTTTTGAAGCTTATCCAAATCCAGCTCAAAATATCGTGACAGTAACTTATGACAGCTTTGAAATGATTGAAAATGCGAAGATTACAATAGCAGACCTTGCAGGCCGCATTGTGGCCGAGCAAACTGCCAATAGCTATCAAACAGAAATAGACCTTACCAATTTGGCCAATGGCACTTATTTTGTGACTCTTCAAAATGGTAATTATAAAGAAACTTCAAAACTTGTTATTGTAAAATAAAAACAAATTTGAGCTAGTTTTTTTAAGAAAAAAGTCCAAAATAAGATATGTATAATACTTATTTTGGGCTTCTTTTTTTATGCCATAACCCAGCTATTTTCGCTTTGAAATAAAATAAATATTATAAAAAAATATCCACTTGTTTTTCTGTGTCAGCAATTAGTTTTTAAGGCCTTTTTTATCAAAAGCTTAAACATACTATTTTTTTTAGGCTAAGAAGACCAATATTTCCTATTTTTATAGCCTTTTGAACTGAAAAATAGTATGTTTCCCCTATCAAAAAAGGTTTCTTTTGTTAAACCGAGAATAGCTGGCCATAACCCAAACTTATTATATATTTGTTAAATTTGACAGGTTTTCAATTGTAGAAGCTAAAACCTTGATTTTAAAAGCATGAGCATCGAAACAGCATGTATAATTGTCTTTTCGAACTTTAAATTTGTTTGTTTTTTTGAGCTAAAATATACTGAAAAGGCTCAGTAGCAGTAGGTTTTATACCTACCTAAATCCGATTTTAGCCTAAATATCTATTTTTTGAAACGAAGCACGAAAAGACAGTTATACATACTTAACTTATTAATGGTTTTTAGAAAAAATAGCATATCTAGCTGCTATACCATCTAAAAATAGTAACTTTGCAACTGCCGCTAAGTGCCAAGCACTATTTAATAAAAAGACGATTTGTTGCTAACGCATTGAAATTTCTAGCGTTAGTTTCAGCAAAAAGTCAGTTTATATTGTCTAGGTACTTAACATATATTTTTTGTAGCAAAATAATGAATTACACAATTTAGGAACTTTATGACTTTTTTAGATTTTGAACAACCCATAGCCGATATTTATGAGCGTTTGGAACAATTGAGAGAGATTGGTACAAGCGAAAACATTGATATGAGCAATGCAATTAGAGAGCTAGAAGGCAAGTTGGAACAAACAAAAATTAAAACTTACCAAAACCTCACAGCTTGGCAAAAAGTTCAATTGTCACGACACCCAGAACGACCTTACACCTTGTTTTATCTCGAAAATATGTGTGAGCATTTCACCGAATTGCACGGCGACCGCAATTTTGGCGATGATAAGGCCATCGTAGGCGGTTTTGGAAACCTCGATGGGCAAACAATCATGTTTATTGGCCAGCAAAAAGGCAAAGACACCAAAAGTCGTCAATATCGAAATTTTGGTATGGCCAATCCAGAAGGCTATCGAAAAGCTTTGCGACTCATCAAACTAGCAGAACGATTCGACAAACCAATTGTTTGCCTTATTGATACTCCTGGAGCATATCCAGGCATAGAGGCCGAACAGCGTGGCCAAGCAGAAGCTATTGCACGCAACTTGTTTGAAATGGCACAACTGACCGTACCTGTTGTTTGTGTTATCATAGGTGAAGGAGCATCAGGCGGTGCTTTGGGCATTGGTATGGGCAATCGCATTTTGATGCTCGAAAACACATGGTATTCTGTTATTTCGCCAGAGTCATGTTCTTCTATTTTGTGGCGAAGCTGGGATTATAAGCAAAAAGCAGCCGAAGAGCTGAAATTGACAGCCGAAAATATGAAACACTTCAACTTAATTGACGAAATTGTGCCAGAACCTTTGGGAGGAGCACATCACTCGCCTTTAAAAATGGTAGCAACCGTCAAATCTTATATTCAAAAACATTTGGCAGAATTAAAAAAAATGAATAGTGATGAACTTGTCAAACATCGTATTGATAAATTTTCGGCTATGGGAGAGTATGTCGTAAAAAAATAATGACAATTTTAGCCCTTGTTTAGTGTTTTTTGTTTTGGCAAATTTTTTTGAATTGAATAAGAGCCAAGAAAAATAACTAAAAACTCACAATTTAAAATTAAACACTAGAATAAAATGTTATTTTCGCACGAATATTTTATGAAACTAGCATTGTTGCAAGCTCAAAATGCTTTTGATGCCGATGAAGTGCCTGTTGGTGCGGTGGTGGTTTGCGATGGCCAAATCATAGCGAAAGCCTACAATCAGGTAGAAACCTTGCAAGATGTGACAGCTCATGCCGAAATACTAGCGATTACGGCCGCAACACAATATTTAGGTGCTAAATACTTGAAAGATTGCATTTTATATATTACGCTAGAACCTTGTTTGATGTGTGCAGGTGCTTTATATTGGTCGCAAATAGGCGGCATAGTATATGGTGCGAGCGATGACAAACGTGGTTTTTCTATGCAGGCAAAAAAAGCTTTGCATCCAAAAACGCAAGTCGTACAAGGTATTTTAGAGCGTGATTGTGCGACTATTTTAAGTGATTTTTTTAGAAGAAAAAGAAAATTTAAGTAGAAGTTTTTGAACCTTTTGCGAAGCTAAAACTTTATATTAGCAAATAGAAATAGCATTGAAAACAATATAATATTTTAATTTTATTTAAAAATATTTTAGCAAAACGAAAGAGTAATAAACCACTCTTTTACAAATGTGTTGAAAATGCTTTTTTCCACAAAAAATAATAAATTTATTATCACAAATAAAACATAAAAAAATGGCTTTTACACTTCCTGATTTACCGTATGCACACGATGCACTAGAACCACATATTGATACTCGCACGATGCAAATTCATCACGGTAAGCACCATGCAGGTTACACTAGAAAACTAAATGCTGCGATTGCTGGCACAGACTTGGAAGGCAAATCTATCGAAGAATTGTTGAAAATAGCAAGCACAAACACAGCAGTACGAAATAATGGTGGTGGTTTTTTCAATCACTCTTTGTTTTGGAGCGTAATGTCGCCAGATGGCGGTGGCGAACCTACTGGCGAACTTGCGGAGGCTATCAATGCAGCTTTCGGTTCTTTCGAGGCTTTCAAAGCGGACTTTAGCAAAGCGGCAGGCACTCGTTTTGGCTCTGGCTGGGCTTGGCTTGGCGTAAAAGATGGCGGTCTTTGCGTTTGCTCTACTCCAAATCAAGACAATCCTTTGATGGATGTTATCTCTTGCGGTTGCACACCTATTTTGGGCTTAGACGTTTGGGAACACGCTTACTACCTCAACTACCAAAATCGTCGTCCAGACTATGTATCGGCTTTCTTCAATGTCGTGAACTGGGACGCAGTAGCAGCTAATTTTGCAGCAGCGAAATAAGCTTTTTGAAATAAAAAAATGAAAACGTCTTTTCTATCATTCGTGGTAGAAAAGACGTTTTTTGTTTTTGTGAAAAATGTGTATTTTAGCCCTTTATTGTCACTGCGAAGTATGAAAAGCAGTTAGAGAATGCAAATATCAACTTTTTGTCACTGCGAAGTATGAAAAGCAGTTAAAGAATGAAAATATCAACTTTTTGTCACTGCGAGGCACGAAAAGCAGTTAAAGAATGAAAATA
>JBMZCV010000149.1:0-12420 GCA_049613665.1 Chitinophagales bacterium | reverse complement strand
AACAACAGCCGAAAAGCGGACTGCCTGAAAGATATAAGGACAAGACTATATAATTACTTTTAAAACATACAAAATAACTATTAAATAAATTTTGTCATAGTAGTTTCAAAGCGGAAACGGCTGTTTTTGTCTAGGTATTCAAGATAACACCTTGAATGTCAAGGTGTTAGCCACTAAACGAATGCTTTATTAAATAGTAGTACACTGTAATTTAAATCTTCTAAGGTTTTTGAAAAATATTAGCCGTTTGTTGAGATGTGATAAATTTTTAAAACCTGTCACGTCTAAGCTCATTTAAAGCTTTTTTTTCAATAACAAGAAAGAAATGACATATTTTTCTAGCCAAAAGAGTCAAATATAAAAAAGAATGGACACTTATTGTTTTAGAAATATGTCATTTCTAACACTCTCAAAATGTAGAATTACTTAAATTATAGTGTAGTAGTTGGTACTTAAAAACTCAAAACGATAAAAAAAAATGTCAGATAGATACACACGCATTACCGAATTGGGTTGGCAGAGAGCAGTTTTGCAAAAAGCGACTGTTATGGTTGTAGGAGCAGGTGCTTTGGGAAATGAGGTGCTGAAAGACCTAACGCTTTTGGGCATTGGCAATATTTTGGTCGTAGATATGGACACGATAGAAAACCACAATCTCACCAGAACAGTTTTGTTTCGCACCAAAGATATTGGCAAATACAAGGCAGAAGTAGCTGCAAAACGAGTGAACGAAATAGACGAAAATGTGAATATTCGTGCTTTTGTCGGTTCGGTGCAAAGTGTATTTGGCATGGGTGTTTACAAAAATTGCGACATTGTGTTTGGCTGCCTCGACAATATTCAGGCACGCATAGACCTCAATCGCTACTGCTACCAAACCAATACTTTGTATATAGATGCTGGCTTGCGAAAGCTAGATGGCGATGTCAAAATCTTTGGCAATGGCTTCGAAGTCTGCCTAGATTGTACCTTGACACAACGCATGAGAAACGAAGCTTGGCAACGCTATTCGTGTCTAAAATTGCGGACACGAGCCATAGGCGTGACTATTCCTACTGCTCCGACTATCGCTTCTATCATGGCTGGTTTTCAGGTGCAAATAGGCATGAAATATTTGCACGATGCCGAAATTCCTATCGGCTCACGCATCTCTGTGTTGGGCTACATAGACGACATCAACAAAACTCGCTTGCACAAAAATATCGCTTGCCCAACGCACAATTTGTATGAGCCTATCGCTCTGAACGAAATCCGAAAATTGCCGTATCGTTCTGCCGAACTTACCGTAGGTGGCCTTCTTGATATTGCGGAGCAGGAGCTTGGCGAAATGGCAAGTATTGAGCTTGATTACGATTTGATTACGCATTTTGAATGCAAAAAGCACAACTATCATAAACAGTTGTTTCGTAGGCGTGGCTATGTTTATGTCGATGAAGTGGAATGTTCGTATTGCAAGCAAAGCGGCCTGACAGGCAATCATTTGCTTATGCAAGAGTATTTCACGAATCAAATCAACCGACAATCGCCACAATATCTACTCAATCAGACTTTGAGCGAGATAGGCACGCCTTTGTATGCCATTTTTAGAGTAAAAGCCTTGCAAAATGACGAAATGGTGTATGCTTTTTATGAGATTTCGGGAGATAGAGAGCTTGTTTTTGGAGAAAAAGGAGATAACTAAAGGCTCAATATTTAAAACTAATAACTAAAATTGTTTCTGGAAAGATGAGAGAACAAACAAGAACAGCGAAATTATTAAATAAGTTGCCTATTATTACACAAGAAGGCGGAAAGGTTTTTGGCAAATTTGCTAGTAAAATATTACAAGCAAGTGGCGAAAATGCTTTTGTAGAGGCTTTTTTAGGCAGTTCTGCCATAGGCAAAATTTTAGGTTATACAGCTAAATATATTGTGGAGATAGATTCTTGTGAACGTGCTTTTCATCATGCTTTAGCACTCACTTACAGTATTACTTTTCAAGAAGCCATAGCCGAAAGAGGCTTAGAGCATAAAGTTAAAAATACAGATTCAGAAGATTACAAAATTCATTTACTTAATCAAACAAATTTACATGAAGACTATCCTTTTGATGAATTTGATGTAAATGATTTTTTTAGCAATAAAATTATAAAGCTTTATTCCAATATTTTCATAAATATTTTGAAAGACTGTGCGGCCAGCGATGAGGATTGCAATATGCTAGAAAGGGATTTCAATCTATATTTAGAAGAAGATTTTCATACGATTACCCAACATTATAAAGTAGTATATCAACAGTTGATAGATGCCATAAGCAACAAAAAAGCTATTATGGCACAAGGAAAGCGAATACAGCGAAACCGCTATTACGACCAACTAAAAACAATGTTTGATGATGTAGTGCTGAATGATGAAAAAGGTATGCGTTTGAGCGATATTTATATACGGCCTCGCTTCAAAGCCTTTCAATCTTGTTTTAAGTATATACCTAGATGTGATAATAAGTTTGCTGTTTTGGACGACGAAAATAGAGATTTACACACTTTTATTAATGATTTCTTAAAAAGTAAAATACATAAAAAATTAGAATGTCAAAAGACACACATTGCTTTTTTATTTGGCAATCCAGGCCAAGGAAAAACTTCTTTTTGCAAAAAACTGCTACATGATGCCATTTCAAAATACAAAACAAGCGAAAAGAATATTTATTTTTTACGCCTAAAAAAAATTGAGGATATACCACTTTTATTTACTAAACCATTACATGCTATTGTAGAATGTTTGAAAGATACACCAAATATACCAGATGACATTAGTGTCAAACAATTGCGAAAAGGTAGTTTGTTGATTTTAGACGGCCTCGACGAATTGAGTATGAATGCACAAGTTAATCATCAGAAAATAGAAGAAATATGCACCAAACTTATCAAGCAAACAGAAGACTATGAAGGCTTAAAAATTGTGCTAACTTCTCGCTATTATGTGGATATGCAAAAAATCACAGATGAAAATGCTTTGATATTGCAAATTGATGAACTTACGGAAACACAACAATTCGAATGGCTAAAAAAATATAGACACTATCACCCTGAATCACATTTAACTGCCGAACAACTCAAATTATACAACGAGAAAAAGCATTTGAGAGAATTACTGACACAAGCTATTTTATTGCATCTTGTAGCAGAACTTTCTGAAAGTATAGATGTAACAAAAAACAAAGCGGGAATTTACGATAAGTTATTTACCGATTTGATAAAAAGAAAATGGGATAAGAAGCAAATTGCTGTTTTAAAAGACATCAAACCAGCTTTGTTGCGTTCATTGATTCAGGAAATGGCTTTGGACATTTTTCAATCAGAACACGATTATTTGCACAAAACAGAAATACTTGAATTGAAAACAGTCAAGAGATTTGGACGAAAGTTAGGCGATAATCATTTAAACGATGTATTGAAAGGGATAATGATTGCTTTTTATTTTCAAGAAACCAAAAAAACTGCTAATGACAGAAGTAAAGTTGTAACAGAAAGAAATGAAAATTATGCCATTGAATTTATGCATAAATCGCTGCAAGAATACATGACCGCCGAAGCAATATGGCAAAAATTGCGTAAAAGCTTTTTGAATAAAGGTGAAGATGAAGAATATATTTTGGAAGAAGGCGATACAAAAGATGCCTATAAAATCTGTGCTGAACTTTTTGGCCCAAAAGTATTGAGTGTTGAAATTATGGGCTATATCAAAGAAATGATTAGTGCAGAAAAAATGGAAAAACGAGAAGAACTAGCAGAACGTTTAGCTAGTTTTTTAGATGAGTTGATAGACATACAATTTTTTGATGCAGACTCACACAAAGATATAATGCGACTAACAAGCAAAAAACATATTGACATTAGTATGAATATCTTTTATGCTTTTTGGCATATTCTTTTGGAGTTGAAAGAAGGTGTCAATTATTTAAATGAAACAAAGTTTGTTTCGCAAGATATATAACCTTAATCTTTCATATCAAAAAATGCAAAATATTTCATTTACTGGACTAATTTTAAATTTGGGAGGAAACTTTACAGGAGCAAACCTTAGTAGAACTCACTTTAGTTATACTTATCTTGTTAGGTGTGATTTTAGCAAAAGTGATCTTTTCAGAGCAAATTTTTATAATTCTAATCTTAAACATACTAAATTTAGAGAAACAAATCTTACAAATGCTGACTTTAGAAGATGTATTCTTACAGAAGCAGATTTTAAAGATACCCAAAATCTTAGAGGAGCAACTTTCAGACAGGCAAATCTTAACTTTGCAGACCTTAGAGATACTGATTTTAGTAGTGCCGATTTGAGTCATACAAATCTTAGACAAGTAAGTTTTACTAGGGCAAATCTTACTGAAGTTGATTTTGAAGGTGCTGATATGTATAGTTCTCATCTTAATGAAACGAATCTTAAAAATGCTAACTTTAGAGAGGCTGACCTTGAGAGAGTTGATTTTAAGAATGCAAAAAACCTCACTTTCTCACAATTATCTAAAGCCAAAACTTTATATGATTGCGAAGGCTTAGAACCAAATTTAGAAAAACGCCTAAGAAAAGAATGTCCATATTTATTTGAATAAACTTTTAAAAACGCATTTTTCATAAAAAAACAGCCTTACCACTCCATTTCGGCAGCGATATTTAGTTTATCATAAATCTCTTGCGAAGCCTTTTTCTGAGCCTCTTTTTTGCTTCTGCCTTCGCCTGTTCCCATGATTTCGCCATCGATGTATGCACCAACTACAAAAATACGTTGTTTATTCAATACTTTTTCTTCTGTTACCTCAAAAGTCAATTCACGACTATATTTTTGCGACCACTCAAAAACACGGCTTTTATAATTGATGTCGGTATTATGCAATTCGTCTAAATCTATGTGTGGAAAAATCATTTTTTCAAACACAAACTTTTTGCAAACCGCATAGCCTGCATCTAAATAAATAGCACCTATGAGTGCCTCCAAAGCATTGCCTAGCAGCGTGCTATTGACGCTTACATAAGCTTGGTCATAATCCAAAAAATCTTTTAGATTTAGCTTTTCGCCTATTTCGCCTAGCCGTTTTCTATTCACGATTTTCGAACGCATTTCTGTCAAAAAGCCTTCGCCACGAATAGGATATTTCTTAAACAAATAATCGGAAACAATAGAATCAAGTATGGCATCGCCCAAATATTCGAGCCGCTCATTGCTTGTATGCGACTTTTTGGCTTTTGAACTATGCTTAAAGGCCAGCAGAAATATAGCTACATTGACAGGCCGAAACCCTAGCAGCTTCGATAACTGACGTACCCATTCTTTTTTTGATGAAAAATAATAATTGAAAAATTTCTTTATACTTCTTATCACTAGCTTTCTATTTTTTTGAAAATAACAGATGCGTTGTGTCCGCCGAAACCAAAGGTATTGCTCATGGCAGCACGCACCAAGCGTTTTTGTGATTGGTTGAACGTAAAGTTTAATTGAGCATCAAATGTTGGGTCATCTGTAAAATGATTGATAGTAGGCGGCACTATATCGTTTTTCACACTCAAAATACTTGCCAAAGCTTCGATAGCACCTGCTGCTCCTAGCAAATGCCCTGTCATTGATTTGGTAGAGCTAATATTGAGCTGATAAGCCTGTTTGCCAAAAACCTGCGTAATAGCTTTTGCCTCGCTCACATCGCCCAAAGGTGTCGAAGTACCATGCACATTGATATAATCTATGTCGTTGATGCTCATATTGGCATCTGAAAGAGCGTTTATCATCACATTTTTTGCTCCCAAACCTTCTGGGTGTGGTGCAGTAATATGGTAGCCATCGGCCGACATTCCACCGCCAACCATTTCGGCATAAATCGGAACACCTCTCTTTTTGGCATGTTCATATTCTTCGAGAATGATTGCTCCTGCACCTTCACCTAGCACAAATCCATCACGATTGAGGTCGAATGGGCGAGAAGCCGTTGTAGGGTCATCGTTTCGAGACGAAAGTGCTCTCATCGAGCTAAAACCGCCTAACCCAGCAGCCGTAACAGGTGCTTCTGAACCACCTACCACAAAAGCATCTGCTTTGCCCAATCTGATATAGTTGAACGCATCTATCAAAGCATTGGTAGAGGAGGCACAAGCCGATACGACAGCAAAGTTTGGGCCTCGAAAGCCGTGTTTGATAGAAATGTGTCCAGAGGCAATGTCTAAAATCATTTTTGGAATGAAAAACGGATTGAAGCGAGCGATACTTTTGCCAGCAGCTTTTCGATTTGCATAATCTTCGATTTGCTCCTGAAAAGTAAGAAGGCCGCCAATGCCTGAAGACCAAATTACGCCTACTCTGTCTTTGTCAATTTCTGCATCATTTAAACGAGCATCGGCAACAGCTTCATCTGAACAAACAAGTGCATATTGCGAAAATCGGTCGAGACGACGCATTTCTTTTTTATCAATAAAATTGAGTGGGTCAAAATCTTTTACTTCACAAGCAAAACGGGTTTTAAAGCCAGATGCGTCAAATTTTGTAATATTGGCAGCACCGCTTTTTCCTTCCAACAAATTTTGCCAAAATGTTTGTGTATCATTGCCGATAGGCGACAATGCTCCCAAACCTGTAACTACGACTCGTTTTAATTGCATATAGAAATAACTATTTTTATGATTTTAGCGAAAAAAAATAAATTGCCTAATAAAGCTTAATCAGCTATTCTCGGTTTAACAAAAGAAACTTTTTTTGATAGGGAAACATACTATTTTTCAGTTCAAAAGGCCATAAAAATAGGAAATATTGGTCTCCTTAGCCTAAAAAAAATAGTATGTTTAAACTTTTGATAAAAAAAGGTCTTAAAAACTAATTGCTGACACAGAAAATAGCTGAAAGCTTAACGCTTCGTATTTAAAGCGTTGGTCATATAATCTGTCAATTGCCCTACGGTAGTTAGCCCTGCGGCTTCTTCATCTGGAATGATGATATTAAATTTTTTTTCTAATTCTACTAATAAATCTACTATATCAAGTGAGTCTGCTCCCAAATCATCTGTAAAATTTGCGGTAGCAACGACTTCGCTTTCTTCCAAATGAAGATACTCTGATATAATAAGTGTTATCTTTTTTTCAAGGTCTAACATAATCTTTTTTTATTGAAAAAAATAAGTGTCAAGCACTAGATAATAAATGGTAACTATTTTCATTTATACTTCAGCTTTTTTTTCGCTCAAAAATGGTACTATTCAGTTCAAAAACGAGAAAATAATCTAATTTTTTATCTCAAAAGCCCATACTTAAACAGTTACAATAAATGAATGATTTGTGTGCCAACGTCTTGAAAATAAGTGTGTTAGCTTCTGCTATTGGTAGCGTAAATCTGTTTGAATACTTAAAATGCTAATTTATATTTTAATATTCAAGCATTAATTACTTTTACGCTAAAAAAGTTTGAAGAATGGCAAAGGTAGAAAAAAATAAGAATTTGCTTTTATATTTAGGCTTAATATTTCGTGCTTACCTAAAACATATTAATAAGTGTAATTTAAGCTTAGACTCGAATTGGCAATATGAATAATAGTTGTGTTGTCGTTTGGCACTTGCAGCACGCTCAAATCAAAGGTAATAATTTCGGAAATGATGCCATCGCAAGGGTCTTCTGGGTTGTTGTGGTGTACGACAATATTGGCACCGAGTGGCATACTTTCTAGTATAGCACCTTCGGAATAGGCTGTAAAAATATGTTTTTCGCAACCGCCCGAATAACTGACTTTGAGCATCAGACAGTCGCCCCAAATATCAGCTTCTACTATTCCAAAACTATTGCTGAGATATGCAAAAGCTTCGCTGGTGATATTGGTTGTGGTACATTCTTGCTGTAAGGCATCTTCACAAGCTGTTTGAAAGAGGAGGAGCAAGGAAAAAAAGCTGATAAAAATATTTATGTATTGTTTCATAGCACTATGTTTTTTAGCAAGCAAGATACAGTAAAAAAAGACTTTTTGCAAGATGCAAAATGTTTGGTAGGAGGCAAAATAGGAGGTTTACTTTTTTGTTTTACAATTTTTCTAAAAAAAATACTCTACCAAAAAAAATAAGCAAACCTATTTTTTTCGATAGAGCATTTCCAATAAGAATTATTTATTTTTTTAGCTCAAAGAAAAAGCAGTTTTCAAGCTATCGACATAATCCAACTTTTCCCATGTAAAAGTTTCAAAACCGTTTTTAGTACCGCATTGTCGTCCCATATGGCCATAAGCAGCCGTTTCTGAGAAAATAGGATTTTTGAGGCCTAATCGTTTCACAATCATGCTAGGTCGCATATCAAATACATCATTAATTTTTGTGCTGATTTCAGCATCACTCATCTCAACTTTTGCTGTTCCATAAGTATTTACATACAAACCAACTGGCTCGGCTACGCCAATAGCATAAGCCACTTGTACCAATACTTGCTCGGCAAGACCAGCAGCAACCATATTTTTGGCGATATGACGAGTAGCGTAAGCTGCTGACCTATCTACTTTTGAAGAATCTTTGCCAGAGAAAGCACCACCACCATGAGCACCTTTTCCACCATAAGTATCTACAATAATTTTGCGGCCTGTAAGTCCAGTGTCACCATGAGGGCCGCCAATCACGAATTTTCCTGTTGGATTGACAAGAAATCTGATGTTGTCGTCAAACAAATTTTGCACTCTTTCTGGCAATTGAGCTTTTACTCTAGGCACTAAATGAGCAATGACATCTGCTTTGATGCGTGCTTGCATTTTTTGGTCTGCTTCGATTTGCGTTTGCGAATCGCAGGCTTTTTCAAAATCGTCATGTTGTGTCGAAATCACGATAGTATCGATACGCAAAGGCTGGTGTGTTTCGCTATACTCAACTGTCACTTGCGACTTTGAGTCTGGCCGCAAATAAGGCATATCCGTAGCCTCACGTCTCATTTTGGCGAGTTCTTCCAACAATAAGTGCGACAATTCCAAAGGCAAAGGCATCAAGTTGTCGGTTTCGTTGGTGGCATAACCAAACATCATGCCTTGGTCGCCAGCACCTTGATCTTCTTCGCTAGTGCGTTCTACTCCTCTATTGATGTCGGCAGACTGCTCATGCAAAGCAGAAATAACACCGCAAGAGTCGGCATCAAATTGATATTCAGATTTGTTATAGCCTATTTTTTTAATTACATCACGAGCAGTTTTCTGCACATCAACGTAGGCTTTGCTTTTTACTTCGCCGCTAATCACGACTAAACCTGTTGTAACAAGTATTTCGCAAGCAACTTTAGAATTTGGGTCTTGTTTCAAAAATTCATCTAATATGGCATCTGATATTTGGTCTGCCACTTTGTCTGGGTGGCCTTCTGATACAGATTCTGACGTAAATACGTAAGGCATTGTCGATTTTAATTTAAAAAGTAATATAATAAAATTGTACTCCTAACAAAAGATGCTTTTTAAGCCAAATGATAAATCTTAAACAGCACCTCAACCAAAGGAGAAAAGCTGTTTGACTTTTTAGCCTAAGCTTTTACAAGATGGCACTTTTTGAAGTGAATAAGTACCTAAACAAAAATAAGCTGACAGCTCGCTGAAGCTAACATCTTGAGTTTTAATATGTTAGCAACGAATCGACTGTTTAGTTAAATAGTGCTTGGCACTTAAAAGGCAAAGTTACAAGTTTTATATGAGAATTTAGTCGCTGTTTAAAGCTTGTTTTAAAACAAATTTATCAAAAATTGCTTTTTTTTAGACTTTTGCGAAAATCTTGCTAAATTAGAATATTGCTTACTTTTTTTCAACTAAGAAATGTGTAACTTTGGCATTTTATTTTTTACAACTTAACTATATAACTGCCTAGCCATGCCTACATTTCGAAAATTGTCTATACTTGTTCCTGTTTTTAATGAAGAAAAAACCGTAGAAGCCATCTTACATAAGTTGAATGATTTAGAATTGATTCATCAAATAAAAAAGGAAATCATTATTGTCAATGATTGTTCAAAGGATAATACGGAAGAAAAAATTAAGGGTTTTATGGCTCAATATTCTAATTTAGATATTCAGTATTTGAAACATGAAGTTAATCAAGGAAAAGGAGCTGCCTTGCATACGGGTATCAAACATGCTACGGGCGATTATCTTATTGTGCAAGATGCCGACCTCGAATATGACCCTACCGAATTTAATTTGCTCATTCAGCCTGTCATTGATGGTTATGCCGATATTGTATATGGTTCTCGTTTTATGGGTGGGCGGCCGCATCGAATTTTGTTTTTTTGGCACTCTATCGGCAATAAGTTTCTTACTTTTTTGTCGAATATGTTTACGAATCTCAATCTTACAGATATGGAAACTTGCTACAAAATGTTTAAAACCGATATGTTGCAGTCTCTAACCTTGTATGAAAAACGTTTTGGTTTTGAGCCAGAAGTAACAGCCAAAATTTCTCGTATTCCGAAAGTAAGGATTTATGAAGTAGGAATTTCTTATTATGGTAGAACTTATGAAGAAGGCAAAAAAATTAATTGGCGTGATGGTGTGCGTGCTATTTATTGTATTGTGAAATATGCGTTTGTAAAATAAACAATTCAATTTTGCACTTATGAAAGGGTATAGTTTGGGAGATGAAAAGCACTTAAAAGTAAATTTTCTCAAATTTTCAAGCTATTAGAATAGTTACTTTTGCTTTGAAATACAATAAATAACACAAAATTTTATTTATTCAGTTACTTGTATCAGCGATTATTTATTTTTTAAGGCTTTTTATCAAAACTTTAAACATACTATTTTTATGGACTATTTTACTGAAAAATAGTATGTTTTCTCTACTAAACCTTGTTATTGAGAGAAATGTTTTTGCATTAGCTTAGATATAACAGGTTTTAACAAACAAAAATATCGTTTGCCTTAGTTATCCTTCAGTTTTTTTGCTAATTCAAAACATCTGAAAAATTAAATAAAACCTCTCGCTTTCAGTTCCAAATATTTATTAATCGTGTTGATAGTCAAATGTTGCGGAGCTGTCAAAATGCTTTGAATGCCGTGCCTCTGCAATTCTTTTATGATTTGTCGCTTCTCAAAAGCCAACTTTTCGGCTATTGTTTTTTGATAAATGACTGTCGTTTCGCTGGCTTTTTGCTCCAATAATTGTTTCAACTCTGTATTTTCAAAAAACACCACAACTAGCAAATGCCTTTTATTGAGCTGTCGCAAATAGTCAATTTGTCGGTTTAAGCCAGAAAGCGTTTCAAAATTTGTGAATAATAACAATAAACTACGCTGCGTAATTTTTCGATGAACATGAGCATACAATCGCTCGTACTCTGATTCGAGAAAATCGGTGGTTTGCTGATACAATAACTCTTGCAATTTTCGCATTTGGCTACCTCTTTTGTAAGCTGGCAAATGCTGTTCTACCGTTTTTGAGAAAGTGAGTAAACCGCTTTTGTCGCCTTTTTTGATAGCGATATTTGAAATAACCAAACTCGCATTGATGGCATAATCAAGCAAAGTCATTTCTTCGAAAGGCATTTTCATCACTCTGCCTTTGTCAATCAAACTATAAATTTGTTGCGACTTTTCGTCTTGAAACTGATTAACCATCAATTCGCCACGTCTTGCAGTCGCCTTCCAATTCAGGGTGCGATAATCATCGCCGATATTGTAGTTTCTGATTTGCTCAAATTCCATACTGTGGCCAATACGTCTTATTTTTTTCAGCCCAAATTCTTTCAATCTGTTTGAAATGGCCATCAATTCATATTGTCGCATCTGAATGAAGGAAGGATAAACAGCGACCATTTTGCTTTCCGAAAATTGATAGCGTTTTTGCAATAAACCAAGCGGAGACGCACAAAAAATGTTGAGCTTTCCGAAATGATATTCGCCACGTTCTACTGGCCGCAATTCATATTGTATATTTTTTTGCTGATGAATGTCCAATTTTTCTTTAAACAAAACATTTCTAAGCTGAAACTGAAAGGGCAATTCATCAATAATTTCTAATGTTGTGACAAATGGATAGCGATTTTCTAGGCTGATAAAAACAGGATTTTGGTCGCCATTAGAAAATTTATCTGGCAAAGAACGGACTGCAAAAATGCCTTTTTTGGTGCGAAAAAGCAGAGAAAAATCTATGATAATGGCTAGAATAGAAATAAAAACGGCGGCTTTTGCGAAGAAAAAGAGAAAAGGAAGGCTGTATGCAAACAAAAATAGCACCACCAAAATTGCGATAACTAGAAAAAAACGTGCTTTGAGATAGAGTGATGAAAACATAGCTTTCGTTAGTTTTTGGTTTTTAGTGCTTAGTTTTTAGTCATTTTTTTGTTTCTATAGAAATGACATATCTTTAAGATATGTCATTTCTCATTTTGCCTTTTAATTACCAGACATCTATTTGTATTTATTCCGTTTGATAATCTGCATTTCTATTTTTTTGGAAAGCC
>JBMZCV010000148.1:0-12483 GCA_049613665.1 Chitinophagales bacterium | reverse complement strand
GACTGCCTGAAAGACATAAGGACAAGACTATACAATCCTTTTTAAAACATACAAAATAACTATTAAATAAGTT
The DNA here is from genome assembly GCA_049613665.1 of Chitinophagales bacterium. GTDB lineage: Bacteria > Bacteroidota > Bacteroidia > Chitinophagales > UBA2359 > JBMZCV01. The sequence continues at coordinate 12,410 of JBMZCV010000148.1, read as the reverse complement.
TTGTCATAGTAGTTTCAAAGCGGAAACGGCTGATGCTTTATTAAATAGTACTCGCACTTATTTTAGCTAAGAGTTATCTTCCAATCACATAATTGATACCTACCTGCAAGCCAGCCGTCAGATTTTGGCTAGAAGCGTTTCGGTCATTGATATTTCTATATGAAGGTAACACACCCTCTTTTTTGTTTTCGATGTCATCTAGCGAATAATCTGCTTGAATAGCAAGACTTAGGTTTAGATGCTCCGTAACATTTATTTGTGTTCCAATATTGAAAACAACACTCAAATCTTTTTCATTATAAAATTCGGTAGCATCGTCGCCCAACAAAGTTTTATTTATTTCCACATTATTGATATAATATTTAGCATCTTGCAAAAAGCCAAACTGCACACCTGCACCTGCCACAAAGCTAAATACTGACATAGGGTCGCTATTTAGTTTTAGTAAAACAGGAATCTGAATATAATTGAGGCGTACTTCCGAAGTATTTGCTATGGTACCTAAAAATATTTCGTTGGTGTGTGTATATTTCTGACCTTGTGGCGAATAAATAACACCAGACTGAATGCCAAACCTATCCGACAAATTGATGCCTATATTTAAGCCATAAGCCATTTTAAATTTTGGTTCAAAATCAAGTGCATCTCCTGCTTCAAAGTCATCGTCGTTGAAAATCCAAGAAGTCTGAGGCAAAACTTTTAAGCCCACTTCTAAGCCTCGTTGTGCAAAAATGGTAGTAGTAGTCAAAAACAAAAGTAAAATAACCGCTAATGTTTGTTTCATGTTCTAATATTTATATTGATTATAGTGTTTGCATCTTGTGCAAAGTTACAAACTTTTTTTATTTGTTGTTAAAAATCTTTGTATCTTAAAGACGCTTAAATGTTGTTTTGGTTATCATTTTAAGGCTATTATTTTCACAATTTAATATTATTTTTGCGGCTAAGTCTCAAAAATAATAACTTTTAAGCACTAAGTAGCCATAAAAAATATAACCTTATGACGTTGCTAAAACATTGATTATCAAGAAGTTAGCTTCCGAAAGTGGCTATTTATTGCTTATATTTCTTTAAACAAAAAAAATATATTTCTTCCTCATTTTTAATATAAAAAACATGAATACTATCAAAAATATAAGACTTGAAGGCAAACATCACAAAATTATCTTACTTGATGTCTTTTATAAAAACACACAAAAGCCAAAAGATATTGTCGTTTTTGCACATGGCTTCAAAGGTTTTAAAGATTGGGGAGCGTGGGATTTGGTGGCTCAAAGTTTTGCAGAAGCAGGCTTTATTTTCGCAAAATTCAACTTTTCATACAATGGAACTACAACTGAAAACCCTTTAGATTTTGATGATTTGGAGGCTTTTGGCCACAACAATTATAGTATCGAATCTGATGATTTGAAATGTGTGATAACTTATTTGTTGGAAACGCAAACACTTATTAATGAAGAAGAAATAAATAAAAATAAAGTACATTTGATAGGCCACAGTAGAGGAGGAGGCATAGCGATTTTGAATGCCTACGAAGACAAACGAGTCACAGCTTTGGCAACATGGGCAGCTATCAATCGCTTTCACAGAAATTGGCCAGATGAAATGGTGACACAATGGAAAGAAAAAGGAGTGCATTATGTTTTTAATGGCCGCACAAAACAACAAATGCCGATGTATTGGCAGTTTTGCGAAGACTTGTTTGGCAACAAAGAGCGTTTCGATTTGCCAAAAGCCGTACAGCAATTTTCAAAGCCCTTTTTGATTGTTCATGGAACGAAAGACTCTGCCGTGAAATATCAAGATGCTTTGGATATGAAAAAATGGTACGAAAAAGCCGAACTATTTACCATAGAAAATGGAAATCATGTTTTCGGCATGAGACACCCTTACAAAAGCGAAAGTTTACCAAATGATATGCAAAAAGTGGTAGATAAAACCATTGCTTTTTTTCAAAACAACTAACTATTCTACAAACTGTTATGTATTTGATGTGGAATAGCCAAAATGATTTCATTCTTTTTTCGCCAGCTTAAAAAACGCCAATTTGCAACTGCTTTTTTTAGCTGTTCTTGATAAAAAGGTGTGTAGAGAAATGTGATTGGTAAGCTTGCTAAATAAAGCAAAATGAGCATATAACTATTTGTGAAACAGCTTACTACGAATGTTTGAAAAATATAAAATGTTGGAAAAAGTAGCAAATTTAAAACGAATAAAGCAGAGGCATAAAAATTGAGGTTTTTTATCTTTTTCGTGGCGATAAAATGCGAAATATGATATGGCAAAAAGTTGTTGAGGAGGCCATAAATGTAAAAAGGCAAACCCAGAATGAGCATTAAAAATATTGGAATTAAAAGAAAAATATGCTTTGCATTTTTCCAAGTATCAGGCCTGAAATCGGTGGTTTTCATGCTCTCCAAAAATTTTTGAGCTTGTGTTGCAAGACTTTCAAAAGTTTCGGAATCTGTTGTATATACGTTTTCTATTTTTTGAATGAGACTTTGCTTTTTCACTAAAATATCGCTGTCTTTTTCCTTTTTTTCAAGCAAAAATGGCTCACAAACCTTATAAATAGCCATGATTTTTTCGTATCCATCTATATGTTTCACATCAATGATATAAGGCGAAATCATATTGGCAAGTTCATTGGTTAAATTTTCAATAGCAGCTTTTTCATCTTTTTGATATTGCTCATAATATGAATTGATGCTAATAGCTTTTCCGAATCGAACAGCAACTCTGCGGCCTACTTTGACATAATTTTCGTATTCCAAACCCGCAGGAACGATATATATGGTTTCTTGAAAATCAGTAGCTTTTGCGGCTTCAAAAGCCATATAAGCCAATCCTTTTTTCATGGGCCGCAAGTGTTTTCGCATCATTTGATTGCCTTCTGGAAATATCATAATGCTCGCTTTTTTTTGCAAGAGCTGCGAACATTTTGCGAAAGTTTCTTGGTTTCTTTCAATCGTATTTACGCCATCTCTTTTGCGAAAAATAGGCAACATTTTGAAGCTAGTAAAGAGTTTTCGCAAAAAAGATTTTTCAAAAATATCGCCACGAGTGATAAAGATGGGCTGCTGCGAAATGGGCAAGTTTATTGTCATCAAACCAGGGTCTAGCAAAGCGTTTTGATGGTTGGCGATAAAAATAATAGCTGCATTTTTAGGCAGTTCGGCTTCATAGCTTACCGAAATGCGGCGGCGATACATACCATATAAAATTATTTTTGAGAACTGTTTTAAAAAAGCATACCACAATGACCATTTTTCCATAACTTTTTTTTCTATAAAATAGAAAAATGCAATGATTAAATATAATTTTTTACATTTAATCATTGCATTTTTTTCAAAAACAAAAAATAGAAAAACTTATCTAATCAAAGTGATATTTCCCCATTGTTGTTCGCTCGTTGTTTTGTCTTCTTGTTGCAAATCGTAACTCGCTACCCAAACATAAACACCCAAATCACATTCTTTGCCATTTTTTTTGCCTTTCCATGCTTCTTGAGTACTATTTGTTTTAAAAACCAAATCGCCCCAACGGTCATAAATCGCAAAGTTGAAGTTTGAAACATTGCAGTTTGATAAAGCTTGCAACTCATCGTTGGCGTTATCATTATTTGGCGAAAAAGCGGTAGGAACTTGAAGCTTGCATCTGCAAAAATCTACGGTTACGCTGATTTCCTCTATCACAGAGCCACAATTATTTGATACTTCAACGCTATATATACCACTTTGATTAACAAGTAGTTGTGCGTCTGTTGAGCCTGTACTCCACAAATATTCGGTCGCACTTTCGGCAAAAGCATTTAAAGTTGTGTTTTGGCCATTGCAAAGTTCAATGTCTTCTCCTAAGTTTACAATTGGCAAATTGTCACTTGTTATTGTTAGGCTATCCACGATGTTTTGACCGCAAATATCACTTACCGTAACGCTATAAATGCCTGCTTCGCTTGCTGTTGTTTGAGCAGTTGTTGCTCCGTTGCTCCAAATATAAGAGTCTGCACCTGCGGTTTCGGCATCAAGTACGAGAATGTCGTTTTCGCAAAGGTTGATATTTTCGCCCAAATCAAAAGTAGCCGAAATACCATCGAAAGAAACCTGTATGCTATCGGTCAAAATATTGTTGCAAGTATCTGTTAAGGCTACGAAATATAAACCAGATTCTGTCACTTCGAATGAGCTATTTGTCGAACCATCTTGCCAAAGATACTCGGCAGCACTTTCGAAAGTAGCATCAATATTGAATGAACTTGCACCACAAAGCACAGTATCGTTGCCGAGTTGAAAGTTGGCTTCTGGCAAAAAGGTAATCGTAATTTCATCGTTTGCTGTGCCGCAAGCATTCGTTATAGTGACGCTATAAGTGCCTGATTCTGAGACATTTAGGCTATCATAAGGCGATTCTGTATTCCAAGAATATTGGTCGGCATAGGTGGTATTTGGATAAATCGTATAAACTTGATTGGCACAAACTGTCATGTTTTCGCCCAAATCTACGGTAGGCAAATCGACAACTGAAACAGTAATATCAGCTACAAAAAGTTCAGTTGTGATGATATAAATAGTTGTGTCTGTTGGCGAAACCGTGATACTTTCCGTAGTTCCAAGAATCGTTGTTGGGTCGCCTTGTGTTGCCCACGAATAAGTAGTAGCACCAGAAGCCGAAAGTGTTGTGCTTTCGCCTATGCAAATAGAAACATCTTCACTGATAGAAACACCTGTTGGGTCTTCTTGTTTCACAAGACTGATTTGGTCAATGAAATAAAGAGCTTCGGGAGAAATAGTGTTTACGAAAAAATCAATATTTGTATTTGTGTCATTTTTAAAGTTTCCTATCGTAATATATTCAAAAGCTTCGGTAGCCACAAATTCTCCTTCAATCAGCACCCAATCTGTGTCATATACAATTCCTGTTATTTCTATTTGCGGAGTTACATTGATAGGTTCATAATTTGTTTGCGAAAGTGGATTGACAGAAAAATGAACACCCAAACCGTCTGACCCATAACCACCTGTTTCGTTTTCTATCCCATTGCTCGCATAAAAGGCAATTCGATAAGTAGCTCCTACTTCAAGCGGCGAAATGAGTTGTGTAGCGATATATTCCCTAAAGTTTGATATATTATCTATCCAGCTAACCAAATTGACAACGGCATCGCCCTCAAAAGCTGTGATAGTACCAAAAACTGAATTGGGCAATTGAACTAGGCCTGAGCCATTAGTATGTAAAAAATCTGGTGAAGCAGCATTAATATCATTACTTACGTTATTCCAATTTGCCAATTTCCACCATTGGCCAACATTGTCTGGCAGTTCTGTATAATTTTCAAAGCTAGGATTTGGAACAAGGTTTTGAGCAAAAATAATTTGTTGGTTGAAGCTAAAAAGAAGCAAAATGCTTAATAGGGTAAATAGTGATTTCATAAGTTTGATTGATGTACGAAATAAAGATTTTTAGTGACTGTAAATGACTCGTAAAACGTTTTGTATTTTTATATATTGTCATTATTTTTGAGACAATATTCATTTTTGTGTTTTTTTTTCTGGAAAAGTTTAACAAAAGGCATTTTTAAAAGAAAAAGCATTGCCAAAACGATAAAATGTCTTGCAATGCTTTTTATATTTTTTTATGTAGAAATATTTTGCTTTTTATGCAAATCTTATTTCACAACTTTCATCGTTTCTTGCCCTTTTTCGGTTTCTATTTGCAACAAATACATTCCTTCTGCCAAAAAATCTATATTTAAACGGTTGTTTGCAGCATTTATTTCTTTTGTTTCAAAACACAATTTGCCGAACATATCATATAAACGCACATTTTGAATAGGCGTTTTGATATTTTTTATTTCCAAAAAATCTGAAAATGGATTTGGTGAAACCGTCATTTTTTCTTTTTCCAAAACCGTATTTTCTACGCCAACATTTGTTCCATTAAGCGTATATTTTTCGAAAAACTTCCAAACTTCTACACTTGCATGAATATCTAAATTTGTGCTACCCAAATTTAAAAGAGAACCAGCCCAAGTGTGTCCGCCGCCATTGATGCGATACAAAGTCACTTCTACATCTTCATCGCAAACCGTATATTCTATTTTCGTAACCGTAGAACCTTCATCTTCTGTATCTGGCAATTCAGTAACTATATTTTCGCCTATGCAATTATTGTGATTTGCCCAAAAAGTCATGGCTTCATCTACCGAAGTGGCATAAACGCTGCCATTATAAGGTACTGTTGGGTCTTCTGTGCCATGAATTTGCAAAACAGGAATTGTGCTGTCTGGCGTACAATTATTTAACAAAGGCTTTGCCATCATGCCCGTAACAGACGCAAAAGCCGCAATTCTATCGTTGAGTGTGCAAGCCAAATGATATGTCATATAGCCACCCATCGACATACCTGTGGAATAAACACGGTTCAAATCTACCTTATAATTGGCGGAAAGTGTGTCGATAAGTGCCGAAATAAAACCGACATCATTAGTCACCACATTTGGGTCTCCAAAGCCGACATTCCAAGTATTGTCGATGCCATTTGGATAAACGACGATAAAATTTGAGGTATCAGCCACATTATTAAATGAAGAATAAAGCTGTTGTTCCAAAGCATTTGAACCTAAACCGTGCATATTGATGACCAAAGGCAGTTGGGCGAAATCGTCATAATTTGTTGGTAAGTAAACACGATAATTTCTGTTTATATCTTCAAAATCGAAATTGCCAACCGTGATTTGTGCATACGAAAAGTAGCACATCAAGCAGTTTAAAAAGAAAAAGTAAGTAAATTGTTTCATTTTTTGTAATTTGTATATTTTTTAAGCCGTTGCATTTCTTTTTTCTTCTTTCAAATTTTCTAAAAAAATGTCGACTTCTTTATCGTTTCGAAAAATAAAAATTTGCTTGTTGCCTTGTTCTGCGGCCAACTTTTCCCTGATTTTTTTGCCTTGCTTTCGTTTAAAAGTGGCGACATATTTCAAAAATGGAAAATCGAAACGTTCTTTGCAACCTTCATTCATATCTGGCCGTGCTGTTCCCCAATTTTTTAAAATGCGGCCAATAACTCGCCACAAACATTTCCAAGTAGGATAGTTCAAATAGATAATCGTGTCGGCTTTTTCGATTCTGATGTCCATTGTGCTGCCATAATTTCCATCAATAATCCATTCTGGTTTTGCCACCAATTTCTGAACTTTTTGCTTCCATACTACCTTGTTGGTTTCCGTCCAATTTGGCTGCCAATATTCTCGGTCTAAATGTATAAGTTCCAACTTTGTGATGGCGTGTAGTTTTCTCGAAAGCGTCGATTTTCCAGCACCACAACAGCCGATAATCATGATTTTTTTCACAACTTTTATGATTTTTTCTCTGCCACTTCTACCGTATCTTCTTCCACAATTGGTTGTGCTTTAGTGTCCCAAACAAAGCTATTGGCATCTTTCAAAAGCTGAATATGTTTGTCTAAACTAGGCACAGCTTTCGCAAATTTTACCAAATCTGATATTTCAAACAACTCATTCAAATTTTTGAAATGTTCTGGTTCTAAATCTTTCGACTGACGAAAAGCAGCCATAATTTCATCGCTCGTGAGTTCCAAAGCTTGAATATCGAAACGCCCTTCGATGTATTCACGCACAATATCGGTCAGTTCTGTATAATAGATTTTTACATCGCCTTGCTGCCAAGATTTTGCTTTTTTCAAAGCCTTCAATTTCTCGAAAGCCACTTCGTGAGCAGGCCGTGGCGGAGCTTTATAAATAATTTCTTCCTCTTTTTTGCGACGTTTCCACCAAAAACGCAGAGCAAACAACAAAACGCCTAGCAAAATAGCTGCTAAAAAATAAGGTAACATTTCTTTGAGCGTAATAGGTACATCCAAAATATCACGATTCGATTTAATTTCGCCAGCTTCATCAATTTCGGGCAGTTGCACAGTTGCTGCAAGTTGCGGCGTGCGAACCATATTTTTTCGATTATTTTTGGTGTTAATATACTGAAAATTGAAAGGCGGAATTTGGAAAGTACCTTCATCAAAAGAAGTCAAAATAATTTGCTGTTTGACTTGCATGAGTTCACTTGTTTGCGACACCGTATCGACATCTTGAAACTCAATAACTTCTAGTTTTCCAAACTGTTTTTCGTTGATAGCAGGCCAAATCAAATTCATATCTGAAGCATATTCGGCTTCAATAGTGAGCGTAATTTGGTCGCCAATCAAAACAAGGTCATTGTTTAGAAAAGCATCAATTTTTGGCACTTGAGCCAGCAATATTTGGCTACTAAAAAACAAACAGCCAAGAAATAACGTAATATATTTTTTTAAAACTAAAGATTTCATGCGTTGAGGCATTTTTTTTCATACTAAAACGAAGGCAATTTGCGAAGTTAAAAAAGCATTAGCAAAAAACAGCATTTTGCAAATTAATATCTGTTATTTTTTTTTGAAAAAGTTACATAACATTTAAGTGCTATAAATCTTTGGCTGTTTTTCCTACATATTTATAGACATAAGCTATCCAAAAAATCATTAATAAGTGCAGAACATCATTTTCCGAAAACCAAATGCCTTTTGCCCATAGCTTTTGAGTGATATTTTCATTTAGATAAATAGTGTAGCAAATCATGGTGAGACACAAGCCAAACCAAGCACCTAGCAAAACGAGTATTTCGTATTTTTTTTCTGTAAAATATTGCCAACTATTTAAGCCTAAAATGAGGAGATATGGCAAACTTGTAAACAGAATCATCATTTCGAAAGAGAGCAGAAATTTGTTTTGCAAAAAAACGCCTATCAAAATAATAATAATGTATAAAAAACTGCTAATGAGTGCATAATAAGCACTTATCTTTTGCCAAAAGGGTTTCATGCAAGCCATCGCAACGGCCAGCAGCAAAGCTCCAGCACCCATTACTGTCGTGATATTGTAGAGCAATTCCCACCAACTTGTCCAAACGCAAAACTCACGCCCAACGCATTTTATTTCGTAGCCAAAAGCTTGATAACTCGTGCCAGCTAGTGCCGCACCCATGCCTGTTAGCAATAGAGAAATGCTCCACCAAAATCTAGTTTTTTGCCCATTTTGCGTTTGCCAAAAATAGCGACCGACAAAAAGTGTGAAAAAAGCCAAAAAATAAACCAAAATACTTGAAGTTGGCTGACTGATAACAATGCCAAAAATATCGAGACAAGGCTGTGCTTCACACCATTTTTCAGGTGTTATTTTGGGTTCGTAGAGCATCGAATCGAGAGAATGACAGCCAGAAAAAAGTAGCGGTAGCAGCAATAAAACTTGTTTTTGTTTCATAATGTTTTGTTGTTGTATGATTCTTTAAAGCTACGACTTTTAAACAAAAAAATGCTAACTTTGTTTTTTTTAAGTGCCAAGCACTATTTAATAAAGTTTTCGTTTAGTTGCTAACGCATTGAGAATCAAGGTATTATCTTGTTCTTAAACATCAAAAAACTTCTGAACGACTACTTAATGCACTGTAATCTAAGTTTTTAAGGTTTGTTTCATAAAAATGTTATGATAATCGAGGTGGAAGGCACTTTTAAAGTGCCTTCCACCTAAATACTAAAAAAGAACGACACGCCCTTGTTGGTGTTATCACCAACAAGTTGTTACGAAAAAAATGAGTTTAAAACTCCTTATTTAGTTTTTAGTTGCTGGTGATAACACACAGCAACGGCGAGAGTTGTTGTTTTTATTAAATGAGTAACATTTAATAAAAACGCATTTAAAACCTCTGATTTCTTAAATTACAATGTACTTAATGATAAGCAATAATTTTTTATCTTAACAAATAATATGGAATATCGTAATCTAGGAAATACCGACCTAAAAGTGAGTGTTATCTGCTTAGGTACAATGACTTTTGGCGAACAAAACTCGGAAGCAGAAGCTCATGAACAGCTCAATTATGCTTTTGAACAAGGTGTAAATTTTATTGATACTGCCGAATTGTATGCAGTGCCAAGTACGGCAGAAAATAGCGGTTTGACCGAAAAATATATCGGTACATGGCTAAAAAAGCGAAGCGATAGAGAAAAAATCGTCATTGGAACAAAAATAGCAGGCCCTTCTTCGGGTTTGAAATATTTGCGTAATCCTTTGAGATTCAACAAAGAACAAATTACAGAAGCTATTAATGGAAGCTTGCAGCGTATGCAAACTGATTATGTCGATTTGTATCAACTGCATTGGCCAGAGCGTCCGACCAACTATTTTGGAAATCGTGGCTACAAGCACAATGACAATCACTGGTGGCAAGACAATATGCTTGAAGTTTTGGAAGCGATGAACGATTTGGTAAAAGAAGGCAAAGTGCGTCATTTTGGTATTTCGAATGAAACACCGTGGGGTTTGATGCGATTTTTGAACCTTGCCGACAAGCACGATTTGTGCCGTTGTGTGAGCATTCAAAATCCTTATAGCCTTTTAAATCGCTTGTTTGAAGTTGGACTTTCCGAAATTGCTATCAGAGAAAAAGCAGGTTTATTGGCTTACTCACCGATGGGTTTTGGCTTGTTGAGCGGCAAATATCACAGAGGCGAAAAACCTACAAATACTCGTTTGAGTTTGTTCAAGCAAATGTCTCGTTACAGCAATGACAATTGCTATAATGCAACTGCCGAATATGTGAAAATTGCGGATAAACACAACATTAGTATGGCTCAAATGTCGTTGGCTTTCATTAATCAACAGAAATTTTTGACGAGCAATATCATCGGTGCTAGAACGATGGAACAATTGAAAGAAAATATTGATAGTATCAATTTGAAACTGAGTCCAGATATTTTGAAAGAAATAGGAAAAGTGCATGAAGCTATTCCAAATCCAGCACCATAAACATAACTTTGCTAACATTGCATATTGTTGTCAATGATTGAATGAAAATTCGAACAAAAAGACAAATAAACTATTTTTAGATAGTTTATTTGTCTTTTTTCATTTAAAATTTATGGCTTTGTGAAACGAAAACCTATATTAAAAGTGTGTGCATTTCCTTGATTTTCAATTAGATAAGTATTTGTAAAAAAAGAATACAAAGCTTCAAGCTCTATGCCAGATTTAATTTCATATTTTGCACCCAAGCCGCTTTGAGCATAAAAATTGAAGGGAGAATCGACGTAAGGAGCAAATTCTGCAAGGGCGTAAACTGTGGTTTTTGAAGATGGAAAATAACTAAAAATGGCTTTTAATGGAAAATAAATGCTGATTTGATTGATGTTTTTGAACTGAATATTGTCTATAAAAACATTGGCAGCCGCAAATAATGAGATTTTATTACTTATTTGTTTATCAAAAAAAGTTTCAGTCCACCAGCTAGTGCCGTTGTTGTCGATAAATACTTGTTCGTTTCCTACCACAAGTTTTTTATTTACAGGAAACAAAATGCTAGATTGCATAGCGATAAATTGTTTTTTGGGAAAAGGAGTAAATTTTATTTTTGGCCCCAAAGCCGTTAAGCCAAAGCGATTGTTTTGCTGCATTTCACGAAACTGAAAAACTGCTAAAGGCGAATGTGGCGTTTGGCCAGAAGCAACGGCTCGTATTTTTGCATCAAAACCGACATTTAATTTTTTGTTTACGCCATATAGAAATTGCGAAAAACTCGTGAAAAAAGTAGAACGATATTGCTGCACATTTTGCGTATAAAGATTGTTAAACATTTTGTATTCTATGCCACCTTTGCCGAGCAGAGAGGAAGTTTGATATGGCCTGCGTCTTTGCTTTTTATCAAAATTTGGAGCGTTTGCATCATTCAAATTCCAATTATATTCGTAAAAATATATTTTGTAATTGATTGATAATTCGTGGTTTATATACTTATTTATGAAAGAACGCAAATTTTTATTCGATTTTGAAAAATCATTTTCATACCATCTAAAAATTTGCGAAAGCCCAATTTTTTGCTCACTCGAATCTATTTTTACAAAATCGCTATCATGCAACACTTTATGAGTTTGCTGTGTGATTTGCTCTTCTATTTTTTCAGGAAAAAAAGCAAAATTCGCCAATTTCGGACAGCCTAAAGCCGCACAAACTAGCATAAAATGTAGGCGTGCATCTTGATATTCTCCTAATAAAAACTTTTCAATTTCATTGAGGCTCATATATTTTCCAGCAATTTTATGTTGTGGAGCATCGAAAAAAAATGGCACTTCTTTTGGCGAAGAAATAGGATATTCCAAAACGACAGATTTTATAACACATAAGTTATAAGCATTGATATAAAAAGCTTTTTTCGTTTCTTTATCTGCTTCGCTAATATTAACATTATCTACAATGATGAGTAAATCTAGCAATTCTTGTGGGTTTTCATTCAAGCTTTGATAATCGACTAAGCCATTTTCATTAGACCTGTTACTTATTAAGTCATTTTGTTTGTTTTGTGTTATTAAACTTG
>JBMZCV010000147.1:0-12548 GCA_049613665.1 Chitinophagales bacterium | reverse complement strand
TTTTGGCTAGAAAAACATGTCATTTCTTTCTTGTTATTGAAAAAAAAGCTTTAAATGAGCTTAGACGTGACAGGTTTTAAAAACCTGTCACGTCTCAACAAACGACTAATATTTGTTTCACAAAAATGTTATGATAATCGAAGTGGAAGGCACTTTAAAAGTGCCTTCCACCTAAATACTAAAAAAGAACGACATGCCCTTGCTGGTGATAACACACAGCAACGGCGAGAGTTATCGTTTTTTTGGAATAAAATAACATGCAATAAAAAGGCTAAAATTCAAATTACTTATATTACAATGTAGTAGTCTGACAAATTTAAAAGAAACTGTAATAGAAAAAACAAGGTGGTAGGCACTTTCAAAATGCCTACCACCTCTTTTTAAAAAATAATACGAACCATCAAATGCAGAATCTAAAAAATGCTATAACACTTTTGCGTATTCCTTTTTCGCTATTTCTGATGCCCATTTATTGGTTTAGCCTGAGCAATACGCCAACTTACGACTGGTTTGATGCTTTGCTCATTTTTTTGACTTTGCATTTGTTTCTATATCCTACTAGCAATGGCTACAATTCCTATTATGATAGAGACGAAGGCAGCATTGGTGGCCTCAAAAAACCACCTAAAGTGACCAAAGAATTGTATTATTTGATACTGCTATTTGACGTATTTTCTGTTCTATTAGCGTTATGCGTTTCGATACCATTTGCCATACTTATTTTTATAGCACTAATGATTTCAAAAGCATATAGCTACGACAAAATTAGGATAAAAAAATATCCGATTTTGGGTACTGCAACCGTTACGATTTTTCAGGGAAGTTATACTTATTTGATGATTCAGATTGGCTTAGGCGTAGAAATAGAAACGCTTTTTTCGACAAACAATTTGCTATTTGCTCTATTTAGCACCTTGTTTTTGTGTGGTTCATATCCTATAACCCAAATTTATCAGCATGAGGAAGATAGCAAACGTGGCGATATTACTTTGAGCTATCTGTTAGGCACTTGGGGAACGTTTGCCTTTTGTGTTATATCATTTAGTTTAGCCTTAGTTTTGTTGGGATATGTCTATTTACAAACACAACAATTGGAGCGTTTGGGCGTTTTTATGTTGTTTACCTTTCCTATTTTTGCATACCTATTATATTGGATGAAAAAGGTAAAAGGAGATATTCGTTTTGCAGACTTTGAGCATACTATGATGATGAGCAAAATTTCGTCTATTGCTTTTAATCTTGCTTTTATAATCATAGCATATGTGTAATTGTGCCAACGCTTTTGAAATCAATATGTTGGCTTTCGCAATATGTAGAAACAAAAAAAAGAAATTGATTTTTAATAAAAAAAGAAAATAAAGCTTGCGAAAAAATGCTAAAAAATCGCAAAATTCAATTTTCCTTTACTAAAAAACAATTTCTTTTCTAAGGAAGTAACACTAAAAAATACCTTCACATTTATTTAGGAAGAGATTTTTTGAGTATTGCTAAAATTTGAGTGAAAGTGTACTTAATTTGTAATAAAGTAGGAAAGTTTGTTAGATAATTAGCTATTATTACCCAACTAAAACAAAATTTTAAACTATAAGGAAAAACAAAAATTAAATTATTGGTTTATGCCTTACTGCTAAATACTTTAGACCGTATTTTGCGTTACCTTTTTCTGGAAAAAAAACAAACTTTTTACCGCTCAGTGATGGCAAAAAATCTCAAATATAAATGGAAATAGACATTTTTTAGCCAAAGTTGCCACAATAATAAATAGTTACTAAGTAACGTTCAAAAAATAACTTCTTTATTTGCGATTGACATTTTCTGACCTACTTCGTTGAAAAGCCTCGCCGTAGCTATGGCTATGACTGTGTTTTTCGCCTTGTAGCTCAAAAAATCTCTGCCTCAAATCGGGAACTTATTTTTTTGCCATTACTAAACAAGAACAAACAAAAATACTTAAAATTTAAGCCAAAAATGACAAACACCTACCAATTGTTATACCGTTATTTTATATTGCTTGCTTTCGTGAGTTTAGCGATTGCTTGTGGCTCAAAAGCAACAAAAGAATCGCAAAAAAGTGTTGAGGCTACCAAGAGCCTAAATCAAGATACCGTCAAGTTGAGCAATGAAGGCACTTTTGACCCAGATGCTGGAAAGTGGGGAAATGATAGTGTTGCGACACGCACCAACTATTCGCTTTTTAGAGAATTTTATAAGCAAAAAAGTTATGATGATGCTATTGCACCGTGGCGATATGTATATAAAAATGCTCCTGCACTACGAAAAACAACTTACTTAAACGGCATTACGATGTATGAGCATTATGCCGAAAGCAGCACCGATTCATTGACAAAACAAGCCTATGTAGATAGCATGTTTATGGTATATGACCAACGAATAGAATATTTTGGCGAAGAAGGTTCTGTCACTGCTTGGAAAGCCTATAAGCTCAAACTATATCGTTCGTGGGACAATGCAAACTACAATGAATGGGTAAAAAAGTCGTTTGAAATAGAAGGCGAAGAAAGCGAATATTTTATTTTGTATGCTTATTTCAAAAAAACAATGCAAAACCTCAATGCAAAGTTGATTGATGTGCCAAAAGTAGAAGAAGTTTATAATGCCTTGTCTGATGCCGTAGATTACAATGTGGAGCAAGAGCATAAATATACGAAAAATTACAAAAAAGAACAGGCAAAAATTGATAAACTCTATGAAGCACTACAAGCAAAATTAGATGATATAGCTGGCAAAAATGCAAAAACCTGTCCAGACATCAAAAATTATTACGACTCTAAATATCGTCAAAACCCTAATGACTTGAAAATGCTAAAAACCTATTATGGCAAATTGAGTCGTGCAAAGTGTAAAACAGACCCTGTTTATCAAGAGTTGGCAAATAAATTGTACGAGTTAGAACCGACGGCTTCTCGTGCCAAAATGATGGCTCAAAAAGCTTTGAATAGCGGCAACCACACCGAAGCTGCCAATTTTTTGCAAAAAGCACTAGAATTGGAAAGCGACAGAACGAAACAAGCAGGTATTTATATGTTTTTGGCTGGCGTAGAGCGACGAAAAGTGCAAAACCTGACTAGCGAAGTGGCAAGAAAAGCACGAACTTATGCTTTGAAAGCGGCAGAGCTAAATCCAGGCTGGGGCAAACCTTATATTTTTATTGGCGAGTTGTATGCTTCTAGCGGCCCGCTTTGCGGCTCAGGGCGTGGTTGGAATAGTCAGGTGGTGACTTGGGCTGCTACTGATGCGTGGCAAAAAGCAAAAGAGATAGACCCTTCGGTGGCAGCGGAAGCCAATAAAAATATCAATAATTATGCTCAATATTATCCGATGAAAGATGAAGGATTTATGAAAAGCATTATGTCAGGCCAATCTTACAAAATTGGTTGTTGGATAGGAACTACTACAACAGCACGGTTTCGATAGTTGCTGGTAATTCAGAATTTGCCTATTCGAAAGCACACTTTCAAACAAACACTTATTTACATTTCAATGAAAATCACATAAATGAATAATATTTTTTTTGCACTATGCTTATTTGCATTGGCTTTGCCTCTACAAAGTCAAGATATACTACTATCACAGCCTAAAAAACTAACCAATAAAGTAACTGAATACGAAATTATTGGACGCACCCAACAAGGTGTAATGGTACACAAATGGGGCGACCGCTACAATCTTATTGAAGCTTATTATAACGAAACTTTGGGCTTGGCTTGGGAAAAAGAATTAATTTTGAATGATAAAAAAGCAATCGTTCAAACAATCATTCCGTATGCAAATAAAATGTTAATCATTTATACTGTAAAAGAAAAAAGAACGACAAACCTGTATGCTCGCAAGGTTAGCGATGTGTTGAAAGACCTTTCGGGCGATATTTTGCTCGATAGTTTTGAAAAAGGTTTTGGAGCATATAATCCTAAATATGAAGTGAAATATTCTAAAAAACGCAACTTTATTAGCATTGTTCGCTACGACTATGACTTTAATGGCATTTCTAATATCAATATTTTAGTATTAAACAAAGAAGGGCAAGCACTTTCTCAAAAAGATATTCCATTTAATGAAAAGTGGACAATGAAAGAAGTCTTTGTAAATAATAAAGGGCTTGTTTTTTTGGCAAGTGCAAAAATTAAGCGAAATATACTAAATTTAAGCCCACAACATGAAGAAGTGCGACTGCAAGAATACAACTATGAAACCGATATTGTGAGTGAATATTTAATAGAAAAAGGCGAACATTCGCTCAACGACATCAAAATTGTGAGCGATGATAAAAATAATAGAATTGCAATAGCTGGCTTTTATTCCGAAAAACAATCGAATGCCATTAGCGGTTATTTTGGCGTTTTTTTCGACCTCAAAACACATCAAATTGAACAGCAGTTTTATGAAAATTTTGAAGTAGAGATAGCACGAAAAACAAATTTGACAGCAGCAACAAAAAAAGACTATGTTTATAATCTCAAAATGAGAAATGTTATCTTGCGGCAAGATGGCGGTGCATTGTTTATTGGCGAAACCTATTATACCAGCAATAGGTCTATTCCTCGTTCTTCTTTCGATACCTTCAATACAAGGCAGCAAGTTAGCTTAAACTATCACTACAACGACCTTGTGGTGCTATCTGTCAATCCCAACGGAAGTTTGCTCTGGGACGAAGTGCTGAAAAAACGCCAATACTCAGAGGAAGACAAAGGCTATTATTCATCTTTTGGTATGGCAAATAGTGGTCAATTTTTAAATCTCATTTTTAATGAAGAAATATCCAACAATACCAATATTAATAATTATAAAATAGAAAGCACAGGAGATTACACCATCGAAAGCATGATGAATGCAAATGACTATAATATAATGCTTGCTCCTAGATATTATAAGCAAACCTCGCCTAGTGAAATCGTAATGCCTGCTTTCAATAGAAAGAATGAATTTTTATTGGTAAAAGTGGGCTTTTGAGAAAATATAGCTACAAAAAAAATCGAGGGCCGTTTGACTATCAAAAAAGCTAGTTTTTTTAGCCCAAAAAAAATTTAAGTAGCAACTCAAATAAAAAACCTTTATACTTATTTTACTATAATAAAAATGCTATATTAGGGCAAATTTAATGAAGCAAAAAAACAGTAATATGTAAGCTTATTAAATAGTACTTTGTACTTATCTCATTTAAGAAAAATCAAATAAAAAAAACATTTTGGTTAGTATATTCAAAGCCTCAAAATCAGTTGTATTAATTATACTCATTATATATGCTGTGTTGATTAATTTAAACTTGTATATATATCCGCCAACACTCAATATGGAAGTGACTGCACCTTTGAGCAAACTTGTCTTAGATGGCTTGCAGGTTATTTCAAATGGCCAAAGCTACATTCTAACTACTATCTTTATCTTACTGATGCTTATGCAAGCTGCTATGCTCAATTATTTAGTCGATAGGCACAAGCTATTGAGTACTTATACCAGCTTACCTGCATTTTGTTATGTATTGTTGATTAGCCTTTTCAACGAACATCTTTTTTTAAGTCCGCCTTTTTTGGCCAACTTTGCAGTATTAGTCGCTTTAGCTAAAGTATATAGCAGCTATAACAATAGTAGTTTTACACATCCATTTGATATAGGTTTGGCTATCGGAATTGCCTCCTTATTCTATCTACCCATACTAATATTGACAATCTTTGTTCTATTAGCCTTAAATATGACAAGAGTTTTCAATTGGCGAGAATCATTCATTAGCGTAGTAGGGGTTTTTATTCCCTATCTTTTTTTAGGAACATATTACTTTGTTACCAATGATTTTTCGGGTTTTATACAGCAGCAATTCGGACAAATACACACTACGCTTACAGATGTGCCTATTAATTATCCTGAAATTATCATCAAAGCAACCATCGTTTTGTTCATCGTAATGTTGGCGATGTTCTTTTTTCAATCACATTTTTTCAAAAGCATTGTAAAAATTAGAAAACTATTGACCATTTTGGTTCACTTACTTTCTATCAGTATCTTGGTTTTCTTGTTTATGGAACAATTCTCTTTAGCTCCAATGGCTTTGTTAGCTATTCCATTGTCTATATTTTTGGCATATAGCTTTTTTGAAATCGACCATAAAATCACCGCAGAAAGCATTCATTTAACCTTATTGGGCGTTTTGTTGTTGTTTCAGTATGGAAAAATTATTTTATAATGAAGCTAATACAATAATTATTTCTCATAGCTTGAAAATTTGAAGAAACTTACTTTACAATGTACCAATTAGTTACAAAAAAACTAAAAGAATTTATACACAAGAAAAGCCAATACCTTGAAATACCATCGTATTGGCCTTTTTTTTGCTTTCTCAATAAAATACAGTTTAAGTTTTATATTTTGGTTTGAAAAAAAGCCAAAAAGTCTCTAAAAAATACAATCAAGAAATATTTTTATGCCAACACAAAAACAAAAAAAAGCTGATGTAACAGCAACTTGTGGCTATTGCAAACAAAAAGGTAGTTTTTCTTTATATGACACCGAAGATATGTATGGCGACAAATTTCAGGTGCATCAATGTGTGCAATGTCAAGCTATGTATTTGCATCCTCGCCCAACGGCTGCCCAACTAGAAAGGGCATATAGCGAATCGTATTATGGCGAACAAGACGATAAATTTAGTCCTTTTATAGAAAAAGTCTTGGATTTTTTTAGAGGAAAAAGAGCCAGATTGATAAAAAAATATGTCGCTGCTCCAGCCAAAGTATTAGATATTGGCTGTGGCAATGGCCGTTTTTTGCAATATTTGTTGAAAGAAGGAAACTACGAAGCTTTTGGCGTAGAGTTGGCAGGCAAAGCGGCAGAACGAGCAGCGGCTATTCCGCAAATAAACCTGAAAAAAGGCCGCTTAGAGCATGGCGATTTTGAAGCTGAAAGCCTTGATGCAATAACGCTTTTTCACGTTTTTGAACACCTAGATGAACCTATCGAAACGTTGGAAATAGCTAGCAAAATTCTGAAAAAAGATGGTATTTTATTAATGTCGTTTCCGAATATTGATAGCCTACAAAGCAAAATGTTTAAAGGAAAATGGCTGCATCTCGATCCGCCTCGCCATTTATTTTTCTTCAAACCCAAAGATTTTGTAAACGAAATGAAAAGCTATGGCTTCGAACTTGTGAAAGAAACTCATTTTTGTACCGAGCAAAATCCTTTCGGAATGCAGCAAAGTTTGCTCAACTTGATGAATAAAAAACGAGAACTTTTATACGAACATTTGAAAGGAAACAAAGAGTATGTCAATGGACATTCAAAAGTAAGTTTGTTTGCTCAACGCAGCTTTTTTACACTTTCCTATCCGCTTTTCGTTATTTCCGATGCTATCGAATCGGCTTTGGGAAAAGGAGCAACAGTAGAGTTTGTATTTAGGAAAAAATAGTTTTTTTAAATTCGAAAAGCCATTATAATATTATAATGGCTTTTCGAATTTTTAGAGGTTGTTTAAATTTTGTTTAATCAATAAAACAATCTAAGGCTTCGTTAGATTCTATCGTAGAATCATAGCCATTTATGAAATCGTGTTGCGTTGAAAAAGCACAATTATCCAGATTTTGAGGCCTTGGCAAACCTAAAGTATCTTGACACGGAATACTTGTAAGTTCTCCTGTAAATGACTGACTTACACCATTATCGGAAGTAACAACAATTACATAGGCATAATATCCTGCTCTGATAGTATCGTTTACAACACCATCAAAACCATTTGTAGGAATAATATCGCTTATATTTAGCTGATGAAATACTGTATCGAAGCTAGTAAAATGAATAATTGTGAAAGTATCAATTTGCAAAATATTGGAGTCGGCAGATATTTGAAAAAAATCGTTAATACCATTTCCGTCTGGTGTAAAGATAGTTGGAATAAAAATATTTCCATTTCCTACTTGTGCTTCAAACGGAGCAGAAGTACAAGCAAGCGAAATTAACGATTCAGGTTCAATAAAACCATCTTCATCTTGAGAAGTAGCCGTAAAAGCCACAAATGAAATACATAAAAGACTGTTTACCGCCCATTTGTTTTGAAAATTGAAGTGAGGCAATTTGATAGTGTATTTTTCGATATTTTTCAATACATAAAATGAAAAAGGTAAAATAAGAAAGGCCAAAAAATCGGAATAATCTATGACTCTTCCTATTTGAAAAGCCGAAATAGTATTAAATCCATCAATGAATGTTTGCGAAAATGGCGATTTCCAAAAAAGAAACCCTGTAAGTGTGATAAAAATGGCTTTGCGGTTGGTGGTATCGAACAAATATTTTAGAAATAGCGGAAAAATAAGCAAGCCCGCAAAATCCGATAGTTTGCCTGTAAACCAATTGCCCAAAGCTTCTTTCAAGAAATGGTCATTGATGATTAAAATAACTAATCCGACGAGGAAAATGTAGTTGAAAATGTTTTTGTTTCTCATGATATTTATTTAAAAAAGGAATAATATAAGATTTTTTACTATTTCAGTTTCTGAAATAACGAGATTTTGTTACAAAAGGTAGGCTTCATCATTTTTTTATTCAAAATATGGCTCAAAATGTTTTGCGGCTTTGACTCTTATTTGCCAAAAGCTTTTTTGTATCTTTGCAACAATCATTTTTTTAGCTAAAAAAACAGAATAACAAATATGGGAAATCAATTATTGGCAGGCAAAAGAGGCATTATTTTCGGAGCTTTAGATGAAAACTCATTGGCATGGAAAGTAGCCTTGCGAGCGAAAGAAGAAGGTGCTACTTTTACGCTCACAAATGCAAAAGTGGCGATGCGTTTTGGCAATATCAAAGAGTTGGGAAACATTTGCGATGCGAAAGTAATTGCGGCTGATGCTACTAAGATGGAAGATTTACAACAGCTTTTTGAGCAATCTATGGAAGTTTTGGGCGGAAAAATCGATTTTGTATTACACGCTATCGGTATGTCGCCAAATGTGCGAAAAAAGAAAGCATACACCAATTTGAACTACGATTTTTATCACAAAACATTAGATGTATCTGCCATGTCGTTTCATAGAACATTGCAAACGGCTTATCAAATGGACGCTATCAATGCTGGTGGTTCGGTGTTGGCTTTGAGCTATATTGCAGCCCAACGCATTTTCCCAGATTATAGCGATATGGCAGATGCAAAAGCAACTTTAGAGTCTATTGCTCGTAGTTTTGGCTATCATTATGGCATCAAAAACAAGGTGCGAGTAAATACTATTTCGCAATCACCAACGCCCACAACGGCTGGAAAAGGTATCAAAAGTTTTGCCGATTTTCTGGATTATGCCGATAAAATGTCGCCACTAGGCAATGCTTCTGCCGATTCTTGTGCCGACTATTGCATTACGCTTTTTTCGGATTTAACACGCATGGTAACAATGCAAAATCTGTATCACGATGGCGGTTTTTCGTGTATGGGCATGAGTCCGCTTTTGTTGGAGAAATAAAATATTTGATTAAAAAAGCGAAGCATGAGTTTTTTGGTAGGCTTCGCTTTTTTTCAATCTTTCTTCGATAATCGGAATATAATTTGCTTCAATTTCAATGCCTACAAAATCGAAACCAAGTTCTTGAGCTGCAACCAATGTAGTGCCACTGCCTGCAAATGGATCTAAAACGACATTTTCTTTGTGTAAAGGCACTAAAGTATCTACCAACTTTTTGATTAATCTCAATGGCTTTACGGTGCAATGCTTATATTTTTCGGACTTGTCTTTTTTACTCAAATTCTCTAAAATATTGGATTGAAAAGAGCCATCAGTATTTACTGTTTTGAAAACGCCGACATTCGTAGTCTGCAAAGTTTTCCAATAATTGTTGATTAAAGGTTTTTGTACCAAAACAATTGCTTCCCATTCGTTTCGAAAAGCACTATGCCAACCGTGCCATTTTTCTGAATTGGAAACGCCCATTTTTTCTAACTTTTTTTCCAAGTTTAATCCTCTAGGAATGCCAGAATTTCGTCTATATACCAACACATCTCTTGTATAAAAACCACTATTTTCTAAGGCTATTTGAACATGAGCAATAGACCTCGCACTATTAAAAACAGCAACACTTGCACCAGCTTTGCAAATTCTAAATAGTTCTGTTGTCCATTTTTCGCTCCATTTCATATATTCAAGGTCGTTGTTTCTATTTTTTTCATACCATCTTTTATTTCGCACGCCACCAGACAAACCACTTCCATACGGAATATTTTTGACCATTGTTTTGCTATTTTTTATCCTTTCTGTTCTGCGTTTTACTTCAGCATCATTCCATTTGTGTCCGATAAATTCGTAATTGTATGGTGGGTCGGTAATGCAGCAAGCAATGCTATTTTCAGGAAAAGTTCGCATTACATCAATACAATCGCCTAAATTAACTTTGTTTAAATCTAGTTTCATGGTCTTTTTATTTTGAAGGTTTCTAATTTTTCTAAATTAATAAGCCAAGTTTTGAGGTCAAAATTTGTTTTTTCTTTGATATATTTAAAAGTATCATCTCCTGTTAAAATAATCCAACCACCTGCTTCCATTTTGCTAATAGCGGCTCTTAAATTATCATTTCTTAAAAATAACAAAATAGGTTGATAGCCTTCTTTTTGTAGAAGTTTGCCATATTGTTCAAATTTTTTGAGTGTACCAGAATCACCAGAACCAACTCGATATTTTGTATCAATGGCATCTTTTCCTACAAAAAAATCGGCTGGCTCACCACCTTTTATTTTTCGAGGTAATTCAAACTCTTTAGAAGTAGCTTCAAATAAATCTCTTAAAAGGTTTTCCCAACATTTTCCTAATTCTCTTCCCCAATATTGCTTATTTTCTCTTTTTAGTATTTGGGTAATACCAAAAGCTTTCATTAAAATATCGGTCTCTTTATATTTATCAGTATAAGTTTTTTTGCTGAAATTTTTGGCATATTTCTTTAAAACTATATTTAGCTTTTCTTCTAATTGTTTCATATCTTTTTCTTTTCTTGAAATACAAAGAAAAGAATTTATTTTGGCAAAATTTTATTACTTTAGTAGCATGAACTATAAAATACAATAAAGTTTCGTTTAACGCAAATTTATTTTCATGAAAAGAAATAAAAAAAACTATAATCGTATAAAAGTAATTTTAGCCGAGCAGGAAAAGTCTAGTAAATGGCTGTCAGAACAAATTGGAAAAGATAAATCTACGGTATCAAGATGGTGTACTAATGATATGCAACCTTCTCTACCAACTTTATTTAAAATTGCAGATATTTTGAATATTTCTCCAAAAGATTTATTGGCAAAATAAAATATCAAGCTAAAAAATAAATGCCTATCTTTGCCTACCTCAAAATAAATATTCTATTACCAATATTACAAAAAAAATGCGATTATCCACATTATTATTTATCCTTTCGTTTTGCATCATTTCGTGCAATGGTGACCAGCAAACACAGCAACAAGAAAAGATAAACACACCCAAAAAAGCACCCAATAAGTTGGTGGAAACGCCAAAAACAACAACAGCTAAAACATTAGAAGAAATCAGCAAATATACTATTTCGATTGGCGAAGGAGGAGGCCTAACAGGTGCTTATACGATGTATGTGATTTTGCCAACAGGCAACGTACAAATGGTCGAAACACTGAATAATACTAATAAAAGTGTCAAGATTTTGAACCAAGCAGAGCAAGCGAAAATTTATAACGAATTGCAAGCTTTGAATTTTGAGAACATCAAATACAACAAACCTAGCAATATGACCTATTATGTTACGGTGCAAGATGTTGGCTTAAATCATACCGTGCGTTGGGGAAATAAACAGAAAGACACACCAAAGAAAGTTGAGCAGTTTTACAAAAACATCATTAAAATTATCAATACAAAATAGTAGCTTTTATGTCCATAGAACAAGAACATTCCGCAGCTCGTTTTGCTCGCATTATCACGCCTATTTTATTGACTATTAGTTTGTTGGCTAATTTTTATTTTACGAATCAGTTGCAGCAAACCGATAAAATTATTGCAGAACTCAATGGCGATAAGCAAATTATTAAAGAACAATATAATTTGTTGAAAGGTGATTTACAACGAGTTGAAGATAATTTAGAAATTATAAGGCAAGCCGACAATAAAGTTAGTCTTTTGAAAGGAACGGCAAAAGCAACGAATAGCTCGGCTTTGATATATTGGAACAAAACTGCTAAAACTACTTATATTGATGCCAATAGCTTGCCTGTGCCTGCTGGTGGCAAACAATATCAAGTCTGGCAAATCGACAACGACAATAAGTACGAAAGCTTAGGCGTTTTTAATCATCAGACGGATAAGGATAATCTTTTTCGGCTAAAAAATATGGAGGCTAATCCCAAAGCTTTTGCGGTAAGTTTGGAGCTGGCGAGAGGAGCAGAGCAGCCTACAATGAGTCAAATTTATGTAAAAGGCGATTTTTAAGTACCAAGTACTATTTAACAACAGTTCGGACATTTAAACATACTATTTTTTTTAGGATAAAGCGACCAATATTTGCTATTTCTATGGCCTTTTTTGTGGAAAAATAGTATGTTTCTCTTG
>JBMZCV010000146.1:0-12866 GCA_049613665.1 Chitinophagales bacterium | reverse complement strand
AAGACTTATTATTTTGTTATTTCTTACAAAAAATAGGGCGAATGTTTATAAAAAACACCATGAAATTCGACACCCCACCTGACGGCTATGATGATAACACCAACAAGGGCGTGAAAATCAAACAAATTTATAATTACAAATCCATAATTTTATTCAATATCAACACCATACTGATTCGCATAATATTGAGCATATGCACCAGATGTCACATTATCCATCCAAGTCGTGTTTTCTAAATACCAATCTACTGTTTTTTCCAAACCTTCGGCAAACTGCAAAGATGGTTCAAAGCCTAAATCACGCATAATTTTCGAAGCATCAATCGCATATCGTCTATCGTGGCCTGCTCTATCTTTTACAAAAGTGATAAGTTTGGCAGAAGAACCAGCTTCACGATTTAATTTTTTATCCATAATACCACACAACAAATGAATTAAATCAATATTTTTCCATTCATTATGCCCACCTACATTATAAGTTTCGCCGATTTTGCCTTCGTGAAAAACCACATCAATTGCACGAGCATGGTCGCCTACCCAAAGCCAATCTCTTGTATATTTGCCATCGCCATAAATTGGAATTGCACGATTTTGCTTGATATTATTTATCGCCACAGGTATCAATTTTTCTGGAAACTGAAAAGAACCATAATTGTTTGAACAGTTTGATAACACAACAGGCAAATCATAAGTATGCCAATAAGCACGCACTAAATGGTCTGAACTTGCTTTTGAAGCCGAATAAGGCGAGCGTGGGTCGTAAGAAGTTTCTTCTGTAAACAAACCTGTTTCGCCCAAAGTACCATATACCTCATCAGTAGAAACGTGATAAAAACGCTTGCCTTCATGGTTTCCTTTCCATTGGTGGCGTGCTGCGTTGAGCAAATTTACCGTTCCGACGATATTTGTCATAATAAATTCCATCGGATTGGAAATAGACCTATCGACATGAGACTCTGCTGCAAGGTGCATGATGCCATCAAATTGATAATCTGAAAAAAGCTGCTCAATAAAAGCTCCGTCCGTAATATCGCCTTTCACAAAAGTGTAGTTTTCGGCTTTTTCTACGCTAGTCAAATTTTCCAAGTTGCCTGCATAAGTCAACTTATCCAGATTTACGATATTATAATTTGGATATTTATTGACCATGAGCTTCACGACATGAGAGCCGATAAATCCTGCTCCGCCTGTAATTAAAATTGTTTTATTCATAATTATTATTACCTATTTTGTTTTGAATATATTACTTGTCAGTTGATAAAAAGTGGTGCAAAAATACAGTTTTATTTCTAAATAAAATGACAAGTTACTTGATTATGACGGTTTATTTTTGGAGTGGTTGCTTAAATATTCTTTTTTTGGCTAGAAAAAGAAAAAGTTTTTCTACATTCGTGGCGTATTCATCATTTTTAAACTGAAGTAGCATGAGGCTTATAAAATATCAAAAAACGACATTTTCGCCTAGAGAAATTTTAAACAAGTCTTTTTTGAAACTAAAACCTGTCAGAAAAGAGTTTGATGTTTTCAAAAACAACTTTAAGCGATTATTAACTGACATTGACCGAAAAGAGTCGGAGGAGTTTCACAAAAATTTGGTGGCTGATTTTTTGAAAAACACTTATTATGCACCTAAGTTTTTTATCAATACAAAAGGCAGAAACGACCAAGTTATTCATCATGGCAAAAGTGCTAAAAGTAATGTCGCTATCATTATTGAGGCCAAATCGCCAGCGAACATAGCTCAAATGTTGCGGCTCGACAAGCTGAATACAAAAGCTATGCACGAGTTGATTTTATATTTTTTGCGAGAAAGAATTACAGAAAAAAATGTTAGCCTCACTCATATTATTGCGACAAATATCAATGAATGGTTTATTTTTGATGCTGATGTTTTTGAAGAAGTTTTTGCCGAAAATCGAGATTTAGTGCAGAAATTTCAAGATTTTGAAGATAAAAAATTGAGTGGTAAAAACACAAACTATTTTTATAATTTTATCGCAAAGCCTTTTGTTGAAAAGCTGAAAAAAGAAGATTTGCCATTCACTTATTTCGACATCAGAGACTACGAAGAGTATTTGAATGATGCAGAAGAAGAGCGAAAACTGATAGCTTTATACAAGATTTTTTCGCCAGAACATTTGTTAAAACGCTCTTTTGCCAATGATAGCAACACATTAGACCAACAATTTTACGACGAATTGCTGCATATTTTGGGTTTGACAGAAGTAAAATATAGAGGCAAAAAATTGATAGAACGCTTGCCAAAGGGCAAAAGACATAGTGGTTCTTTGCTCGAAAACGCAATTTTGCAACTCGAAAGTGAGGGCAAAATTAGCAAGTTTAAAAGAAACAAAACGCATGATGAAACCGCTTTTGAAATGGGTATTGAGCTTTGCATCACTTGGATAAATCGCATTTTATTTCTCAAATTATTGGAGGCTCAAATATTGTCTTATCACAAGGGCGACAAGGCTTTTGGTTTTTTGAATATTCACAAAATAAAGCATTTTGAAGACCTTAACAACTTGTTTTTTCAAGTTTTGGCACAAAAAAGAGCCGATAGAAAAGCAGAATTTATTAAGGAGTTTCGCAAAATTCCTTACTTAAATAGCTCACTTTTTCAGCGAACAAAACTTGAAAAAAAGAGTATTCTCATTAGCAATTTAGATAGTTACAAAGATTTAGCAGTTCACGAAAAAACGGCGGTAAAAGACCATAATGGCGACAAACAAATAGGAGAGCTAAATACATTGAATTATCTATTTGCTTTTCTCGATGCTTATGATTTTTCGAGCGAAAGCACAGAAGAAATCCAAGAAGAAAACAAACGTTTAATAAATGCGGCTGTTTTGGGTTTGATTTTCGAGAAAATAAATGGCTACAAAGACGGTTCATTTTTTACGCCTAGCTTCATCACGATGTATATGTGTCGAGAAAGTTTGCGGAAAGCCGTCGTTCAGCGTTTCAATGAAGTGAAAAATTGGCATTGCGAAACCTTAGACGATATATACGAAAATGTGGAAGCTGGTCGAGCAGCACGAACAGAAGCCAACAACATTGTCAATAGCGTAAAAATTTGCGACCCTGCCGTTGGTTCTGGACACTTTTTGGTGTCGGCACTCAACCAAATGATAGCGATAAAAAGCGAGTTGCGAATTTTGCAAGATTTGGAAGGTAAGCGTTTGAAAGAATACGAAATCAGAATTGAAAATGACGATTTGCTTGTGATAGATGACGATGGCGATTTTTTTCGGTATCGGCCAAAAAGCAAGGAAAGTCAGCGTGTGCAAATGGCTTTATTTCACGAAAAACAGACGATTATTGAAAACTGTTTGTTTGGCGTAGATATAAATATCAATTCGGTCAAAATTTGCCGCTTGCGATTGTGGATTGAGCTGCTCAAAAATGCGTATTACAACAACGATTTCGATTTAGAAACCTTGCCCAATATCGACATTAATATAAAGTGTGGGAACTCGCTGATTAGTCGTTTCGATTTGAATACTGATTTGAGTAAATTGCTGAAAAGAAAGAAAAATGATTTGGCGGCTTATCGTCAAAATGTGAGTGATTATCGCAACGAAACAAATAGCAACAACAAAGACAAATTGTTGAAAAGCATTGTGAAAATTAAAGACAATTTTAGCACCAATATTAGCCGAAATAGCAAGGAGCAAAAACAGCTTAGAAAGTTGGGTAGAGAGTTGTATAAAAAATATAGTAGGCAGCAATTTTTTGATGAATCGCTGACTAAAACAGCCAGAAAAAAACGAGAAAAAGAACAGAAAAAGCTAGAACAAAAGATTGCTCAATTAGAAGCAGATATAGCGGATGTCAAAAACAATACTGCCTATGAACAAGCTTTTGAGTGGCGTTTTGAGTTTCCAGAAGTGTTAGATGAAAAAGGAAATTTTGTCGGTTTTGATGTTATTTTGGCTAATCCGCCCTATTTTTCGATAAGTACAGATAAGAATTTAGCCCAAGTTTCGGAAAAATATCAAACATTTAGCTCAACAGGAGATATTTATGCTTTGTTCATAGAGCTTAGTATGAATATTTGCAAACAAAAGGCATATTCAAATCTGATTACTTCAAACAAATGGCTACGAGCAAATTATGGCAGTTCCTTGCGTAAATATTTGGTGAAACATACAAACCCTATTGCATTGGTGGATTTTGGGCAGAATTTACTGTTTCAAAATGCCATTGTTCATACCAATATTTTGGAGTTGCAGAAAGCTGAAAATGAGCAAGCTTTAAGTGCTGTTAGAATCCCAAATGACTTTTTTAAGAAAGCAAAAGAGGAGCAAGAATTAAATGAGGAAGAAAAAAAGAAAAAGAAAGATGATGATAGCATCAAACTTGAAAAATATGTTTTGCAAAAAAGCATTAAAAATTTAAAAGTAGATGCCGATATTTGGAATATTGTTGATAAAAATTTGAGCGATATACAACTCAAAGCAGAGCAACTAGGGAAAGCTTTGAAAGTGTGGGATATACAAATTAATTTTGGCATAAAAACAGGCTATAACAAGGCTTTTATTATTGATGAAACGACCAAAAACGAACTTATTTTAGCAGATAAAAAAAATGACGAGCTGATTAAGCCTATTTTGCGAGGTAGAGATACAAGGCGATATTATTGCAATTTTGCTGATTTATATTTGATAAATACGCACAATGGCTACAACAATCAAACGGCTATTGATGTTGTGAATGATTATCCTAGCATGCACAATTATTTGTTACAATTTGAAACGGCTGCAAAAAAACGCTTCGATAAAGGCAAACATTGGACAAATTTGAGAAATTGTGCTTATTTGGATAAGTTTTCATCGCCCAAAATTATTTTTTCGGAAATCGTGAGCGAAGCACAGTTTTATTATGATGAAAAAGGCTATTTTCCAGAAGCAACAGTATTCTTTATTTCTGGCAAACATCTCAAATATTTGACGGCTTTGCTCAATTCTAAAGTTGTTACTTTTTTGTTTAAAAACTTTTATATGGGTGGCGAATTGGTAGGTAAAATACGGTACAAAAAAGCGTTTTTGGAAAAAGTGCCTTTGCCAATTCCGACCGAAGAAGACGAGCAGAAAATAGTGCTTTTGGTAGATAAAATTATAGCTGAAAAAACTCAAAATTCGGAAGCTGATATTTTGCAAATAGAAGCAGAAATAGATGCTTTTGTCTATCAATTGTATGATTTGACAGCAGCGGAAATAGCGATTGTTGAGAAAGGTTAATTTTTTTTATATGCAAAAAAAATGACGATATATTGCAGGATTAGGTTGTAAAAGTACTATATAATCCGCTTTCTTTTTTGTATTATATTTTTTTCACGAAAATAGAAGCCGTAAATTGCTTTTTCCAAGCAAATAATAAGCTAACAAATAAACAAAAATTGTAAAAAATGGTTTTCTTACTATTAGAAAGCCATTTTTTTTTGCCTAAAATATCAACAAGCAGACTTTTGATAAAAAAGAAAAAGCTTTTCTTTGCAAATGTAAAATTCTTATATTCTCCTTTACAAAAAAACAAAACATATGAGCGTTATCATCAACATTGCGACAGCAGTTCCGCCTTATCAACATCAGCAGAGCGATATTTTAAACTTTATGTTAGACAAATATCAATTGGACGAAATGTTTAGTCAAAAAATAAAACATTTTTATACAAAAAGTAGCATTCATGTTCGCCATTCTGCCATTCCAGACTTTACAGAAAGTAAAAATGAGACTTTGCTTTTTGATGAAAAAGAAAATAAAAAACAAGTTGTTGGCATTGAAAAACGCTTAGATATTTATGAAAAAGCAGCACTTCCATTAGCACAAGAAGCGATAGAAAAATGTTTGGAAAATAAGCTTTCAAAAGATGAAATTACGCATCTGATTACGGTGAGTTGCACAGGAATGTCTGCTCCTGGACTTGATTTAGATTTGATGCAAAGCCTTGATTTAAAGCCAAATACATATCGAACTTCTGTTAATTTTATGGGTTGCTATGCTGCTTTTCACGCCTTGAAACATGCCGATGCGATTTGCCGTAGCGAAGCCGATGCAAAGGTAATGATTGTGTGTGTAGAACTCTGTACTTTGCATTTTCAGAATGAAACAGATATGGACAATATCACCGCTACAATGTTGTTTGCCGATGGTGCGGCGGCAGTTCTTGTCACTAGCGATTCGTATGCGAAAAATGAAAATGTAATTGGCTTGCAAATTGGCAAATTTTATTCAGAAGTGGCTTTTCAAGGACGCAAAGATATGGCTTGGAACATTTCACACACAGGTTTTTTGATGCGTTTGACTTCTTATATTCCAAAAATTATTCAAGAAGGTGTTATTGATTTATTGAACAAAGCTTTGGCACATAACAAGAAAGGAAAAGAAGATATAACACATTGGGCTATTCATCCAGGAGGAAGAAAAATCTTAGATGTCACGGCAGAAGCTTTGCAATTTCCGAAAGAAAAATTGAAGCCATCTTATGAAGTTTTGAAAAGTTATGGCAATATGTCGTCGCCTACGATTTTGTTTGTTTTAAAAGAAATCTGGCAAAATGATGTCGATTTTGAGCAAAAAGAGCATATTTTCGCTTCTGGCTTTGGCCCTGGACTCACTATGGAAACTATGATTTTGGAAACTTTTAATTAAACAAAAAAGATATGACATTTCTTAAAGAAATGTCATATCTAAACAACTTTGTTAAAAAGCTTATTTTAAATCTTTTAGCAAAGCAGCCGCCCTATTTGGATAATCTGTAATAATGCTATCAACACCATAATACATCAGCCGCAACATATCTTTCGGTTCGTTTACCGTCCATGTAATGATTTCTGCACCGAGAGCATGAACATCTTGCACCAATTTTCGTGTAATAAACTGATAATAAGGTGCATACACATTAGGAACAAAACCTAATCGTTTGATATTCCAAGCCAAACTATGAGCATTATCTAGTAGCAAAGAGAGTTTCAAATGTGGTGCAATAGCTTTCATAGCTTGCACAAGTCGCACATCAAAAGACTGCACCAAAACACGATTTTCAATACCGAGTTGTTGCAAAGTTCTAAATACTAGCTCTGCATATTTTTTCGGAGCAGGGTGCAAGTATTCATCGCCTCGTTGTTCCGAAGTTTTGATTTCGATATTGTAAATAGGCATTTTCAAACCTTTTGTTTTGCTAAACAAATCCCCTTGCTCTACCACTTCTTTTAACAAAGGTTTGTAAGCTTTTTGCGGCTGTTGTTCCAAAAAAAGGATATGGCCACGCTGCCCACAATCATATTTTTTTACCTCACTATAAGGCATCTGATAAATGAGATGCTGCATTTCTTCTGCTTTTGTTACAGGCTGGCCATTTGGTTTTGTAGAAATATTGGCCGCAAACCATTCCTCATGCGAAACAACTAACTGCTCATCTTTGCTCACGACAACATCTAGCTCAACAGTATGAATGCCAAACTCAAAACATTTCTGAAAAGAAGCGACTGTATTTTCTGGCAACAAACCTCTCGCACCTCTATGTCCTTGAAAAGTGAAAATAGGCGAAATATCGTTTGCATCTTGTTTTTTGTCTAAAAAATTGCGAAAGCGAATAGCATTGAAGTTTGCAATTTGTTGTAAATTTCTCATGGCATTTTTTTAATTCAAAGTTTAGACACACAAATGGGAGAAATGACATATTTTTTAGTCAAAAATGTCAAATCTAAAAAGTCAGCTATTCTCGGTTTAACAAAAGAAACCTTTTTTGATAGGGGAAACATACTATTTTTCAGTTCAAAAGGCTATAAAAATAGGAAATATTGGTCTTCTTAGCCTAAAAAAAATAGTATGTTTAAGCTTTTGATAAAAAAGGCCTTAAAAACTAATTGCTGACACAGAAAAACAAGTGGATATTTTTTTTATAATATTTATTTTATTTCAAAGCGAGAATAGCTGCTAAAAAGTTATGAGTTATTGTAGTTTTAGAAATATATCATTTCTTGATTTAGTTATTAACTAAAAATTTAAAACTATTATTTAAACTGCTTTCAAGCTCAAATCAAGACTTTTGTAAGAATGAGTCAAAGCACCTACCGAAATATAATCAACACCTGTTTCGGAATATCCTCTGATAGTGTCGAGTGTTATGCCACCAGAAGATTCGGTTTCAAAACGCTTATTCACGATTTCAACTGCTTTTTTGGTGGTAGGTACATCAAAATTGTCGAGCATAATTCTATCGACTTGGCCAACTGCTAAAACTTCGTTCAACTCTTCCAAATTTCTCACTTCTATTTCTACTTTAATATCTAAACCTTTGTCATTCAGATATTTACGAGTAGTGAGTATCGCATTGGTGATGCCTCCGCAAAAATCGTGATGGTTGTCTTTTATCATAATCATATCGTACAAACCCATTCTGTGATTGTGTCCGCCACCGATTCTGACAGCCCATTTTTCGATATAGCGAAAGCAAGGTGTTGTTTTTCTAGTGTCTAAAACTTTCGCATTTGTATCAGCGACAAGTTCGACAAATTTGTTGGTCATCGTAGCGATTCCGCTCATGCGTTGCATACAATTTAGGACAAGTCGCTCTGCCTGCAAAATAGACTGCGTTTTTCCTGTCACGGTAAAAGCAATATCACCTTTTTTCACTTTTTCGCCATCTTTT
The DNA here is from genome assembly GCA_049613665.1 of Chitinophagales bacterium. Taxonomy (GTDB): domain Bacteria; phylum Bacteroidota; class Bacteroidia; order Chitinophagales; family UBA2359; genus JBMZCV01. The sequence continues at coordinate 4,212 of JBMZCV010000146.1, read as the reverse complement.
ATAAAAATATCAAGGCTCAAATCGGCATCTATTTGCTTGAAAATAAGCTCTGCCAACTCTACGCCAGCCAACACACCATCGCCTTTCACGATGAGTCTCGCAGTGTCGGTTGCGGTATCTGGAATGCAAGACAGCGAAGTATGGTCGCCTTTTCCTATGCCTTCGCCAATGTCTTCTCTGATGATTTGGTCTATAAAATCGTGTAAATTCATGTTCTTTTTCGTTTTTTTTTATGGGCAAAATTAAGGAAAATAACGTTAGCAAAAAAGCTTATTTAATGTTTGGATATTTGCATGGAATGTTTTATTATTGTGGTCTTTCAGTTTGAAATTAAATTTATAAAAAACCGAAACTTACGAATGCAAAAAAACATGATGTCACAAATGAAATTTGAAATAGAAAAGTCTATCGAAATTTTAACTAAGACTCCTTCAATATTGGAAACCATGCTAAACGGTTTATCGGAAGAATGGTTGAGAAATAATGAAGGCGAAAATACTTGGAGTCCCTATGATATAGTTGGACATTTAATACATGGAGAAAAAACGGATTGGATTCCGAGAGCTAAAATTATGCTATCAAATTCTGAAAATAAAACCTTTGAACCGTTTGATAGGTTTGCACAAATGAATGTGACTAAAGAAGGAACTATTGCCGAGCTGCTTGGAGAATTTAAAGCAATGAGAGCGAAAAATATAAACGAATTAAATAGCCTGCAAATTGAAGTAGCCGACTTAGCTAAAAAAGGAATACATCCCGAATTGGGCAATGTTAATTTAAAACAGCTATTGTCAACTTGGGTAGTACATGATTTGGGGCATATTTCGCAAATTTCAAGGGTTATGGCAAAACAATATAAAGCTGAAGTTGGGCCATGGAAAGAATATTTAGGAATACTAAAAAGATAGTAAGTATCAAACATCGGTTAATAATAATTTTGTCGTTATGTCTTTCAGGAAACCCACCTTTCGGCTGTTTAAGTGTGGCATTTTTGAGGCAAAATTGTCAGAATACACGGCTATTCTCGCTTTGAAAATAAGTAAATATTATAAAAAAGCAGTTACTTGTTTTCCTGTGTCAGTAATTAGTTTTTAAGGCTTTTTTTATCAAAAGTTTAAACATACTATTTTTTTTAAGCTAAGGAGACCAATATTTCCTATTTTTATAGCCTTTTGAACTGAAAAATAGTATGTTTCCCTTATCAAACAGGTTTCTTTTGTTAAACCGAAAATAGCTGCAGAATACAAATAATTATAAATAAAAAAAACAAATATGCCGTCATTTTTTAAATCAGAAGCTGGAAAAGATGAAATACTTAGTCTATATGACGAAAAGCTAGAAGAGTTAAACATTGAGTACCAATATAAAGTTATTGATTCGAGTTACGGAAAAACCAATATCATTGTTACAGGCACAGCTTCAAATCCGCCTTTGATGATAATACATGGGTCAAATGGTTGTGCTCCAATTGGTTTAGAAACTTACCCTAATTTATCGAAGCAGTTTCAAGTTTTTGCGATTGATGTGCTTGCTCAACCCAACAAAAGTGCTGCAACAAGGCTGAGTATGAAAGATGATTCGTATGGAAAATGGATAAATGAAATCATAGAATCGCTAAAATTAAATAATGTAACACTTGTCGGCTTTTCGTTTGGAGGTTTGGTGATTTTGAAAACCCTCATAAACAAAGAAACTAACATCAAAGAAGTGTATTTGGCCGCACCTGCCTATATTGTAAATGGAAACCCTTTAAAGGCGTTGTTCAAAATATTTATTCCTATGAAGCGGTATATGAAAACCAAAAAGATGAAATTTGTAGAGCAATTTTTATTCGAAGTATTTACGGATAGAGATGAATTTGCTATTAAATATCTTTCTAAAGTTTTTCTAAATTTCGAGATGGATTTCACGCCTGTTCCTGTCATCAGTAAGGCAGAAGCCAAGGAAATTAAAACGCCTATTACCTTGATAGCAGCAAAAAAAGATATAATATTTCCTGGTGAGAAAATGCTAAAAAGAGCTTCAAAAATATTTTTATCTGTTAAAAAAACAGTGTTGCTTGAGGATTCCAAACATGTTCAGAATAAAGTAGATAATATGAAAATTGAAGCATTAATAATGAAAAATAAATAATAGCTATCCAATAGAGCTTATTCACAAAATGTTAGATAAAAAATAATAGGATAATAAGGTGGCAGGTACTTTAGAAGTGCCTACCACCTTGTTTTACGACAACATTTGCTAAAACTATGCAAATGTAATATTCGAATTTATCCAATGATGTTTTTATTTTCCCTCACACTTTTTTTGTGAATAATGTCTAATATAATTACCATTTTTTTAAACTAAGGTGTCCCATATTTGCAAATTTAATAGCCTTTTGAACTGAAAAATAGTATGTTTCCCTCTACCAAAAAATGTTTGTTTTGTTAAACCAAGAATAGCTGTGAAAAAAATTAAAAGCCTTTAAGAAAAACTGAACTTTATTTAACTTCTAAATGGTTTACATAAAAAAGCAAAGTAGCTAATACATTGTAGTAACAATTAGTCGTCATTGAAAAATAAAGTAAAAATGAAAATTGAACTAATATTCATCACTTTTTTGATAATTCTGTCTTCTTGCGGAATGGAAAAAAAGCAAAATAAGAGCAAACAGCCTGCTCAATTAAATGCTGAAATCGATTGGCTTTATGATTGGTTTGAAGCATGGAAGCTAATTTCAAAGGGAGAATTTGAAATAGGAAAAGCAAAACCTCCTGAAATGTTATTTTTTGATGATAAGTATGTTTATACGAACTCAAAAACGAGTGCTCCAAATGGTCAAAAAATAAAAGGGCCTACTTTGTATGAAAAAGAAATAGTTTGGTACAAACAAAGTCATAATGATTCTATTACGATTCCTGATGGACAGAAAGTGCCTATTCAGATTATGACATTTGCAGCACCATCGGAGAAAGCAGAAGTCGAATCTTTTTTTGTAATGGCTGCTCCATCATTTTGGAAAAATGCAGGCATAGATAGCGAAGAAGTAGGGCTTAAAAATATGCTTATTGGCGTTTTTCTTCATGAATTTGCTCATACTAGACAAATGAATGGAATAGGTGCAAAAATTACAGACTATGAAAAGAAACACAAATTTGATTTTGTAGTAAGCGACGATATTATTCAAGATTATTTTTCTGACGACTCGCTGTATGTGCAGCTTTTTAGAGAGCAAACAGAAGCAGTTTATAAGCTTTTGAATAAACCTACAAAAGAAATTCAGAAGGCAGAAATAGCTGAAATCTTGCAAAAATTTGCTTTAAGGCAACAGAAATTTCTTACACCCAAAAAAGAAATATTGCCAGAAATGGATAGAATTTTTTTAACAATGGAAGGAGTCGGACAGTATGCTATGGTTACATGGCTCACACATCGAGATGGCGGCGGCTTTTCGGAACAAGTGGCCATTAAAGCTACTCGAAGAGGCAAAAGTTGGTGGTCGCAAGAAGAGGGTTTGGCACTTGTATTGTTGTATAAAAAAATAGCTCAACAGCCAAATTGGAAAAGTATGTTTAGCCAAGAGCCAATTGACATTATAACATTAATTGAGCAAGAATTAAACGATTTCGCCAATTAAACAGTTATTCTTGCATTAGAAAAAAGTAGTCTCTGTTGGCATTTTAATGTTTAGCATAATAAGCATCAAATTATCGTATTTTTAAACGATATTTGGTACTTAATGCACTATAACCTAAGTAGTTCTACATTTTGAGACTATTAGAAATGACATATTTCTAAAACAATAAGTGTCCATTCTTTTTTATATTTGACTCTTTTGGCTAGAAAAATATGTCATTTCTTTCTTGTTATTGAAAGAAAAAATTTAAATGAGCTTAGACGTGACAGGTTTTTAAAACCTGTCACGTCTCAACAAACGACTAATATTTTTCAAAAACCTTAGAAGTGGGCTGTCGAATTTAAGAATAACAAGAATATTGTTTTTCGCTCCAAAAAGTGCCAAATAAGCTATAAAACAGGTATGAGTTTTTAACTCGTACCACATCAAATTGGTAGTTTTTAACTACCAGATACCTTTGAATTGGACGAATAGGTAGCTAAAAGCTACCATTTTGGTTTAGCACGAGTTAAAAACTCATGCTGGTACACTTTTTTGTTGATATTTTTTTTAATATTAAGACTTATTATTTTGTCATTTCTTACAAAAAATAG
>JBMZCV010000145.1:0-12965 GCA_049613665.1 Chitinophagales bacterium | reverse complement strand
TTTTGGGCAAATTTAAAATTTTTGACCAAATGATTTCACTTTGAACCATTTTTTTGGAGTAAAAATAAAAAAAGGGTGCCTCTCCAGACACCCTATAATTACTCAAATCACTACACTCAACTCGCCATTCTGACGCAATTGATAAATGTGGTCACAGGGTAAATTTATTTTTTTCAAAAAATGTTTGAAATTTTTCTTAAATTTTTACTTTTAAAGGCATGCCTGGTTTCAACTTGCTATTTTTTCGCAAATTATTTAACTTCAGCAAAGATTCAACAGAATTTCCTGGATGTTTTTTGGCAATTCCCCAAATCGTATCACCTCTTCGCACAATATAAGCCTTAATATCGCTACCGCCATTATTGTGTTTTGCAGCAGCACTTGCCGAAGTATATATTTTGAGTGATTTGCCAATAGGCAGATGTCTTGTGCTAATGCCTGGATTCCAACGTCTTAAATCGCTAACTGTACAATTATTTCGGTCGGCAATATGTCCCAAAGTATCTCCTCTTCTAACTTTGTAGGTAATGCTATTTTTGCTAGCAGTCTTTTTGCTGGTAGTCGTTTTTTTCGCTTTCTTTTTTTCAGCAACGCTTACCTCATAGCTTTTCACATAAATTTTTATTCTTTGTCCTACTTCTAGTTGTTCTACATTTAGACCATCATTCCAACTTACTAAATCTACTACGCTACATTCATACCATTCCGCAATTTTTTCTACAGTATCGCCCGACCGACTCATATAAAAAACAGGTGTTTTGCCCAATACTGTTGCTTCTTTTTGGCTAGTAGCATTAGGATTTGCAGGCACATTATCAGGTGTGGCCGAAGTAGTAGTATTCCGCTGAGAATAACTACTAGGCATATTGGGTCGTATGGCCATCGGTTTGCCATTGGCATCTAAAGTATAAGTTTCGGATACTCCAACAACAGGCTGAGATGGTGTAGGTATTTTATTCATATCAATATCTGAATATTCATTGCTGATACGCAAGCTACCTTGCCCACGCCATTGTTCAAAAGCATAGAGTTCGCTAGTTGGCAAATGAATATCGTAGGTATAAGTATTGTAAGGCATTTTCTTTTGTCGCAAAGCAGGATTCATAAACGCCAATTTTTCAGGGTCGAGATATAAAGCACGAGCCATCTCATCCAAATCAATTTTTCCAGTAACCTTCAAGGTGCTAGTATTGTTGAAAGCCAAAGGATAAGCAGGATAAGTAGGAGAAAGATTATGGTCAAGATAATGGTTTGTCCAATAGGCACAAGCAATATATGCAGGCACATAATCTCTTGTTTCTCGTGGCAAATATCGTCTGATGCTCCAAAAATTTCGTTTTCCACCAGAACGTCTGATGGCTTTATTGACATTTCCAGGCCCACAATTATAAGCTGCAATAACCAACATCCAATCGCCATATTTGCGATGCAAACGTTTCAGATAGCGTACTGCTGCATCGGTCGATTTGTAGGGGTCTCGCCTTTCATCTACATAAGTAGTCACTGTCAAACCCAACTCTTTAGCAGTAGCTTTCATCAATTGCCACAGTCCCGTAGCACCAGCTCTCGAAACAGCAGTAGTTCGCAAAGCAGACTCTTGTATGGCCAAATATTTTAATTCGGTAGGTAAGCCATGTCTTGCCAAAACTTGCTCAAAAAGAGGAAAGTAGGTATCTGTATAGCCTAAAATTCGGTTTGCCAAATCTCTTTTTCTAACCGTATAAACATGGATATAACTTCTAACATACTTATTATAGGTAAGAGGAAAATCAAAATTAGCTCCAATAGCTTCAATTCTAGCTCTGTAAATTTCGTCGCTAAAAACAGGCACGGACTCGTAAGTAGGTATTGGAGATACGCTAGGCGAAGTAATATTTTTATTGGAATTAGGTTGTTTCTCGTAATAAATAATGCTACCATGTTCATCAATATAATAGCTACGTTGTGCATCTGCTTGTGCTATCAAGTGAGGGAGCGAAAGTAGCAATAGAAAAACAAATAAAAAGCAATTTTTGAGCATAGTTATCATTTTAGAATAAAAATTTTAATAGAAAAACAATAGCTTTTTCGCCAAATGATGCAATCATAATAGCTACTAAGCGTTGGCTGTTATGATAAGTTTTTTTTTGAGAAAAAACGAACAAAATAAGAAAAAATAAACACATTTTAATTTGTTTTGTTTTTCAAAAAGAGAAACATTCTTTTATTCTTGAAAGAACAAACCTATTTAAATTTACATAAAATTAAATACAATTTATTGATATTGTGCATGTGTAATAGCTTATTTTTCAAGCTATTGTTAGTTTAATATAAACGTAATTTTTTACTGTAAATGTATAAAATAGAGGTAGTTTTTATTGTAGCACCAATAAGTTTGCTATATTACCTTGCTATTTGATAAGTATTTAAACAGATTTATTTTATGAAAGCTAACATATATAAATACAAATATGTTAATATAAATCATCTTACTATGAAATAGTATTTAGCACTTACCTATGAAAAATACATTAAATCTATGCAAAAGCAACCAGTAATACACACACAAACCTTGTCAGCTTATTTGCCAAAAGTTTTGTTGCAAAAAATTATAAAACATAGAAAACAGCAAAATACTAATAATAAACTTGTTGAAAATATGGAGGCTGCTTTACTTTTTGCAGATGTTTCTGGTTTTACTGCATTAACCGAACAGCTTGCTCAAAAAGGCTTGCAAGGCACAGAAGAACTGACACAAATACTAAACAATTATTTTGATGCCATCATACAAATTATAGAAGCAGAAGGAGGGGAAGTTGTCAAGTTTATTGGAGATGCTTTGCTAGTTTGGTTTCCAACAAGTGCTCATCAAAACAAAAAGATTGTTACGAAATTGGCGTGGCAAGCAGCACAAAAAATTCAGTTACTTTTCGAAAGAAAATACATTAACCTTACAACAAGCATTGGCAAGACTAAGATGGGCATGAAAATAAGCATCAGTATTGGCAATGTCAGTTTGTTTGAAGTGGGAGGGCAGCTCAAAAGATGCGAATGTGTGATAGCAGGAGAAGCCGTAGAACAAATGATAGCAACTAGCAAAAAACATGAAGCACATATAGATTTTAGCATTAAAATGAGTTTGGTAGCCCAAACAATGCTAACCGATACAGAAATAGCAATTGGAGAAATACAGCATATTGATTGGAAAAACATTCAGCAAATCAATGAAGTATCTCAATATATGCTCAAATTTATTCCAGGCCCTGTTCGATATTGGATAAATCAAAAGCAAAAATTGCAGACATGGCTATCGGAATTGCGGCCGATGAGCGTACTTTTTATTAAAATAAATAGCATTGATTATAGCCAAAAAAAGGTACATCAACATTTAAATAAAATATTGCAAGACATTCAAAATATTGTCTATTATTATCAAGGCACGCTCGACAAAATGGTAGTAGATGATAAAGGAACAATTGTTTTAATATTATTTGGAGCACCACCTTTTGCACATGAAGATACACCGCTAAGAACGATTCGTTGTGCTATGAAATTGCAAAAAATAAAGATGCCAGCACCTATTACAGCCTGTTCGTTTTCGATAGGCATTACTTCTGGAAGGGTTTTTTCGGGAGCGGTAGGAAGCACAACTAGGCGAGAATATACGGTGATGGGCGATACCGTCAATTTGTCGGCACGACTGATGGCACAGGCATTGCCCAAAACCATACTTTGCGATTTTGAAACCTATAAGCGAGTGCGTCAGAAAATAAAATTTGAGGTGCGGCAGCCCATTCGTGTGAAAGGCCGCAAAGGTTTGGTAAGGATTTATGAACCTGTGGAATCTGCAAAAAATGGCAGAAACAAACAGTTGAAACAGGCTTATAATCTGGTTGGACGAAAAACTGAAATAAAAGCTTTTTATGGAGCTTTGGCCAAGATAAAAAATAATAAACACCATATTAGCATCATTGAAGGCGAAGCAGGCATGGGAAAAACCAGATTGGTGCAAGAATTGGCTTATATTTTGCGAGATTCGGATATTATCGGACTTAGTGGAGCAGGTTTTAGCATCGAACAACAAACGCCTTATAGGGTTTGGCGTGAAATATTGATTTCTTATTTTCGTATCGAAAATGTGCAAGAAATAGCAGAGCAAGAAAATATTGTGCGAAATGTTGTGCAGCAAGTTGCTCCAAAAGAAATGCCTCGTTTGCCTTTGCTCAACAACATTTTGAATTTAAGCTTTGAAGAAACCAGCTTTACCAAGCAACTTGATTTTAAGCTAAAACATCAAAATTTAGCTTATTTTTTGGCCGAATTGTTTAAAATATGGATGCAAGAACGTCCTTTAGTTTTGGTCATAGAAGATGTGCACTGGCTTGACAATGAATCTTGGCTATTGTTAATATCAATTTTGCGTGCTTTAGTTGTTTCTACTCAGCGATTTTGGCTCTTGCTCACGATGCGACCACAAAACCAAACTGCTATTTTTTGGCACCACATCGAAGCTATTAGATTGTTTACCGATATAGAAGAATTATCGTTACAAAACCTAACAGCACCTGAAAGCATCAAATTGATAGAAAATCGCTTCCAATTGCTCAAAAATGGTTTACCAAAAAGCTTGCAGCAAGTAGTTATTGATAGAGCCGAAGGAAATCCTTTTTTTGCAGAAGAACTTATATTTACATTATATGACCAAAAAATTATTCGTTTAGAAAAAGGAGAAAAGTATAATCAATGTATTATTACAGGAAAACTAGATGAGGTATTACAAGCTTTGCCCACAACTATTCAGGGATTGATTTTGGCTCGTATTGACCAATTGTCTTCCGAAAGGCAATTTATTTTAAAAATAGGAGCAGTCATAGGCCGCTCTTTTTCTTATGCTTCGCTAAAACATGTGTTGAATAAATATGATATTATATCAGATGAAATATTAAAGCCACACCTCAAGGCTTTGGAAAAGGTAGATTTGACACCTATGGAAATTCCCGAACCCAATTTAAGCTATATTTTCAAGCATATCATTACACAAGAAGTAGCCTATCAAACACTTTTGTTTCAGCAAAGAAGAATACTGCACGAAATGGTGGCAGAATGGTATATAGAAAAATATGGAAGTGCTTCAAATATTTCGAAAAACAAACTCAGCTTACCTATTATTGCTAAAACACTCATTCCATATCTGCCACTTTTGGCTTACCATTATAAGCAAGCTAACAATAGAGAAAAAGAGTTTTTTTATGCAAAACATGCAGGCTTGTTTGCTGCCGAACAATTTGCAAATATGGTTGCGATTAATTATTTGAGTCGTGCATTAGAAATTGCTTTGCCAAATGAAGACATTGAAAAATATGAATTGTTATGTATGCGAGAGCAGGTATATCGCCTGCAAGCCAACCGCAAAGAACAAAAACAAGATATTTTAGCCATAAAACAATTGGCAAAAAAAATAAATGATGAAGAAAAACAAGCCAATGCTATTTTTTTAATGGCCAAATATGCCAATACAGTATATGAATATTCAACAGCTATTGCTGAAAGTAAAAACTTGCTTGCTTTGGCCAAAAAAAATGATGTGCTTTTTTGGCAAGCAGAAGCCTACCAACAATGGGGACGTACATTGAGATTGTTAGATGACTACAAAGAAGCCGAAATAATGCTGAAAAAGGCATTAATTATTTTTACAAATATAGAAAAAGAAAGCAGAAGAGCCATTACGTTAGAAAATTTGGCTATGATGTATAAAAGTACGGGCGATTATGAACAAGCATTAACATATTTGAAACAAACATTGGAAATATTCCAACAGTCAGGCGATAAAATAGGAGAGGGAAACACTTTGTATAATATCGCTCTTTTGCATCAAACACAGGGAAATTTTGAGGAGGCAATTGTAGAGACGGAACAATCTTTGCAAATTCGGCGAGAAATAGGCGATTATGCGGGCAAAATATATAGTTTAAATAATTTAGGTGTTATTGCTTTTATGTTAGGAAACTATGAAGAAGCAGAACAATATTTTAAGCAAGTAGTACAAATGTCTAAAGAAATAGGCAATCTTGATGTTGAAAGTAGTGCTTTGAGCAATTTGGCTTTAATTGTTGGCAATAAAGGAGCATATCAAGAAGCAGAAAAGTACAATAAAGCTGCTTTGAAAATTTTTCAGCATCTGAAAAGCAAAAGCGGAATTGCTAGTATGCTCATCAATTTGGCCAGCAATGCAATGACACAAGGAGATTGGGCAAATGCGAAAAAACATGCAGAAGAAAGTATTGTTATATGTGAAGAAATCGGACAGAAACCCTATTTAAGTTATGCAATCAACAATTTGGGTACGGCACTATATGAGTTGGGAGATTATAAAAAAGCAAAGCATTCTTTTGAAATGTCTATTAAAATTGAACAAGAATTAAGGAATAAGCAAGGCGAAAGCGATTCGCTAGTCAATTTATCTTTGGTGGCTCAACAAATTTTAGAAACAGAACAAGCCTTTAGATATTTGGAAAAATCTCTTGCAATAAAACAACAACTAAAAGATAAATTGGGCATAGCAAATGTACATTTTTATTTGGGAGAATTATATATTTATCTTGAAGAATATGATAAAGCCATTTTTCATTTAAACAATAATATTAATATGCTAAATGCCCTTAACTTTCAGCACAAAGCTTTAGAAAGTCATTTTTCTATCGGTTATATTTATTTTTTGGAAGGAAAAAAAGAAAAATCATTAAGCTATATTAATCATTTTTTAACAGATACGGTAGATTTAGAAAAGCTGGAAAAGTCGGAATGTTCGCCAAAAACGTATTTAAGAATTTTTCACATGTTAAAAAGCAATAATCATAAACAAAGCAAACAAATATTAGAGGCTTTACACCAATGTTTGCAGTTGCAAGCTGCAAAAATTGATGATATTGTTTTGCGGCATTCTTTTTTGTATAAAGTGGCTGTTAATCAAGAAATTTTGGAGCTTTACGAAAAACAAACAGGCTGAATTATACTCCAAAAATAGTTTTTTATGGTTAGTAAACATTGGAACAGCCCTTGATTTTTTGGTAGTGAAATGATAAAAACAAAATTTTATGATGTGGAAGCTAACACCTTGATTTTTTTCAATGTGTTAGCAACTCAAATAGTTGATTATTGCTTGGCATTTATTTACCATCGTTTGCCAAAAAGCATTCGCACATATAAATTGGCGAATACAAATGAATTGTTATCGCCCACCAAGATTGGAATACGGCCGAGTTCCAAACCATCTTCCACAATTTGATTATCAACAGTTTTGTATTTTTTTTCTAAAAAGGCATAAGCATTAGCCATTGCACCTATTTCTATGGCCTTAACAAACTCATTGTAATTTGCCCAATCAAACAAAACCGATACTTTTGCTTGTATGCCTGGAGCAGGTTTCACAAAAGACCAGCCATAAGTAGGGCCTGATGCTCCATATATTAAGCCTTCATTCAAAAAAGTATTGGCACTTTCTTCGGTATATCGCACAGATTTGAGGAGGTATTCACCATTATCGCTAAAACCATCTATGATTTCAAGAAAATAAGGCTTTAGCAAACCCAAAGAAACTCCACCACCATAATAATACGATATTTGTACACCACTTTTTCGTCCTTTGTCTGCAATAATTTTTATCTTGCCTACACTAGCATTGAAGGTGTAAAAATTGTTGCGTTTGCCATAAACAAACCCACGAGTTGTAGCACGGCCAGATGCAAACAAGCTTTGTTGTCGAAATTCTTTAGGATGTTTAATATCCATAATTCCGATTTCATAGACTGTTTTTTTGTAAATATCTTGTATCTTTACGAAATGAGCCGATAAGCCAAAACCAGCAGTGTGAGCTTGAAATCCCATGCTAAATTCACGCTTAAATACCACGTCATCTTCGGTCAAAAAGCGAGTTTGTCCTCGATTTTGAGCTTGCATAAAAATTGGACAGCAAATTATTAAAAATAGTGATATATAAAGTTTCTTTAGCATGATATACGATTTGAGCAATGAGAAATAAAGATATTTACTTAAATATAAATATTTTTTCATCATAAAACAATATTTTTGCAATATTTTAAGGGCCAAATATGATTTAGGCAGTTCAATAAAAGCTTTAGAATGTTTTGTTGAACTACCCAAACAGAGCATATTAATTAGTGCTTAATGTTTAGATATATGTTTTTTTGAAATTATTAAAGCATTGAAAATAGCTATTTTCGGTTTAACAAAAGAAACATTTTTTAGTAGGAGAAACATACTATTTTTCAGTAAAATAGGCTATAAAAAAGGCAAATATGGGTCACCTTAGCCTAAAAAAAATAGTATGTTTAAACTTTTGATAAAGAAATATTTTAAAAAATAATCGCTGATACAAGAAAATAAATAAATAACATTTTGTATTATTCGTTTTATTTCAAAGCGAGAATAGCTGCATTGAAAACTCCCAAAATAGCTCTTAAAAAGAGGATTATTGTCAATTGTTTTACTAAATTTGCAATTCTTACAAAATGTAACTGTTCGGCAATAGCGATATTAACGAATAGTTGCTATAAAACCAACAAAATATGACAAGTACAGTAGTTTATCAAGGTAGTTTGCGAACACATTGTGTGCATTTAAAGTCTGGCAAAGTTATTATTACCGATGCTCCGACCGATAATCATGGTAAAGGAGAAGCCTTTTCGCCTACCGACTTAGTTGCCACAGGGTTGGCGAGTTGTATGATAAGTATGATGGGCATTAAGGCTAATCAACACAATATCGATATCGAAGGTGCAAAAGCAAATGTTACGAAAATGATGCAATCTAATCCAAGAAGAATAGCAGCGATAAAAGTAATTATTGAGATGCCAGCGATTGATTATACCGAAAAAGAACGTAAACTTTTAGAACATACCGCTAAAACCTGTCCTGTTGCATATAGCTTGCACCCAAATGTTGTTCAAGAGTTGAGTTTTGAATATCAAACGGCGAAGTAAAAAGTTGCCTAAGTTGTAAATATATAAACGACAAAATAGCGAAAAAGTTGTTTATAAAAGCGAAATATTTAAGTAGTCATTCAGAAGTTTTTGGGCATTTCAGAACAAGATAACACCTTGAATATTAATGCGTTAGCCACTAAACGAATGCTTTATTAAATAAATGAACAAATAGCCCTTTCGTTTTCATCTCTTTTTATGCAAAAAAAAAAAAAGGTAGTCAAAACAAATAAAAATGTTTTGGCTACCTTTTTTAATAAAGATGTTTGATATGGCTACTTTTTGTTTTTCGTCCATTTTGCGATTTCGGCTTGTGCTTCAATTTCTGTTCCCCAACCTAGCATTTCTGTTTCATCTTGCTTATCGTAGTTCAAAAACCACAATGAAATAAGCTGTTTTGCGGCTGGATATTTCGCAGAAAATTCTTCAAATGTTGTAGCTTGTACAATGCGTTTGTCAGCCTCAAATGGTACTGCAATCAATTTGGTGTCAAGCTCGCCATCATCTTTGAGTTTTAGCATCGCAATAGGAATGACTTCTACAACAGTTTTGGAAGGTAGTGCTTCGGACAAAACCAAAATATCTAAAGCATCGCCATCGCCGCCGTTGCTTTCGTCCATCAACGTAGAAGGCACAAAACCATAATTGCCAACATAAGGCAAAAAATCTATGACTCTATCTTTGCCATTTCGTTGGTCAATCACAAATTTTTTGGCTTTTTTGTCATATTCCATTTTGTGATTTGTGCCAGCAGGAATTTCGATAACCGCTTGTACTGCCTTGTTTTTGGCATAAGTAGCGATATTGTCATAATCAATGGTGTTATTTTTTGTGTCTTTTTGTGAGCTATTGCAAGCAAAACAAAATACAAAAAATAGCATGAATAGAAAATATCGTTTATTGTTAAATGTATTCATTATCTGTTTTTGTTTAAGAGGTTGCATAGATTTTTGGCTCAAATTGATACTTTTTTAAGCCAAAAGATAAAATCTAAATCGCCTCTAATTGATACAAGTATTCGGACAAACTGCTTCTACAAATTGTCCTAAGTGCTTCGTATGTAGCCTTTTTGAGCATTTTACTGCTCTTGTTTGGCCACCTAAAAACAATGATACATTTTAATATTTAAAAACACAAATCTACCTTATCTTTTCCACCACTTTTTTGTGTTTTTATCGTCGCCTTTTTCGCTTTTCCAAATTTTACCACCACTATAAACCATTACCTTTGTCTTTTTTGTAGCTCTTTGTTTAGCATAATATTCATACTGCTCTACTTGCCCTTTCGATTCAAAAGGCCCCATCACAATCATCATTCCCTTTGAAGTATGTTTCAAATTAATTTCTGTATCTAATTCCTTAAATTTGTGAAAAGTATCGTTGCTAACATGCTTGAAAGGGCCAACATAAATTTGATATTTTGCAATATGCTTGTTTTTCGTTGGTTTCGATTTCGTATTTTTGGGTTGCTCTGCTACGCTTATACGTGCTTTTTTCAAGCCATTTTGTTCTATTTCTTGCTTGCAATCTTGAGCTTTTTCTTCTGTATAAGGCCCTAGTTTAAAAACCTTTCCTTTTGGCGTATGTTCAAAATCAAGCTTTGAGTCCATAGCTCGCAATTCTCTATAAATGCGATTTTCGCTATTTTCTACTGGCCCTACAACCACCTCATAATACTGAGTAGTAGGAATACGGACATTGTCGGCATATACGACAGGAACAGTCTGCGGTTTCGTATGTATAGGTTGATTTTGAACAGTCCATTTGTAAGTCACATTTTGGTTTTCGATAAGTCGCACTTCCAATCTATTATTTTGCTCATGGAGTTCTTCTGGGCAAAACATACCATCTTTGCAAAAATTGACTAGAAATGCTTCTCCATAGCCAACAGCATCTAAACGATTGGGCGAAATTTGCTTGCTTTCCAAATAAGCTTTTATGCCTTCTGCTCGAAGCCTACTTAGCTCTTTGTTGCTTGATTTGCTCCCTCTTGCATCAGTATGAACACTTAACTCAGTGATAATATGGCTGTTATGCTTTAGATAATTTGCTAATTTGTCTAACTCTAACTTGGCCATATCAGATACTTTCCAGTCTCCTGCTTCAAAATGCAAAGGTACCATTCCAACAACATCATTTAAAATGGGGCGATTGTCATCTGCAAAATACATATTCACATTTTTGGTAAACTGCTTTTCTTTAGTAGAAGCATTTTCATTTACGTTTTCTTCTTTTACAACAAAAGACGCAAAATCACTTTCTTTTTCTACCAAAATCTGATACAAAACAGCTTTGCTACCGCCTCTATTCGAAGAAAAATAGCCACCATCTTTTTTGTTTTCTTGAATAATAAAGCCAAAATCATCTTTGGTCGAATTGATAGGAGCATTCATATTTTGCGGTGCAATCCATCTGCCGTAGGTTTTGGTGGTATAAAAAACATCCATTCCACCTAAAGATTCGTGTCCGTTGGACGAAAAATATAAAGTGCCATCGGCATGAAGAAATGGATAAGCTTCGTGTCCAACACTATTAATTTCTGGACCTAAATTTTCGGGACGACTCCAGCTATTGCCAATCCGATAACACACATATAAATCTAAGCCGCCAAAACCACCGACTTGGTCAGATGCAAAATATAAGGTTTGGTTGTCGGCCGTAATACAAGGGTGCATCACATCATACTGAACATAGTTGTGTATAAATCTTTGGCTTTCTCCTGCTTGTGTTGTGCCCTCCAAATTGGATATAAAAATGCCCCAAGTTGGCGTATCGCTTGTTTGTTTTTTATTTCGTGTAAAGTAAATTTGCTTGCCATCAGCCGAAAAACTAACGCCTGTAATGTCGCCACCTTCATTTTTAATTTTAAACTTTTCGAGATTTTTGAGCGAAGAATCAGATTGTCGTTCTGCATAAAACAAATCTATGCCAGCACCAACAGGAAAAATGCCATTGTCTAATAAGCCTCGTTTACTTTTGCTAAAAACAAGACCGTCGGCATGGAAAGTAGGGGCAAAGTAAGAAGCTCCTGGATGTAGAGGCACAGCCTGAACCTGATATATATAATCGTTATCTGCCGTAGGTGTTGCTGTTTGTGATACCAATAGCGATGTCTGAGCAAGCAACAGCATTATGATGGTAATGATAATACTACTTTTCATAATAGCATAGTTTTTGTTTGTTAAAATAGCTTTGCAATTCATCTGTTATATTTTGAACTTGCATGTGTGGAAATGGTACTATTTGTGTCTGTAAAATATTTTTAACTGACTTATAATATATAAGAAGTATGTATAAGTTAGCACATTATCAATATATTAGACAAAATATAGTGCCATTTTCTAAAAAAAAATGTTATTATACTTATTTATATCATTTTTTCTTTTTTTTATGCTAAAAATGACAATATAATGGTTTTTTTTACAGAAAACTTGCATAAAAAGCTAGACTAAGTAAACATAAAAAACAAAAATGTATTTTAAAAATGTCCTAAAAAAGAGGTTTTTATGTTAATAGTCTGGTTGATATTTTTTTTATATGTATGAAATGTACAACTATTCTGAGCCAGTAAAATATAAGGCAATGTATCAACAGTTCGAACATTTCTACATTTTTTTATCAAAGGTTTAAACATACTATTTTTTTTAGGCTAAGGTGACTTTTATGTAAAAAAATAAGCAAAATAATAGTCTTAATTCAAGTTGGAATAGTAGTTCCCAAAAAAATGTGACTTATTTGTTTTTTTTATTTATCAAAAAAATAACAAGAAGTCGGTATTTTAAAAAAACGACAACTCTTGCCGTTGCTGTGTGTTATCACCAGCAACTAAAAGGATAAATAGCGTATTTTAAAGCATATTTTTTTCGTAACAACTTGTTGGTGATAACACCATAGCCGTCAGGATAAAGAAAAATGCTAAATAACAAAATGCAGTTTTGACTAAAAGTTTGTACTTTAACGTCTATTTGCCTTTGAACCCACCCCAACC
>JBMZCV010000144.1:0-13092 GCA_049613665.1 Chitinophagales bacterium | reverse complement strand
TAATAACACAAAACAAACAAAATGACTTAATAAGTAACAGGTCTAATGATGATTTCACCTTTTTTATCTTTTACTAAAATATCTACTCGATTAAATTTATCGACTTCCGTTTCTTGATTACTTTCTGTATCAATAATTTCTAAAATATGAATATCGTCTTTGAGCAGTTCACTCAAAAACCCTTCTAAAATACTAAAATTTGCTTTTTGTCTCAATAGGCGTTTTATTGCCCAATCAAATCTGATGTGTTTTTGGTATTTCATTTGATTTTACACTTTTGGCTTAAATTACAAAAAATATTATTGTTTACTTACTAGACGAATGTGTATATGACACAATAATCAATACCAATCATACTTTCCTGTAAGAACAATATCAACTTTATCATTTATATAAGTCTCAATCTTTTTCTCCTTTAAAATATTTGTTCCAATTTCAATTAATAACCTTTTTGTTTTTTTTTGTACAGCTTTTTCAAATGTACCAACTTCACGTATTGCTTCACTAAAACAAAACAGGGTATTACCTTTTTCTAAAAATTTTGATGATAATGCTGTTCTGATACGTTGTTTTGTACTACGAGCTATCTTTAGAAGTGCTAAAAACTCTTCTCTAGTTTTTATATCGCAAGTTTTTTGTGAAGTACTTTCAATCATATTGTCTGTTTCTTTAACAACTTGAGTTGCTTGTGCAACTATAAAATCAACAAACCTAAGCATTTCTTGGTTTGAAGAATTATCATGATTCACAGGATTATTTTTCCATTTAAACTCAAAGTCTTGTTGAAGTTTCATTGGAGCTAACCAAGTTTCAGATTCTTGAACTTTTCGTACCCAATGCACAGAATAAGCACCGTATCCATTATTTAAACCATAGGTAATTCCTGCTTTAGCAATAATGTGTTTACTATTACCTGTGTATGTAAAGTATTCTTTTATTGGACTGTATTTATCACTTTTGTTGGACTTATACATTTTTGAATCATTTATGTCAAATACATTTCGTTCACTCATAGCCTCTAATAATTTTTGTCTAAATAATATTTGACTTGTAGGTTCGTATTTTTCAGAAACAAAGCCATAAATTTTGTTGTAAAGAGGAATTACTTTCATTACAAGTTTATATTTTTGAATGGCTTTAACTACACTGTAAAGTAAGTTTATTATAGTTTTTGCAAAAAAGTTATTCATTTGTTCAGACGTGACAGGTTTTTAAAACCTGTCACATAAGCTAATTTTTTTAAATGACAAAGAAGAAATGACATATTTTTTAGCCAAAATTGTCAAATCTAAAAAATCATGAGCTATTGTAGTTTTAGAAATATGTCATTTTTCACATCTTTAAAACTATAACAAACTTACTTTACAGTGTATTAACTATCTTGGTTTTAAAAGCTGTTAGATTTGAATTGAAATCAGAAGTCCAATTTTGAAGAATGGGATGATAAGCATTTCTATATTTATTACCATATATTCTTTTTCCAATTTGGTGTATTATCATTCTGTCAGTTTTTCCCCAATAAACATTATCTTGATAGGTAAATTTTATTTTTACTCTCTCAATCATTTTTTCAGTTAATGCCAAGTCTTTGTTTTCAAATTCAATATCAGATTCGTTCAATAATTTCCAGATTGGGATATTTATTATTTCTTTTTCGTTAGATTCTAGTTGAATTAAATGTTTCATTTTGCAATATTTAGAATTTTCTACAAAAAAAAATATTTATATAGAAAAATAATTATTTTGAATAATATCACATTATAAAACATTTCACTCGAAAAAACAAATATTAAGCAAGCTTTCCCTTTACAAAAAATATCTTAATTACCTATTTATCTGGCTAGTAATCGTACTATCCGTAATCTTATTATCTGCCACGAGCAAAAACGCTTTACTCAACACAATAGACAAGCCTTTATCGCCCTCAAAAGGAATAAATACTTTTTGCGTTGCATTTTCGGCAGAGCGAGCAGGCACGATACACAAATATTGGTCGTTTGGCTCCATCAAAATATTGCCGCTACCGATATGAATTTTGTAGGTTCGCAATGTACCTTTCACAACCAAAAACTTGCCATCTATATGTGCTTTATCTCTAATCTTTTTGAGGCGAGGCAATAAGCGTTGCAAAATCGTTTTACGAGTTTTCGCTATTTCCGTCAAGTCGCCGAAAGAGTAAGAAGTCCAATAATCTCGGTTAGTTTGTCGGTCGCCATTGTTGTCCATCCATTGAGGGTCGTTTCCTACGCTGCACACGCCTACAAACATATCGACATCACGCATGATTTCTGTAAAAACCATTTTTGGCACATTTACCATTTCTATCACTTCGCCATTTTCGTCTTTAAATTTCACTTGGTCGGTAGCGATATATAGCCAAATGCCTGTGTCGTTAAAAGCATCATCTTGATACATTTCATCAATCCAATATTCCGCAGTCATATTATATTCAGGCAAATGTTTTTTGCAAATTTGGCTATTTATGCCATCATCAAAAGCACCCATCAGCGAATATTTCCAGCCTCGCAAATTGGCCAACGAACTAAATTGATGCTGCTTCAAAATGTGAGCCGCCATTCTATTGGAATAAGTGCGAGTATTAATTTCGGCATCTGTCAGAATGTAAATCTCTCTAAAAGCTTGCTTTATCGGCTGCTTCCATTCCAATTCTATCATTTTTTCTCGCCACGCAATGATAGTCGCTTCATCGGCATTGACAGGATGAAACAGTTTTACATTTGTTTCTGTGTCTATCCAATCTATTAATTCATTTTTTTCGTTGTACCATTTTTCATCTACAAAAATAGCGTTTGTCGTTTTGTCGCCTTTCGTAAAAGTCCAAATTAGTTTTTTAGCGATAGGAGAGACCACGCCATGATTCAAATAATATTTTTGGAAATCGCCAAAATTCCAACTTCTATCTAAAATAAATTGATTGTCTATTCTAGCTTTTTGAGCCGAATATACTTTTTGAATGTCTTTTACTTCTTTTCGCACCGCTTTCAACTTATTTGTCAAAGCCGTACTTTTTTTCACCGCACTCGGCACACTTTTCATGGGTTTGCCGTCTGGCTTTATCCATTGTTGTGCTACTTTTCTGCCTTCGATAGAAACTTGCAACTCATAATCATCAAATATTATTGTCTTTTTTCCTTGCTCTAAACGAAATTCTGGAACAGCCATTTCCTTCAACTCCTCAACAGAAACATTGTATTTTTTAGCACCTTCTAGCAAATGTTTGTCAATTGTTTTTTTGACATTGTTTTGCCTAACTTTTAGCTTCAAACGAGACAAAGCACCCAAACCATCTTTGCCACGCATATTGCCCAAAATATAAACGCAAGCATTGCCAATAGAAGCTGCCGCAGGGCCTTTTCCTGCAATTTTAGTATAAGATTTTTCGCACAATTTACTCAAAATATGTATGGTTTCTTTGTCCGAAAAACGGTTCATTGTCCAAACCATACCTTTTATGAATTGCTGATTTGGTTGGCACAAATAAGTAGTCTCTGTATAATCGTAACTGCCACGATTATACTGATAAGTTGTCGTTTTTTCGATAGGCTTATGTTTCATTGGTATTTGCAAAATTTGATGTGCCGTTTTTCTAAACACATCTAAGCCAATTTCGTTTTGATGTTTGGTAACTTCATCAATAAACTTTTTAGGTGGTTTTGCGTTGGAAGCGTTGGACGCAATATGAAAAATTTGCTCAAAAATTGTTTTGTTTTTTGCAATAGAATCTATAACTTGATGCACATCTTCGCCAATATCTTCTGCTTTTAAGCGAAAAGTCGGTACTGTTCCTTCTTTTAGTAGCAAAGATTTTAGTTTTTTAGCCGCTTTGGTCATATCGCTACCAGAATAATACCTATTTTCAGTTACATCAAATTCTTTCCATTTCAGCATTTCTTCGATGAAAGCCGTTAGTTCTGCCGAAGGTTTATTCTTTTTTAGGTAATATTCTATTTGTTTAATGGCGTAATTGATAGGAAACTGATGAAAATGGAAATGAAAACTTTCAAAAGCAGATAGTTTTTCTACCGCTAATCTAAAACCTTTAAACATTTCAATCCATTCGGTTTCTGTATAGTTCAATTTTCTGCGAAGCACGCCAGTCTGTATCGAAAACGCAATAGATGTGCCGTAATATTCAATATCATTGGAACTATAAGTATGTCTATCGTCAGCAGTCGCCCGTTTTAGCGAAAAAGCTACAATGATAAAAGTAAGTTGATTCACTAGCGTTTTTTGCTCCTCAAAACTCAACTTTTTTAAGTCGTCGTATTCTGCTGTGCCAGACAAATCATTGGCACTATAAATATAACGTACTTTTGTGTTGAGCGTTGCGATAAGCTTTTTCAACTTATCATTTTCTGCCGTTTGGTTTTTGAAAAAATCGAACATTATTTTTTTTCTTTTTTTGAATAAATTACTAAGTTTTGAATGGAATTATGACTTATTTTTTAGCCTCCAACAAGCGGTGTTAGCTTGATAAAAGAAACTTGCGTTGTTTCATCAATCAAAAATTTGTCTTCTAATTCTTCCACTTGCTCATCATCTACCAAAATGAAAAATCCATTGTTTTGAAAAGCCTGCAAAGCGATATACAACTGTTTTTCGACATCAATTTTTGGTGCTTTTTTATTGTTCAAGCGTTTTTCTAAATTTGTTGGCAAAACCAATCCTTTTTTATAGCTATCTATATCTTTTTCATATCGCTTTATTTCTGCTTTTATGCGAGCTTCTATAAGTTGTTTCACAGAAATATATTCATGTTCAAATTCTAATAAAATTTGATGCAAAACACGGCCTGCTGCGGTTTCGTCTTTTATAGTTAGTGTATTCATGGTTTGCGATTTTTATTTAAATGTTATATAATGCTTTTTAGTCAAAATTTTTGTATCATCAATTGTTATAAAAAGCTATTGATGATACAAAAATACCGTTTTTTTCTGAAAATAAAAAGAAAATTAATGTTCTTTTTTAGTTTTTGGGCAAGAAAAATAGTTTTTAACTAATTTTAGTTGTTTTGTAATTGTGTTTTTCTTTTTGAAGTTTTATATTAACCAATAGTTCGGACATTTATATGTTTTTTTATCAAAGACTTAAACATACTATTTTTTTTAGGCTAAGGTGGCCACTATTTGCAAATTTTATAGCCTTTTGAACTGAAAAATAGTATGTTTTTCTTGCCAAAAGGTATTTTTTATTAAACTGACAATTGTTATAAAAAATGTCAGAATCATTGTATTAAAATAGTACAACAACTTGATTTGCTAAATAATAATTTTTGGATTATCTTCCATCAAATGTCAGCTATTCTTGGTTCAACAAAAAAGGCACTTTTTAGAAGACATACCTTATATGCAACAAACCATATTATGACTAAATATTTCTTAATACTATCACTAACTTGTTTTGTTTTACTCAATAATTTTTGCCACAAAAAAAAGGCTTATCAAAAAACAAATAAAACAGCAACTATTATGCCTAAATATGATTTAACAAAAGTCGATAAAAAGCTTGTTTTGTCTAAGAAATTGCTCGAAATTTCGGGTTTGAGCTATTTCGGAAAAGGTCGTTTGGCAGCCATAAATGACGAAGAAGCTTTGGTATATATTATTGATGGGGAAACAGGCAAAATAATTGATAAAGTTGATTTTGGAAAAAAAAGAGACTATGAAGGTATCGCAATAGCTGAAAATAATATTTATGTAATAGAAGGCAAAGGAGTTATTTATAAAATAAATAAAAGCGAATATAATAAAAAAGTGCAAAAATATCGTTTGCCTTTTTCTGTGAAAAACGATATGGAAAGTTTGTGTTATTATGCTAAAAAAAATATTTTGCTGACGGCTTGTAAAGAACAAACAGGCTATAAAACACACGAAAAATCTTGGCGTTATATCTATAGTTTTGATTTGTCAAAGGAAAAGATATTGAAAGATATATTTTTGAAAATATCCGAGCAAGAAATTGGAGATTTTTTAGGTCAAAATATGATTGGAAAATTTAAGCCTTCTGGCATTGCAGTTTCTCCAATTGATAATAATATATACATTGTTTCAAGCGTCGGTAAAGCCTTAGCTATTTATTCCGAAAATCTGAAATTCAAGGCTGCTTTTCGATTGCCTCGCCATTTGTTTGCACAACCTGAAGGCATCACTTTTGATGAAAAAGGAAACTTATATATTTCAAATGAAGGGCGAAAGGAGAGAGGCAATATTTTAGTTTTTGAACGAAGGTGAAATAAAAAACAATATAGTTTGTAAATCAAAGTTAGATGTAGCTTAATGTTTAAATTATTTATTTTCGGCTTCAATTGCTTTCATTTGCTCTTCAATTTCTTTTCGTTTTTCTTTTGCCTTTTGCTTGCGTTTTCTTTTGCGTTCTTTGTTTTGCAGCAAATCTTTGAAGCTATCAAATTCTTGACTGACGCTAATGCTTGCACCTGTTTTTGTGAAATCGCCACTAAAAATATCGTAATCATACTTATTGAAAGCTTTAAGTTTGTATTTTCCATCAGGTGTAATATTATATTCAATAATAAAATCATAAG
This sequence comes from Chitinophagales bacterium, assembly GCA_049613665.1. Classification (GTDB taxonomy): domain Bacteria; phylum Bacteroidota; class Bacteroidia; order Chitinophagales; family UBA2359; genus JBMZCV01. The sequence continues at coordinate 6,530 of JBMZCV010000144.1, read as the reverse complement.
CAAGTGCTACACGGTCTTCTGCCGCTGCATATTGATTGCCAACATCAACATTTCCGCCAATATTTACCGACATTCTATCATTGAAAAGTCGTTTTGTGAAATTTACTTCTATTTCGTTTCGATTATAATTGTCAATATTATTACTTTCTGTCGTGTTATAGTTTCGCCAATTGACGTTGAGTTCGCTATCTGGAATCACATTTGTAATTGCATCATTCAAAAAACTATTTAAATAATTGGAAAGCAACTCGCTAACGGTTGTATTTACACCAGATTGTAGGTCTAGCTCAAATTCTTCGGCAGGCATAAATTGATTAAAAACAAGCAGCCCAAAAATTTGTTTATTGAGTTCATTCTGATTGTTAGCGACCATATCTCGTAGTTTTTGAGTGACAAGAAAATCAACTCTTGAATTGTTATTATTAGCTTGTTTTATGTTAAATTTTATGTTTGGATTTAATAATGAACCTGTCATATTGAGATAAACATTAAACGGAACACGTTTCTTGATATCTGCTTCTGTTTCAAAGGCAACTTGTTCGATGTCGCTCAACAAGTTTTTCCGATTGGTATTTACTTCATATATTGCCTTTACATTTAGCAAAGCTTGATAAGGATCACCTTTGAAAGAAACCGTACTGCCTTTTTCGACCGTAAAATACTTGTTAACGACATTTTGAAGCGTAAACAAATAGCTACCTTTGTCAATAACATAATCTCCAAATATATCAAAAATATAATTGTTGATGGTGCTAATTTCCATTTTAATATTGCCAGCACCTCTGCCTTTCATTATATCGCCTGCTTGTCGGTCGAAAATAATTTGAATTTCGGCATCTGGTGTAATATCAAAATCAAAATTCATTTTGTAGCCAGAGGAACTGATATTTGGTGTTAGGTCAATTTGCTTTTCTTTTTTAGCTTCTGTTTTGTTAATAAACCTATAAAATCCGTCTTCGCTTGATACTTCTTCTTCATAGGAAATAGGCAAATAAATATTTGTTCCTTTGTTAGATTTGGCTTTAACTCCTATCTCAATTTTCGACAAAGGGCCTCGAAAAGTAACTTGGCCATCGCCATAAGCTGTGCCATAAAACAGCTCATTATCTTCAAACTTAGTATCCATAAATAAAAAATTTGAAGTGTTGATATTTAGGTTGATGCTCAAATTTTTATAGTCGTTTAAGTTTAAAAAGCCATTGAGAAAAGCTTCATTTTTATTTTTATCTGTTATTTTTTGATTATTAATATCAATTCTTTTTTTGTTAAAATTTATTATCTGATTTTCTATATCATAAGTTGTTCCTAAATAGTCGACAGTTGTTTTTCCATCTAAAACTTTTACAAATCCGTTGATATTGGGTTGATTAACAACTCCATCAAAATAAATACGGCCTTCCAGATTTCCAGATGTATTTGATATAAAACTGCCTACAAAAGATTCTATAAAAGCTAATTTTCCATGTTTAATGTCGAGTTTTAAGCTATCGAAAGTAGGAGTACTACCTTTAGGTAACAATAGATTTCCATTAATATCTAGTTCATAATTTTTATTTTTTACTGCACCACTTAAAGCAACCAAATTTTCGGTTTTCTTTTTAATAGCTTGTGCCTTTAAATCGCCAATTTTTTGACCATTAAAAACAAAGTCTTTAGCCAATACATCGGCTTCAATTTGCTGCATTCCAAAAATATCTATTACGCTTAAATTTCCATTTAAAATAGCTTCTAGTTTCATGTTGCGAATGGCAGGTATATAATCAAAATCGCTTAAATTTATGTTTACTAACAATAATTCGCTTAAATTGTTATATGTTTCATTTGGCTGGCTTCTAAGCGTAATCAACTGCTCACCTTGCGAAAGTATCATATCTTCAATCTCAAAAAAGTTTTTATCTTTATAGGTGAAAATGCCTGTATTTGCTTCCCATTTTTTGTTTTTAATAAGTATTTCAGTTTCCTTAAAAATTAGTTTTAAAGTATCAGATTTAGAAAACAATAAGCCATTTACAAACAAGTGATTGGCAGCAGTATCTTGTGCAATGTTCAAATCAAAATCAATGCTATTGTCTTTTATGTTGCCTTGCAGATAAGCAGTCGGCAACACAAAGTTAGCCGTTTCGATAGTATCGGCAAGGGTATAAAAATTAATTTGTTCGGCGTTGGAATCTGCCTCTAATTTGAAATGATTAATATTTGTTTTGTCATACAACAGCTTAGGGATATTTGCTGTAAGCTTCATTTTTTTACTCAAAGTATTGAGTTCTCCTTGAGCAAAAGCACCACTATCAATATTTAAAACTTTTGGAACAAATACTTGAATGAGCGGTAAAATTTCTTTTTTGAAATCCAATTCAAAACTTAATTGCTGTGGGTTGGTATAAGTTTTGTATTTAAATTGATAGGGAAAATAGGCATACAAATAGTTGTTTATGGCATTAACAATATACTTAAATTCAAATTTTCCTTCAAAATTGGCATTAATTAAATCAGATACTATACTTGCTTCTCTCAAATCATTTGTTAAAGAAGATGAGATTTCAATATTTTTAATCCTTACATTTTGGTCTCCTTTAGTGAAAACGACTTGCTGAAAATCGGCTTGCCCCACGATATTATCAATATCATTGCCTTTTAGTTTGAGCTGTGTTGTGCCTGCTAAAATGATGTCATCTTTTACTTTTTCCTTATCTAATAAATGTAGTGCTTGCAAATGAATTTTTCGCACCTTCGCATCAAATTCATATGCTGGAATAGCATTATTCATATCTACTAAACCTTGAAAATCGAGTTGTATGTTGGGGTCATCAATCGTAATACCACCTCGAAACAGCTTTTTTGCGAAATGTCCATCAATATCAATATCTCTAAAAGTATAATTATTAAAGGTTATATCATTGACAATTCCTTTAGCATTTACATCTAAATCATTTTGATGTAAGCCTTTTCCATTTATCTTAGAATTAAATGTTATTTTTCCTAACTGCTTACTCTTATCAAACCATTTTCCAATATCGAAATTTTCTACATTAAGTTCCCCAGAATAAATTGGGAGTTCATTGGCTTGAATAAGCATTTTTAAATCTGACTTGACTTGGCCAACATCGGTTTTTAAATAGCCTTCTGCCACAAAATCATTTGGAAACCCTGTAAATCTTCCTTTAAAAGCTAAATTGCCTAATTTATCGAAATTTTGAGGAATAGAAATGTCGGGCAAAATGTATCGAATTTCTTGAATGTTGGTATTCAAATAATCTACTTTAAAATCTATATTGGAATTAAAAAAATCGGGCAAGCCACGCATACGAATATCGCCTTTTGCTATACTATTTCCAATCTTAACAATCAAGTTTTCGCCTTTTATTTTGCTGATTTTATCGCTTATTTGCCCAGACAACGTAATTTTTTCATCTTGCCGTTGATGTATATATTTTACCTTGTGCAAAGCTCTTGCAAAATGTCCAATATCTGCAAAAGTAAAATGAGTATTTTTGAAATCAGTGTCTAGTTTTACACGATTTACAAAGTCATAAAAATTTCGCAAGCTTTTGTAATGTAAGCCAACATAATCTGTAATATAGCTATTTGGAGTAATGAGTTTTGCATTGGACAAAATCAATTTTTTAGGACTAAAAAGCACATCTGCCGTTAAACTTTCAATTATAAAGCCTGCTTGTTCTTTTGCTTGCAACTTTTTGACATAACCTTGAACAATATCATCAGCAATGTCGACATTTTGAAGATGAATGTTAATATCGGTTACATCCATTTGGTTAAAATTGATAGCATTTTCATATAACAATGTATCGTTGCCAGATGTTAGACGAAATCTGCCATCTCTCAAAGTGGCATCATTGACAAAAAATAGCCATTCAGGAGGAGTAATGCCCACAGGCAAATTATAGTCATAATATTGGCTTGTATCTGAGCTTAAAACTTTAGGAGCAATTCGCAAAGAAACATCTGGCTGTTCTATCAAAACTTGACTAATTTCTAACTCATTGTGATAGATGTCTAAACAAGAAACATCAATATCTAGTTTTGTTAGTTTAACAAATAAATCTGAACGTCCATTTTTTAATCTAAAATTGGTATTTTTAAGCTTAATTTGCTCTACATCTAACAATATTTTAAAGCCATTTTTCAGCGTATCGGTTTCACTAATTGGCTTGTTTTTTTCTATGCTAATATTTTTTTTAATAGAAGAAGGAAGCACAAATGGATATTGATAATTGTACCATTCTTCATTTTGATGTCGAATTAAATTAATGTGTAAATTATTGATTATAATATCATTAATCAAAAGTTCTTTTTTTAGTAAAGCTAACTTTGCAATATCTATTTCCAATGTTTTGGCGTATAAAAGCGTATCACAATCCCAATCTTGAACAAAAACATCATTTAAAACAATATGGCTAAATATATTAATATCAATATTGGATAAGCTGATTTGGGTATCATATTTTTTACTCAAAAAATGAGTAGCTTGTTCAACTAAGTAATTTTGAACTTTGGGTTGTTGTAAACCAATAATAGCAAGCACAAACAATAAAAGTATTGTTGCGATAGTAACAAGTAACACGATAATGGTTTTTCGTATAGTCAAAAGTTATTTACTTATTTTGTTCAGAGAAGTGTATTATTAGAATAATGTTCCTACTTTTATAAAAAAAACGCAGAACAAAAGCAAAAAGATAGCGATAAAAAGTTAAAAAATGCGAAAAGGTAGTATTTATTTTTTCAAAAGGATTTTGTGTATTTATATGAAAATTAAATAAGCAAGATTGCAAAATAAAAGCAACTTTTGGTATGAAAACCAAAAGTTGCTTAATATTGTTTATGTGCAAAAAAACTTGTCGATAACAAATGAATTATCCCAAGTAAGTTTTGAGTGAACCACTGCGAGAAGTTTTACGCAATCGTCTAATTGCTCGCTCTTTAATTTGTCTTACTCGTTCTCTTGTCAAATCAAATCGCAAGGCAATATCTTCTAATGACATCGCACCGCTATTGTTCAATCCAAAATAGCTTTCAATAATTTGAGCTTCTCGTTTTGGCAAAACCGACAATGCTTCTTTCACTTCATTTCGCAAAGATTCCGACATAAGCTTATTGTCTGGCCCTTGTCCATCGTCCATAAACAGCTTGTCAATGAGCGATAAACTATCGGTTTCTTCATCTAGTGGTGCATCAATAGAAAGGTGTTTGCCATTAATTTTTAATAATTGTTGAACATCTTTTACACTCATACCAACGAGTTGTGCTAATTCAGCAGTACTTGGTTTGCGTTGGTTGGTTTGCAAAAATATGGCGAGTTCTTTTGTCAGTTTTTGATAAGCATCAATTTTGTTGAGTGGCAGCCGCACAATCCGAGATTGCTCTACTAAAGCTTGCATAATAGCCTGTCGAATCCACCAAACAGCATATGAAATAAACTTGAAACCTTTTGTTTCATCAAATCGTTTGGCTGCTTTTATTAATCCGACATTACCTTCATTAATTAGGTCGCTAAGTGTTAGTCCTTGATTTTGATATTGTTTCGCCACAGAAACAACAAATCGAAGGTTTGCTTTTGTCAGTTCGTCCAAAGCTTCTTCATCGCCTGTTTTGATGCGTTTAGCTAATTGAACTTCTTGGTCTGCGGTCAAAAGTTCAATTTTGCTAATATCTTGAAGATATTTTTCTAGTGACAAACTGTCACGTTTTGTAATTTGTGTATGAATTTTTAATTGCCTCATATCCTTTGTATCTTTTTTTTAAAAACGAATTTTTCGCTAATTTAGTTTCCTTTCTTTAGTTTATTTTTGTAAAAAAAACAAATTTTTTTTTGCTAAAGGATTAGATAAATGCCTTTTTTTTTAGCGAAAAGCTATGTTTGTGTGTTTTTGACATTGTCGTGATGGTTGTTAGTCAGTGCTTTTTTTTTAAATAAAACCTTCTTTATTTATATTAGACGTGTAATAAGCAGAAAGGCATACATTTTTAAGTAAAAAAATAAAAACTTGCGTTTGTCAAAAAACAAACAAATATAGAGGCATCAAAAGGTAGCTATTTCCGTTTTTTATAAAAAGCTTTTTGGTCTAAAATTTTGCTTTGGAAAGCTGTTAAAAATGTTTTTGTATATCTTTGTAAAATTGTAGAATTTTGAAGAACAGTTTTGATAACTAATATATATTATCATTTATTTTTGTCCACTTGCTAAATAGAGATATTCTCAGTTTAACAAAAAAACTTTCGAATAGGGAGATATATTATTTTTTACCAAAAAGAAATGACAAAACTTACAAATGCTGGGTGTTCCAACTTAGAAAAAAAAGTATTATCTAAATTTTTGGCCAAAAAAGAAATTAACATTTGATAGCTAATACACTGTAATCTAAGTTTTTAAGGTTTGTATCATAAAAATGTTATGATAATCGAGGTGGAAGGCACTTTAAAAGTGCCTTCCACCTAAATACTAAAAAAGAACGACATGCCCTTGTTGGTGTTATCACCATAGCCGTCAGGTTAGTTAAATGGATATTTTGTTA
>JBMZCV010000143.1:0-13365 GCA_049613665.1 Chitinophagales bacterium | reverse complement strand
AAAAATGTCGTCAGAAAATCAAAAAGATTGACCTTTTAAAAATTAGTCTTTTGGCGCAAAAAAAGCGTTAAGCACAGAAACCTGTCTGAGCATTCAAATGTAAATCTTTTGTTTTAAAAAAAAGATTGTTTAACAAATAAAAGCATCAATTAACAACAAGTTTAAGCGAGTTTTTTCTGCGTAGTTTTTTTTGTGACAAAAGGCGTTAAGGTTTTTAAACAGTCTTGATGAACAACTAGCCAAAACAGACTACACGAAGAATATAATTTCTTTCTGATGTTATTTTCGCACCACCTATAATTGTCAAAAACCTATGTTTTTCCAAAAATTTCAAAATAGCTAAAAACTAAGCACTTAAAATTAAAAACTAGAAAAACTTTGCTATCTTGCAACACTTCAAAAGAAATATAAAATTCTATAAAAAACACAAAAAAAATGTCTTATAACTTATTACTTTTACAAGCCGACCCAAATGCTACCAACGCTATTGCCAATATCATTTTATTTGGTGGTATTATTCTAATCATGTATTTTTTTATGATTCGCCCGCAAATGAAGCGAGCCAAAGAACAAAAAACTTATCTGGACACTTTGAAAAAAGGCGATAAAATAGTGACTATCGGCGGTGTGCATGGCAAAATTTTGAAAGTAAATGAACAAACTTTAGTGATAGAAGTGGATAAAGAAACAGGCACAAAACTCAAAATCGAAAAAGCGGTTGTATCACTAGAATTTACGCAAACAAAAACTGCTTAATTTATGATGCCCTTTATTCCTGCCGAAGAACGCACTACGCTCATTGCTTGCTTTTTCATTTCGTTTATGATATGGATTGTTACGACATTATCCGAAGAATACACGAAAGAAGTGGCCATTCCTGTGCAATATATCAATTTGCCAGAAGACAAAGCTTTGATAGAAGCCTTGCCAGAAACATGGAATATCTTGGCAGAAGCTAAAGGGACAGCACTTATCAAGCACTCTAATTTTTCTAAAAAAAGCATTGTCATCGACTACGAAAAGCATGTGTTTCGTGATGAGTTGCAAACAGAAATGCAAAAAACACATTTTGAAGAACAATTAGATGGTTTCTCTATCAAACATATCACGCCTGCCGTTATTTTTTTTAAGCTAGAGAAAAAAAAGCGAAAAGTTGTGCCTATCGAATTTATGGCCGACATCGAAATGGTGCAACATTTTTACCAGAGCCAAGCTCCTGTTGTGATGCCCGATAGTATGCTTGTTATCGGGCCTGCTTCCATCGTAGATACCCTAAAATCGTGGAAAACGGAGTCCCTCACCCTACGAGAAGTCAATAAAGATTATAAAGGCGATATTGAACTGCAAAAGCCACAACTCGCTAGTTTACAGTTGTCGTTTGAGCGAGTAAGCTATTGGATAAAAGTGGTAGAGTTTACAGAAAAACGAATGTCTGTGCCGATAACCGTACTCAATGTACCCAAAAGTATGGAGATTTTTCCGTATCCGCAAAAAGTAAATATCAAATTTCAGGTAAGCATAGATGAGTTTGACAAAATTAATGAAAATAATTTTGCTGTTGTGTCCGACTTTAGCAAAATCAATGTGGCTCAAGGCGAAAAGCTAAAGGTGGAATTGCTAGATATACCGCTCAATATCAAAAATTTGAGTGTCTCGCCGCTAGAAATTGAATATTTGATTATCAATTGATAAAAACCCAAGAGACTTTCTCTTTTTGTTATGGCGAGGCGTGTAGTAAAGCGAAACAACAAAACCATCCAGAACGACAAGCGGAATATCTGTTGTTTAACTTCTTTTTATTCTCTTGTCATTTGAAATTGTAGGATTTAAGATTACTTCGCAGACTCGTAATAACACATAATTTGTTATTTTTTAGTTTTTCTTCGCAAAAACACCAACACAAAATGAAAAACAAAGTATTAAGCGACAACTTTCGCCGCAGCCAAAACTTTTTTGAAAGCGACAAGATGCTACAACATCTCATCAAAAAAGACATCTCAGAACAAGGCAGTAGCTATATGCTCGACAAATGGCAAACACTCGGCAAAAAAGCAGCGACAGAAATGGACGAACTATCGCTAACAGCCGACAAAAAAACGCCAGAACTCCGCAAACGCAATTTTTATGGCGAAACACTCAACGAAATTGTTTTTCATCCAGCCTATCACACACTCACCGACATCGCTATACAATCAGAAATGTTTGCGGTAAAATGGCAGCCAGATTTGCGGCAGAAATTCGTCAGCGAAAGACACCGTTTGGGCTTTGTCACTACCTTTTTGTACGACTTAGGCGAAGGTGGCCTCCCCTGCCCTTTGTGCATGACAGATGGCGTTGCTCTCCTCATAGATAGGTACTGCACTGAAGCCGACAAAGTACGTTTGCTCCCTCATATTTATAGCAAAAAACTCAATAATTTTTATACAGGAGCGATGTTTTTGACCGAAAAAGCAGGCGGCTCTGATGTTGGTGCAAATCTTGTGAGTGCGACAAAACACAAAGACGATTATTATTTGCTCAATGGCGAAAAATGGTTTTGTAGCAATGCCAATGCCGAAATTATTTTCGCTTTAGCACGCACCAATCCAGACATAAAAAGCACAAAAGGCTTGTCGATTTTTTTGATAGAAAAACAGCGGCCAGACGGCACGAAAAACGAAATGAATATCGTGCGTTTGAAAGACAAATTGGGCGTGCGTTCGATGGCTAGTGCTGAGTGCATTTTGACAGATACTTACGGAAAATTGGTTGGCAAAGAAGGCGAAGGTTTTTACATTATGGCCGATATGATAAACCTTTCTCGCTTATACAATAGCATTGTGGCTACCGCTTTTATGCGTCGTGCCTTGATAGAAAGTTATCAATTCTTGAGTTTTCGCATTTCTTTTGGTAAAAACGCATTAAATCATGCTTTAATTCGTAAAAAGCTAGAAGAAATAGGCAGTATGTATATCGCTAATTTCTACATGACTTTTAAAGCTGTAAAATTGTTGGATAAAGCCGATAATGGCGACCGAAAAAGTGCCGAAATTTTGCGTTTGCTCACGCCTATGCTCAAAAAATGTACGGCAGAAATAGGCGTTTATGTCATCAGAGAAAGCATGGAATTGATGGGCGGCATGGGCTATATAGAAGATGGCGTTTTGCCCAAATTGATGCGTGATAGTATGGTCTTACCGATTTGGGAAGGTGCAGGAAATATCATGCTTTTAGATATGCTGCGAGCCAGCGTAAAGTCAAAAGGCTTTCAATTGTTATGCGAAGAAATAAAAGGTATTTTCGAGAGCGAAGAGCAAGCAAAACATCTTTTAAAAACCGTAGAACAGCTAGAAAAAATGTTGCAGAAAAGTTTTGAAATGCAAGATAAAGAAACGCTAGAATTGACAGCAAAATTTGTATTTGAGGAATTAACAAGCCTTTATCAAATAGCAGTTTTATTGGAATATAGCGATTCAGAAAGCGAAAAATGGATAAATTCAGCAGTTTCTTTTTTGTTAGAAAAGCAGGAAAATAAGTCGTTTAAAATGCCTAAAACTTTGAATAAAGCGGCAATAAAAGATTTGTTAGCGTGGGAGTTTTAGGAAGCAAAATTATACACTATAAACTAGAGTTTTGTCGAATTTTTAAAGATGTGAGAAATGGCATATTTCTAAAACTACGATAGTTCATAACTTTTTAGATTTGACAGTTTTGGCTAAAAAATATGTCATTTCTTTTTTGTAATTAAAAAACCATCTTAGACGTGACAGGTTTTTAAAACCTGTCACGTCTCAATAAATGGATAATATTTTTAAAACGTCTTATATAATTTATTTTATAGCGTAATAGTATCTCTAAAAAAACTAGAATCTCTCATATCGTTTCAGCAATTTTTCGTCCGTTTCTTTCGCCTTAATACTTTCTATCGTTGCTCTTGCTTTCTCTTCCAACTCTTGAAACAAAGCGATTTTTTTAGCAGCTTCAATTTTATCCAACTCTTTGTTATTTTTTATTTCATATTCCAAATCTTTTTGATCTGCTTCATAATATGCTGCAATTTTATCCAAACCTCGCACACTTGCAAATTTCAACCACCAAGGATTATCTTCTAAAGTAACCTTTTCGAAAAACGCCAAAGCATCGTCTAGCATTTTCATATCGTGAAAACGCATGATATAATCGGCATAATAATTAACCATTCCCCAACGGTCGCCAGCACCTGCTGTTTCATAATATTCTGTAAAAGAACCTGCCTTACTTTCGTCTGCGTTATCTTTATACAATTTCAAAATGCTATACAATAAATGTTTATTGTCTTCATATTTTTCAGCAATTTGCATCGCCTCTTTCACGTCTGTTGTTCCCAAGGCACTAACTGCACTATTCATCACAAGATACGAACTATCCGTTTCCAAAACAGAGTGGTATAAAGGACTATATTCTGTCGATTTTGTTTCCGCAATTTTAGTTAAAGCCGATACACGAACAGCAGGTTTTTTGTCGTTTTTAGAAATATCTTCTAATGTTTTCAACAATTTATTATTACTTTTCCAATTTTCAAAATCATAATTTTCGATTGCTATTTCTCTTATTGCCCAAGCTTCGTGCTGCATTGCTGCATCAAAAATAGCTACAATTTCTGGCTTATTTTTATCTTCTAAAGCTGCTAAAGCCAACAATGCTTCTCTTTTATCTAAATATTTCGGAGCAAATTTTGCTTGTGCAATATAGTTTTCAGCCGTTTTATTGTCCATTTTTTCGCAAATCAAGGCTTTATCAGCATCAACATTGATAAATTGCGGCTCATTTCCTACCTTGAAGCTAAATTCTTGCGTTGCTTCCGTCATCACGATATTATGTGTAGTCGCTTTGCCATTTTCATAAACATCAACTTTTAGCGGCAGGCGAAAAACAGGAATTTGACTTACATCTTGCTGTTGCTCAATTTTTACGGTCGCTTGTTTTTTGTTTTCATCATACTCATAATTTATATCTAAAACAGGATGTCCTTTGCCCAAAAACCACTGATTGAAAAACCAATTTAGGTCTTCGCCTGTCGTTTTTTCAAAAGCCAAACGCAAATCGTGAATTTCTACCGACTGAAATTTATTAGTGTCTAAATACAATTTTACGGCATCAAAAAAGGCATTATCGCCCACATATTTACGCAAAGAATGCAGCACACGGCCACCTTTATTATAAGAATGTCTATCAAACATATCGTCTTTTTCGTCATAATAAAAGCGAATCAAATTTTTAGGCGTTTCGTTTGCTTCATCTAAATAACCTTCCAAAACACGCTGAAAAATATGGTCGGCATGAAAATCGCCATACTCATGTTCGTCCCAAAGATACTCGCCATAAGTCGCAAAACCTTCATTGAGTGTCAAATTTGACCACGATTCGCAAGTCACCAAATCGCCAAACCAATGATGAATCAACTCATGTGCAATGATATCTTCGCTGTTCCAATCCATCAATTCTCGTGTTGTAGCTTGCACAAAATCGCCAAAAATTACCGCTCCTGTATTTTCCATCGCTCCCGAAACATACTCACGCACAATCATTTGTCCATATTTATCCCACGGATAATCTACTTTCAATTTGTTGGAGAAAAACTCTAACATTTTAGGCGTTTTTCCGAAAATTGCTTTTGCGTGAGCTTCAAATTCTGGCTCTACATAATAGGTCAATTCTATATTTTTCCACTTATCTTTTACAACCGCAAAATCGCCAACGCCCATCATAAACAAATAAGGTGCATGTGGCAAATCTTGCTTCCAATAGTCCGTGCGAGTGCCATCAGCATTTTTTGTAGAACGCAACATTTTACCATTAGAAAGCGTCACAAAACGGTCTTGAACCGTCATATAAATCTCTTGCGAACTGCGTTGATTTGGCGTATCTAAAGTCGGAAACCAACACGAAGAAGCTTCTGACTGTCCTTGCGTCCAAATTTGCTGTGGCTTATCTTTTTCAGAGCCATCAGGATTGATAAAAAACAAACCTCTATCATCTGTTATAGCTTCGCCACCACCATTTTTTAGCTCATTTGGCTTTGCCGTATAGTCAATAAAAATTTCATATTCTTCGCCTTTTTCGTAAGTTTTATCTAGCTGAATCGCAATTTGCAAGCTATCATATTTATACTCCAAAGAGCTATTTCCATTTTTACCAACCAACTCAACTGCCTGAATATCAAAGCCTTTTGCATCAATATTTATTGTATTTATAGGATAGTAATATGGTGCAAATGTCAAATTTGCTTTGCCATACAAATATGTTTTTTCCCAATCGAAACGCACCTCCAATTTCGTATGCACCAAATCATTTCGCTGTGTGCGGCTTTCGTGATAATCATTGATAACATCTACCTGATTTTCTTGCAATGCCTTCTCGAACTGTGCTTTCATTTGCTCCTCAAAAGCGGCCGACATCTCATCATTCACGCTTTTTTTGCTCGTTTTGCAAGCTGTTAAACTTAGCAAAAGCACTAAAAAAAGGTACTTTTTAATTTGTTTAAATTTCATTTTCTTATTTTTATCTTGTATAATATTTTTGTTCTATATGCTCCCTATAAATTGGCAAAACCCAACCTACACGCAAGCCAACCAAACCATCGAAACGCTGCTCTTTTTCCATTGTTTGCGTATCAAAATAGTATAGACGTTGCGGTTGCATAAATCCTTGTGTAAACTCTAAGCCAGCGAAAAAATTAATGCGTCTTTTGTCATCTAAATACAAATATCCGACAAATTGCGACAACATAACGCCAGCCGTCAAACGGTCATATCCTTTGTTATATTCGTCTTGAATTTGCGGCACAACATCGTTCATATCATCAACTCGTATTTTATGTTGCAAATAGCCTGCACCCAACAATACCATAATTCCAGAATTTGGTTTGTGCGTGCTAACAGGAATAATTCCGCCGATTTTTCCGCTAAAGCTAAAGCCTCTTTGCAAAAAACGTATCTCAGCAGGAAAGCCATCTGTGCCAATAATATACCCCTGCGAATTGCTCAAGTTTATGACAAGTGAATCTTCTTTTACCGAATTTCCAAATAAATAATGTGCATCTGCACCAAAAAGGAAGTTGCCTTTTGTTTTTTGCAAAAAAGTCAGCCCAATATTTGAATTTACGCCAAAACGCTTATTCAAATCAAATAAAGGCATTTGCAAACTATAATCTAAGCTAAAAAGGCTAATTCCTACTTTTTTTTTGTCGTTTGTTTCTGTCTTCTTTTGTGCAAATATAGAACTACAACAAAGTATTAACAAGCATATTATTAAATATTTTTTCATAACAATACTAATAAGGTTTTTAAAAGTTTTCGCTAAAATAAGCAGTTTTTTTTTAGAAACTTTAGAGACTCTTCAAATTTTACCCTTTTGAAACAAAAAATACGCTTTTTAAGTCGGCAACTAACATGATGAGGAACTTTTTTTTGTGGCCAAACTATTGTAACTTTGTAGCTAAAAATTAGCGATGTCGTATTTTACAACTTTATTGTTATGTTTGTGTCTCTTGCAAACCTGTGGTATTTCTTCCGAAAAAACAACCGAAATTCTATCGAAAGAGCTGCATTTTGAAAGGCAAGAAAATGATGTAAAAGTGGCGTATTTTAATGCTAAAAAGTTTACAGGAAAAGCCGTTTCTCATTATGGAAATGGTAACCTTTTTACCGAAAAAAATTATGTAAAAGGTTTAGAAGCTGGCGATTGGAAAATTTGGTACAACAATGAAAGGCCTATGAAAAGCGGACATATAAAAGATGGAAAAAATGAAGGCATTTTTTATGAATGGCATGAAAATGGGCAAAAAAAATATGAACAACCTTATCTCGCTAACAAAAAACACGGCAAATGGTTGTCGTGGTACGAAACAGGCGAAAAATGGACGGCTCGTGATTTTGTAAATGATGAGTTGCACGGCAAAATTTTGATTTGGCACACTAATGGCACTTTGACGAAAGAATATACTTACAAAAATGGCGTTTTGGTCGATAAACAGTTTTATTTTGAAGAGGGAAAATAAGCGAAATTTAGTGTAAAAAATTATTTGTTAAACCTGATAGGTGGGTATCGAATTTCGTATTATTTTTTTATAAAAAACACCCCTTTTTTTGTTTATTTTTAAAGATAATTATTTTTACAATGTAGAGACAGGGCATGCCCTGTCTAATTCAACAGATGATATATTTTTTTTACAAAAAACATTGATAATCAATAGAATATATAGTTTTTGACATTTCAAAACCTACATTTATTGATAGGGTTTCAGACAAGGCATGCCTTGTCTCTACCATATGTTACATATATTTTTGAGGCGAAAAAAAACGCTCTTTTTATTCTTAAATTCGATACACTACTTGTCAGGTTTTCAATGTAATATAGATAGGTAAAACAAATCATTTTTCAAACAATTTATATAATGAAACAATTATTATTAACTGCGTTTTTTAGCATTTTCTTTTTTTCTACGGCTATCGCTCAAAACTCGGCAAATGCAGTAGAAATGGCTGATGGCTTGCGACAATCGGGCAAAATTTATGTCGTTGTGGCAACGCTTGTCATTATCTTTTTAGGCATTTTGGCTTTCTTATTTTTACTAGAAAAGCAAGTAAAATCTTTGGAAGAAAAAATGAAGTCGTAAGATGCAAAGTTTAGTCTTTTTTGAACGAAAAAATAGCAATAACAAACATTTTTCCAAAGTCTTTTTTTGCCTCCTCCTCGCTGTTTTTACTTTAACACAAAGGGTAACAGCACAGAATTTTGGAGAGCAAACAAAGAATGAAAAAATAGCTATTGGCTTGCACACAGGATTTTCTGGCTTTCTTGGCGACTTGAGCATTGTCAATCGAAACAACTCAGAAATTGTGCCTACGGTTTATTGGCAATTGATGCGGCCTTATGCTGGATTGAGTTTGCAATATACTATTAATCAACGATTTACACTTCAAGTTTTTGGCACATATACTATCTTGAAAAGCGACGATAAAGCCATTGAATATGATGAGGTTTACGATGCTAATTGGTATCTGCACTATCGCAATCTCAACTTTACAAGCAATTTGCTAGAGTTAAAAGCACAGCTAGACATCAAAGCTTTGCAATACAAATTTATTTCTAACAGAATACTATCTTTGCATTTTCATCTCGGCATTGGTGCTTTTTATTTCAATCCGAAAACGACTTATTTCAATAGTAGTACAGGCAGAAATGAGTGGGTGTTTTTGCGAAATTTAGGCACAGAAGGGCAAAGCCTTCCCTCCTACCCTAGCCGAAAAAAATACAGTTTATTTCAAGTGAATATACCTTTGGGAAGCAGTATTATGTTTCAAATCAATGAGGCTTGGAAAGTGGGTTTGGAATGGTCGCATCGCATCACTTTCACCGATTATATCGACGATGTAAGTACGGAATATGTGGCTAGTGATTTGTTTTTTGAGCATTACGATACTGAAACAGCTACTTTGGCAAGTGCTTTGTCTCGCCGCTCGGTAGAAATAGATGCCGCCAATGAATTTGGCTTTGTGACGGAAGCTGGCCAAATTCGAGGCCGTTCTACTTATGATGATGCTTATTTTACGCTAGGTATTTGTCTTGTTAAACGACTGAATGCAAGGAAAGATAAGGGCTATCACGATTGTTTTGGGTTTTAGTTTTAGACGTTTCATGAAACATCTCTACAAACATAGAAATGATTTTATTGTTAAATTTGTTTGAAAAGGATATTTGGTTTATATTTAAACTTTCAAAAGCATTTTTTTAAATATTAGAAAAAATGAAAATAAAAGAAATAGAAATAGAAAATTATAGAGGTTTTAGAGGCAAAAAACACTTGGTTTGCAAAGACAATTTGAATGTTTTTGTAGGTGTAAATGGCTCTGGTAAATCTTCTTTGCTAGATTTAATTGCTACTTTTTTAAATCTTTTTGTAATACAATTTTCAAGACAATTTCCTAGTAAAAAAGCATATCAATTCACAGATTTTGATATTAACATTGAAGAAAAAGAAAGTAATAACAAGTTTATAGCTATAAAAAAAGATAAGTTATTTTCATTAAAGATAAAAAGATTTTCATACATAACAGTTAATTCAAACATTTCTGAATTTAACATTCCTACTTTAACAAAACTAGATACAAAAATTAACATTCCTGTTTTCAAATATTTTCAAGCACAAAGAAATGTAAATGAAAATGTATATGAAGCACCTAAAAAGCGATATATAGTAGAACAGTTTAAAGCTTATGATGATGCTTTTAGCAAAAATTATAATTTTGATAAATTTATTTGGTGGTTTGTAGAAGAGGAAAATAAAGAAAATAGAACAAAAATAAAACAAAGAAATTTCAGTTATAATAATCCAAATTTGGAAGCTATTAGAAATGCAATTCGTTTGTTTTTAGAAAACATGCCTGCTTTTGAGTATCGCAATTTGCGTGTAGAAGACCGTCCTTTCAATTTGAAAACCAACGAAAAAAGTTCTTTGGTGATTGATAAAAATGGCAAAACATTTAATTTAAAACAGCTTTCAGATGGCGAACAGCTACTTATTTTGATGGTTTCTGATATTGCTCATCGGCTTTCTATCGCAAATCCATCATTGGAAAATTGTTTGGAAGGCGAAGGTGTTGTTTTGATAGATGAAATTAGCTTGCACTTACATCCTTCTTGGCAAAGATATGTTATTCCTTGCTTTCTCAAAACCTTTCCGAACATTCAATTTTTCGCAACAACTCACTCACCGCAAGTTTTGAGCAATGTGAAGCATGAAAATATTTTTATCATAGAAGATTTTGAAATTTTGCCTTTTACGCCAAATACTTATGGCCGAGATAGCAATAGCATTTTGTGGGATATTTTTGGCGTAGCAGAACGCCCAAAGCATACAAAGGACAAATTAAATGAGTTTTACAAGCTATTAGATGAAGAAGAAGCACAAGAAAAGGTAAAAAAATTGCTTGCTGAACTTTCTGCACAGCTTGGCGAGAATGACCCAGAGATTTTGAGAGCAAAACTACATTTTGAGTTTTTAAATGACATTGATTAGGCATGAAATATATTGAGAAAGGAAGCGAACCTCAAAGTTTGAAAGAATACAGTTCAACGACACCTAATGCCGATTATGATAGCTGTAACAAAAATGATATTCGCTTATCTTTGTTGGCCGAACAAGGCAATATTTGTGCTTTTTGTATGCAAAGAATTAATAATAAACGAAATCCAAAATTAAAAAAACCTTATACAGAAATAGAACATTACAAATCGCAAGATGTGTATAATGGAGAAAATGGAATGCCTGATTTAAGGCTAAATTACAACAATATGCTTGGCGTTTGCAATGGAAATGGAGGCAATCCAAAACACAAATTGCATTGTGACAAAAGCAAAGATTTAAAAGAGCATAAAGCTTTTTTGCCACTTACAATAAATCCTTTAGAAAAAAAATGTGAGCGTCTAATTCATTTTAGAGGTAATGGCATTATTTATTCTAATGATATTGTTATTCAACAAAATATTGATGTTGTTTTAAATTTAAATGAGAAAACTTTAGTCGAAAACCGAAGAAATGCAATACTTTTTGCTATCGAAAGATTAAAGAAGAAAAAAGCAAAAAATTGGACTGTTATAGCTGTTCAAAATGAAATAAAATATTGGCAAACAAAATATGAAGAAGGTTACAAGCCTTATTGTCAAGCTATTATATATTATCTTAAAAAGAAATTGAGACAGTTAAAAAAGTGACTTTTCCCAAAACCAACAAATAAAACAATCACAAAAAAATAAATGATAAAACTAAAAAAACTCGCCAATTCCCCCGAAAAAGTCTATCGTGAATTAGGCTGGGAGTGGTTTCTCGGCGATGGCGAATGGAAATACCTCACGTCCGAAATCGTGGAAGTGACAGAAGACGAAACAGATGCTTTTTATGAAGCGGGAAACGAATTGTACGAAATGTTTGTCGAAGCGGCAGACCATGTTATCGATAATAATTTGTGGGAAGAAATGGGCATTCCCAAAAATATGATTGAGCTAATTCGTTACACTTGGAACGACGAAAGACACTTTCATTTGCTTGGGCGTTTCGATTTTGCTGGCGGAACAAGCGGTTTGACTATTCAACTACTCGAATTTAATGCCGATACGCCGACAACTTTGCCAGAAACATCTATCATGCAATGGACGCAGCTCAAAGCCAATGATTTGGACGAAGAGCAGCAGTTCAATTTTGTGTATCTCGCTTTGGTCGAAAATTTTAAGCGGCTCAAAAATATGAACCCAGATTTGCAACCAAAACTGTTGCTTTCGACTATGCAAGAAGCACCAGAAGACGACGCAAATGTAGAGGTAATTGGTGAAGCAGCAAAAGAAGCTGGCTTTGAAGTGGAGTATCGCTATATTGAGGAAGTGGTGTTTTCGGCAGAAGACGGCATTTTTGTAGATTATGGCGATGAGCAGTACGAAAAGTTTGATTTTTGGTACAAGCTGGTGCCGTGGGAATATATCGCCAACGACGAGCCAAAACTCATGAAAATGTTGGCTACCATGACGATGAATAGAAAAGTCGTTATCCTAAATCCTGCTTATACTTTGCTTTTTCAGTCGAAAGCCATTATGAAATATATGTGGGATTTGCACAAAGACCATGTCTTACTGCTTGAAACATCTTTTGAGGAAATTTATCGCTACGAAAAATATGTGAAAAAGGTTATTCTTGGACGTGAAGGCGATAATACCACGATTTTCAACGAAACAGGTATTCCTATTGCTGAAAGAAAAGGCGATTATGGCAAATATCCTTCCATTTATCAGGCTTATACCGAGCTAGACACCGACAAAGATGGAAAATCTTATCAAGCTGGCGTGTTTTTCGCCTATGAAAGTTGTGGTTTAGGTTTTAGACGTGGCAAGCTTATCATGGATGAAGATGCGGAGTTTTTGGGACATCGTATTGTTGAAGAATAATTTTTGAAAAAAAATATTTTTTCGTACAAAACTATTGTATAAACCAAAAATAAATTCTATCTTTGCACCTCAATTGTTTTAGTTCTGTAATACAGACAAAAACACGGTCCTATAGCTCAGTTGGTTAGAGCACCTGACTCATAATCAGGGAGTCCTAGGTTCAAGCCCTAGTGGGACCACACAAAAATACGCTTTGAGAATATGATATTTCTCAAGGCGTATTTTTTTTTTGCTTTTTTTTAGACATATATCAATGTGCCCCTACATTTTTGACAGCCGTTGTTGGTGTTATCACCAAGCAATCGCACAAATAGATAACAAAGGTTTCTTGTCAATAAGTACACTGTAATTTAAATCTTCTAAGGTTTTTGAAAAATATTAGTCGTTTGTTGAGACGTGACAGGTTTTAAA
>JBMZCV010000142.1:0-13655 GCA_049613665.1 Chitinophagales bacterium | reverse complement strand
GAACTCGTGCAGAATGGCAAATGACAAAAAAACTGCCCTCTGAACTCGTGCAGAATGGCAAATGACAAAAAAACTGCCCTCTGAACTCGTGCAGAACGTCAAATGACAAAAAAACTGCCTTTCTGTTCAAAAAAAAACGACAAATCTCGCTGTTATTGCGTATTATTACCAGCAACAAAACAAAAATAAATTACACATGTTGTTTGCAGTTTCAAATATTATAAGTTATATTTGTTATGGATTTTTTAACTAAACAAATATAAAAATGAATATTCCAAGATTAACCAGATTTCGCAACAGTGAGTTCATTGCTTTTATAAGTGATGTCATTGAATTGACTAGGCAAACCAATTTTGCTCCTTTAGCCGCTCCGTTCGCAGACTTAGAAACAGCTTATGCCAATTTGGATATGGCTTTTAAAATTGTACAAGGTAATTTGCTCACTCAAAGCGTACAAGAGCTAGATGCTGGCCGTGACCTCGCCATTAGGGGCATCAAAGCCATAACGAAAGCCTATCATTTGCACTATAAAGAGACTTATCGCTTGGCAGCAGCAGCCATTTTGCAGGAGTTGAACAAATATGACCGCAGCATTCATACGCTCTCCTATCAGGCACAAACCGCAACAACAGATAGTCTTATCAAAGATTTTGATGCGAGTGCCGACTTGACTGCCGCCCTCGCTTTGCTGCATCTCACGGAATGGAAAGCGGAATTGGCTTTGCTCAATCAAGCCTTTTCCCAAAAATATTTGGAACGGGTGCAAGACGAAGCCGAAAAAGAACAAGAGCCAGTCAGAGCCTTGCGCCCTGCTGCAATAACGGCTTACGAAAGTTTGGTGCGACACATAGAAGCTCATCATTTGCTCACACCTAGCGATAGCCTAAAAAGCCTTATCGCACAGCTCAACGAATTGATAAAGAAATATAATTAGGCAGAAGCACCAAGTTGTTGTTTAGTTTTATGCTAATGACTCGTTGCAAAAATTTGGCAACTAAGTAGTCAACTTGGGTTAAATGTAAAAATCAGCTATTCTCATTGAAATAAAATTACTTTTATTCTAAAATGAGAATAGCTGATTGTCTATTCAAGATAACACCTTGATTGTCAATGCGTTAGCCACTAAACGAATACTTTATTAAATAGCCGAAAAGGTGCTTATCATAAAGCACCGCTATTGAGCAAAATAACGAAAAAGGCTCAGTAACGGTAGGTTTTATACCTACTTAAAACTGTCTTTATTTCATTACTACTAATTTTGTAGTGCTAATTGCTCCAGCATTTTCTGTTTTCACAAAATAAAAGCCTTCATTCAAATGACTAATATCTAGTGTTGTTTCACTAGAAGTTGTGTTTTCCTGCATGACGATTTTACCTGTCATATCCATAACAGCAATATTTATATCATTTTCCCAGCCCATAGTTTTAACACTAATGGTTACTAGGTTGTTAGTTGGATTAGGATATAATTTTGTTGTTAAACTTTCATTCGTATCAAAAATACCAAATCCATCAGTATTTACTTGATTTTTTGAAGGGCCTGGGCCTGTTGAAAAAGTAGCAGGAGGCAAAGCATAATCTGTCCAAACGCCATCACATTTCACTTTTACAGACCATTGGTAAGTTGTGCTATAATTAATACCGCTAGTGAACGTACGAGAAGTAGCTTGTGTTTCAGGAAAAACCTTAGTAGTACCACCTTGTTTGCGACCTGCCAAGATATAAGCTTCTGCATTTGGTACTGCTGCCCAAGAAAGTTCTGTATGTAGAGTAGAACCCACATAATAAAGGTCAGAACTCAAATCAGTAGTAGTCAAAGCTTCACATTCTTCTTGCACTGGCTGAGTAAATACCTGAATAGCAGACCATTCAGAAATACCGCCATTTGTACAAACTGTTCTTACCTGCCATTCATAAGTAGTACCTGCTGTGTGTGCTTCAACATTGTAACTTTGATTGCTTGCTACACCAGCAGTTTCCCAAACCGCTTCGCCAGAAACACGCTCTTGAATTTCGTAAGAAGCAGCATTTGCAACACTTTCCCAGCTATACAAAGCCGTGTTTGCATCAATTGAAACAGCATCAAAGCTGGCTGGAGCCAAACAACTTGTTTCATAAACATTTAATACATAATCACCTGCATTAGTACCATAGCCATCAACTGTTAAATAATAAGTACCTGCTGTTATATCTATAATTATTTCAGAAGTTAATACGCCATTGGCATCATCATTTATTGCAATATTAGCCGAACAACAAGCAGAACCTAAAAGTAAATAAGTATCGTAGCCTGAACCACCTAAAGAAAATACCCAGTTACCGCTACTAGGTATTGTTATTTCATATATGATGTCATTTGCATTTCCTACTTCTACAAAATCAAGATAAGGATCACAGTTATTACCAGCAGCTATTGTTGAGCCTGTTGTGCTGAATGGTGCTGTTTTGACAGAATCAACAGCACAAGCTGGAGCAGCAATTTCTACATCGAAAGTTCCTGCTGCTACCTCATCATAACCTTCTACGGTCAGATAATAAGTAGAATTTCCGATTAATTCCGCAGCTAAAAAAGAAGAATAGTTAGCACAGTTTGTTCCATCATCATTCTCACTTATATCATTTGAACAGCAAGTAGTACCAACTAATAAATAAGTATCATAGTCTGCTGTATTACAGGTTGATATTGTCCAAGCACCATCTGTTGGCACAGAAAATTCGTAAGTAATATCTTCGCTTGTCCTCAAATCGCAGCTATTGCCATTGCCTAAAGTGACACCAGAAGTAATGCTAGGAACAGAAATAGGCGTACTTGCACAAACACAAGGAGCACAGCTTCCACCACAATCAATACCTGTTTCATCGCCATTTTGAATGCCATCATCACAACTAGCAGTTGCACAAGCACCACCTGTTTGGAAAGATACAAAGTTGCCGCTTTCTACAATGGCAGAAACACAAAAGCCACTATTGCTACCATTATAAGTTTGAGCATTAGGTATCGAAGAATCATTAAAAGCAGTATTGTTAGTATAGCCAGGAAATAGTGAACCATTGTCGCTGCCATCTGCTGCTTCCAAATTGACTAAACGCTGATCCTCATTTGAATTGCTGTTTTGGCTTGCATCTATGTGCCAAATTGCTAAACCTTCACCTGGCAAAAATGTGTCCCAACCTTGTTTTTGTCTATTTTCCAACAAAAAGTATTCATTAGAAACAGGGGTGTTAAGGCGATAAGTTACATTTGAATTATCGGAATAATCCATATCAGTAACAGTTTGAGTGCCTGACAAAACATTAGGATTTGTCCAACCCATTTCTTCCTTACACCAAGCCGACATTTGAGCAGGAGTTTTTCCCGAGTTGTTCCAAGTACCACCAGCCATCAAACACCAGCCGCCAACACCACTAGTAGAATAATCAGTATCATACAAATCTGGCAAACCTAAAGCATGTCCAAATTCGTGGCACAAAACGCCAATATTAGTAATATTTGTAGCACCATATTTTTCAGCTTGTATAATATAGTCGTTTACCAAAACGTCATCATAAGTAACGCTATTACCGCCTGCTGAAAGCCCCCAACGATGTGACCAAATATCGTCACCATCGCCAGATTCTTCTGCACCACGTCCAGAGTGAATAACCATCACTACATCAACCGCTCCATCACCATCGCCATCATATTGCGAAAAGTCAAGTCCACCTGCTTCTGCTTGGTCAACAGCATATCGCACCAAATCGGTAGCAACAGCACCAGGTTGGTCATTGCCATAAGCTGCTTTGTTATTTGGTGTTGTGTACCAGCCTTGCACATCAGTATTGATAGTCAATGCACCATAAGAAATATCTTGATAATAATCACGGAAACTACCTGTTTGTCCATTGACATTGTAGCCATCTTGATTGCACAAATTATCAATAGCAGCTACATTATAAGTTGCTGCTTGGTCTGGAAAATCTACCAATAACAATAAGGCTTTGCGAGTACCTGTCGAAGGAAATACCATTTGTGGTTGTCCACTTGCAGGCTGAGGATGTAACAATGAGTGCGTTTCTAACACGGCTTCCGAATAACGAAGATGCTTATCTATACTATTCAAAACTGTTAGTACTTGAGCAGAACGTTCATTATTTGAAGTAGTTTTCATATTTGTGACCGCCAAATCGCCGTCGTTGGTGCTGATAGCATACTTATAAAAACCGTCATTGTCTTTCAAAATCGTATAGCCATCTGCTGTTTCGATATAATGAACAGCACGAGTACCTCGCACATAGCCTTCAAATTCAGTACCGTCTGGCTGCACAAATGTACGCATATCTGGCGTAGCTTGTACTGCACAGTAATGTCCATGAGGTGAGCTAGGAGGCGATGTTTTGTCATCTGACATGACAAAAGACATTGAAAAGCTAGCAACAACCGCACTAGCGAATAAACCAATAAATAGGTTAAATTTTTTCATTGTTTAATATTAAATTTTTTAATGAAGAAAAAAAAACATTAAGAAATAGTGATGTTATTATTAGAAAAGGAGTGTTTTTTTATTAAAAATAAATTGATTTTCAACTTTGGAACAAAAAGGTTGTATTTAAAATAGTCTGACAGGTTTATACTACAAACTGTGGGAGCTAAAACATTGATTTTAAAAGTTTAAACATCGAAATAGAGTGTATAATAAATAGTGTTTGGCACTTATTCAAATTCAAAAAAAGAAAAATAATTTGTGGAGGCTTACAGCTTTATTATAAGTAGTTGTTTAGGTATTTTTGGGTATTTAAAAACGAAGTAACATTCTGATTTTTAGAACATTATAAATAAATTAAATGTTTTATTAAGAAATATTTAATTTATACTAAAAATAGGATTGAAATAATGGGAAGAAAGAGAAAATTGAACTCCTCTTTAATATATAAGAGGAGTTTTGTGAATTATTGTTATTTGATGCTTTTATAAAAAGGTAATAATTAACTAACAGGCTGTAATGGTAAGAAATTTCACGCAAACAAACAAATATTTTAGTATATAAAATATGCAAGCATATAAAAAGTATAACAATTGTGTTGATAAAATAATAGTATGCCAGCTATTTCGGTCGTTTGGCTATTTTAGCGGAGGGATGTTTTTTTGTAAAAAATAAAATAAAAGATAACTTTCGCTAAGTTATTTTTTTGAACCTTACTCAGGTTTTTTTACTCTTGATGTTCTTTTTTCCATTTTTGTTGCAAATATTTCGAGGTGCTTATTTCGCCTTCATGTCGCCAGCCTGGAGGCATGAATACATATTTTATTTTGTCAATAAAAGTTGGTGCTTTGCTCACATCATGTCGTAAATTAACAAACTCATGAGAGGCTATTTTCAATGGATTAAAAGTATCAATATTATTTGTGATACCAAAAACAGGCTTATTTTCCGCTTCTTCTACTTGAAATGTACCAAAAATTTTGTCCCAAATAATAAAAATACCTGCATGATTTCGGTCTAAATACTGAATATTTGTAGCATGATGCACTCGATGATGAGAAGGTGTATTCATAAAAAGTTCGAGAAAACCCAGCTTTTTTACAGTTTCAGTATGCAAGAAAAATTGATAAATGAGGCTAATAGATATCATCATCATTATCATAATAGGCGAAAAACCCACAAGAGGCAACCAACACCAAAATCCATATTTATAGAGTTCTTCTGTCCAGCTTTGTCTCAAAGCAGTAGTTAGGTTGTATCTTTCAGAAGAATGATGGTTGATGTGTGCAGCCCATAATAATCTTATTTGATGGCTTAGGCGATGATGCCAATAAAATGTAAAATCATCAGCAAAAAGCAGCAAAAGCCACACCCACCATTGCCAACCCAAATCAAAGATGCGAAATTGATATAAAAAATAATATACCGCAAGTGCGGCTGCTTTCGCTCCAAAATTGATGACAATCGAACCCAAACCCATTGCAATAGACGCTAGACTATCTTTTAGTTCTGCTGTTTTTGTGCGTTCTTTGTAGTGCAATAAAAATTCTACTATAATAAGGAGATTGAATATCGGTATGGCATATATAACAGGATCATTTTCTATCATTTTTAATAACTTTTTTGTAATTTATATGTTTTTGTAAATGAATGATTGTTATTTGCAATTTAATTTTTTTTTTAAACAAAGTCTAAGTTTTTTAGAAAAAATAACATATTTTAAAACAGTATTTTCAATAAATATTTGTTTTAATGATATGTGATAAGCATTTATTTGTTGGTGTAAGCTAATACGTTGATTATCAGGCTATTAGAGGCTATTGAGTTGCGAAAAAAGTTAAGTTTTTAGCTCAAATAAATACTTTTTTTTAGCCAAAAAACAAAGATTAAACCGTATGTAAGCATTTATAGTCTCTTTTCAACTATTTTTTTGCAGCGTATCTAAACCTTTCAACGTTTTATATAGTTGATTTCTATACAAATAGATTTTCGTAAATCATTAATGTTTTTGTATCTTTGCCAAGATATATTACAATATTTCTTTATAGTAATTTGTCTAATTAAAAAAAAAGTAACTACCAAGACGTGAATACAATTCATCCAATTATCCAATCTTACATTTCGGCAAGAGTCAAAGGAAGCAGCAGAAACAAAGGCAAACGCTTATTGAGCATGGGCGGCTGTACTCTAAATAGTATAGATTTTAAACGTGAAAAGGCAATATATAAAGTAGAAAGCGAATATTATTATAACCAGGATTATGAGGTGGTTATAAAAGACTTTAACAATAAAAAGAAAATTTCATCACAATGCAACTGCCCTTATGATTGGGGAGGTATGTGCAAGCATGAAGTGGCTGCCTTGTTGGCCTTAGAACAGCGTTTGGCTACCGCCGAATACCAGAAAAGAGCAAAGCCTATCGACAATAAAATCTTCATGAAATATATTGAAGAAAATAAGCTCAAAGATTATATTAATCAAAGTGACTGGACGAAAGGAAAGCAGTTGGCCAGAGCCAAACGAGCTACGATTGAGATGGACGAAAATCAAACCGTAAAGGCAATACTAAAATACAAACATGAAGTCTATCGCATTGCGATTACAAAAGTAAGTGCAGAAGTTTTTCAAAGCACCTGTACTTGTGCCGAGCAAAAAATGCCATTGTGCCTGCATCGCCTAGCCGTATTTTTGCAACTTAGCTTCGAGCATGGCAAAAAGGCGTTTGAGATGATGAAAAACTGGGACGAAGACAAAAATCGCCTACTCGAACCTTATGGCTTTTCGCTAGATGATGATATAAATGGCAAGTTTGATTTTAAAGTCAATAATTATGACAAACTTTCACTTATTGTATTGGATAGTTCACTCCTAAAAGCAGCCGATTTAAAAGCTTTTGGAAAACAATATGCAAAAAAACCACCAAGCGAAAAAACAATACTTTTGCCTGCTAGTGCTGAGATAGGAAAAAAGAAAAAAAAATCAAGTGGTAGAGGAGGAGCGAAGATAGAAAAATATGGAATGGCTTATGTATTTGATTTTTATCAAAATAATCAATATTTGCCTTTTTTCGAATTTATACCTATCATAGGAAAACTCAATGCCGAAGAAACGCAAATTGTGTCGCATATTACACCACTTTCTGGCAATTATGGTTATGGACAAATAGACATGTCAAAAGTGCCTATTATAGATGAAAAAGACATTCGCCTTATTCAACTAGCAAAAGAAATTAAGTGGCAAAGAATTGGACAATATGTGCAACAACTAACAAAAGTTAAGCTCAATTATACTTGGGAAAATGGCGGAGGCTATTTTTTGTCAGAAAAAGATTTGAGTGTTGATGCTTTTGCGAAAGTTTATACACATCTTGGCAACAAATTTAAAGAACTGTTTGATTTGTTGAAAGAAAAAAGCAACTACTTGCTCAAAGAAGAGAGCAAAACAATGTCGATGCGAACACTCTTACCTTTGAAGCTCTCGCAGGAAGATGCAAAATTGCAATTTGAATTATATGAAAAAGATGGTTTTATAGAGCTAAATGCACAACTCAATATCAAGGATAGAGTGCAAAGTATCAATAAAACTTTGTTGATAAATAAAAAAATGTTGCTCAACGACAATGAGTTATTTTTGTTGGATAGCCACAATGAGCCTGAAGTATTGAAAATTTTTACGGATACACCTACCGTAAAAATCAAGAAAGAAGCTTTGCCAACTTTGCTTTCAAATGTAGTGTTGCCGTTGCAAAACAAATACTATTTCGACACAGATATTCCTATTCACATCGAAGAGCTAGAAGTGGCAGGAATTAGGCAGATATTTTTGAAGGAATCCGAAGAATATCTCATTATTCAGCCTTTAGTAACATATGGTAGCCATCAAGCCGAATTAGATGGTGCCGACAAAATTGTTTCGGAAAAAGACAATAAAGTTGTTCAAATAACAAGAGATAAAACACTAGAAGGCGAATTTGAAGCTTTTATGACGATGATTCACCCTGATTTTGGAGAACAAAAAACAGAAACCGATGGACTATATTATTATATTTCGTATGATGATATTATGGAAAAAGCGTGGTTTTTAGAATTTTTTGATACATTAAAAAAAGAAAAAATTGAAGTGTTTGGCTTCAAAGAGCTACACAAATTTCGCTACGATGTCAATAAGCCAACCATAGATTTTAAGGTGTCTTCTGGCATTGATTGGTTTGATATTAAAGCAAATGTACAATATGGTGACCAAAATGTTTCGCTGCGTGATGTGCAGAAAGCATTGGTGCGAAAAGAGCGTTTTGTGCGGCTCAACAATGGAAAGCTTGGTATATTGCCCGAAAAATGGTTGCAACAATACGCAACGCTTTTCAAAATGGGAAATATAAAAGGCGATACGCTCAAAGTTTCAAAAGTGCATTTTTCGCTCGTCGATGAGTTGTATGACCAGCTCGATGAGGAGGATATTTTGAGAGAATTGAAGGAAAAAAAGGAAAAATTAAAAAACTTTTCGGCCATTCAAAAGGTAAAAATGCCGAAAAACGTAAATGCCACTTTGCGAAACTATCAAAAAGAAGGCTTCAATTGGTTCAACTTTTTAGATGAGTTTCAATGGGGCGGCTGCCTTGCCGATGATATGGGATTGGGCAAAACGGTGCAAGTGCTTACTTTTCTACAACATTTGAAGGAAAAAAGAGGCAAAACAACTCACCTTATCATTGTGCCTACTTCGCTTATTTTCAATTGGATAGCCGAAACAGACAAGTTTTGTACCGACCTAA
Organism: Chitinophagales bacterium; assembly: GCA_049613665.1. Taxonomy (GTDB): domain Bacteria; phylum Bacteroidota; class Bacteroidia; order Chitinophagales; family UBA2359; genus JBMZCV01. Next base: position 4,424 of record JBMZCV010000142.1, on the reverse strand, counting down.
CCATTTTGAAACATCATGGCTTGACTAGAGTTCGACACAAAACAGATGAGTTCAATAATTATGATATTATCTTAACTTCTTATGGAACAATGGCTTCCGATATTGAATTGTTGTCTTCTTTTCATTTTGATTATATTGTTTTAGACGAATCTCAATCTATCAAAAACCCAACGACAAAACGATATAAAGCTGCTCGATTGCTCAATGCAAACAATCGACTTGCACTTACAGGAACACCTATCGAAAACAACACTTTTGATTTGTATGCTCAATTCAATTTCTTAAATCCAGGAATTTTGGGTAGCCGTGATTTTTTCAAAAACGAATTTGCCAATCCTATCGACAAAAATGGCAATCAAGAGCGAGTCGACGAACTCAAAAAAATTATTTATCCTTTTTTGCTACGCCGAACCAAAGAAATGGTAGCCGAAGATTTGCCACCCAAAACAGAAACTGTTTTATATTGCGAAATGTTGCCTCGACAAAGACGAGTTTATGAAGCTTTTCGTGATAATTATAAGGCGAAAATTTTGGAAAAAATCAGTGAAGAAGGCATGAATCGGGCGGGTATGTATATCTTGGAAGGTTTGATGAAATTGCGACAAATTTGCGACTCGCCAGCCTTGCTAAAAGACCCAGAAGATTATGGTAAAGACTCTATAAAACTACAAGAGCTTTCCAAACATATAACTGAAAAAACAGGTAATCATAAAGTTTTGGTTTTTTCGCAGTTTCTCGGCATGTTGGCTATGGTGCGTGATGCCCTCGAACATCACAAGATAAAATATGCCTATTTAGATGGTTCTATTTCGCCAAAAAACCGACAAAAAGCTATCAAACATTTTCAAGAAGAAAAAAGCTGTCGTGTATTTTTGATTAGCCTCAAAGCTGGCGGTTTTGGCCTCAACCTCACGGCTGCCGATTATGTTTATTTGCTCGACCCATGGTGGAATCCAGCAGTTGAGCAGCAAGCCATTGATAGAGTGCATCGAATTGGCCAAAAAAATAATGTTTTTGCTTATAAAATGATTTGTAAAGGTACAGTAGAAGAAAAAATATTGGAATTGCAAAACAAAAAGAAAAGTTTGGCCAATGATATTATTTCAGCCGAAAAAAGCTTTTTGAAAACGCTAGATAAAAATGATGTAGAATATTTGTTTAGTTAAAAAAGACTTTTTTTTGCGAAAAGTACAATTTGATTATTACAATTTTCAAACTTGGAATAAAACTTGATATTCCATAAATAGCAAAAGCGAAACAAAATCATTTGCTATTCCTTTCAATATTTTTCTTTTTTTTATTTAGCAAAAAGCAACAATTGTAACCAATAATGCCTAAATTTCTTTTTTTTTGCTTAAAATGATAATAAAAATAATAATGTCATTTAAATGTCATTGATTTTTGAAAAAAAAATGCGATATTGAGCCAATATAATATGGTTTGCTTTATTTGTATAAATATTAGAATATATAGTAAGTAGCAACAAAAAAGCTTCACAATTTGAGATAGCGATTTTTTTGATAGAAAAAACAAAAAGCACAATTATAATCTACAATTATGATGAGGTTTTTTTTAAAAAATGTCAAACTCAAACAAAAAAGCTTAGTTTTTGAGCGTTGCTAAGTTATTAAACCTAATATTTCAGTCTAGAGCATAAAACTAAAAAGCTAATTCAAGAAAACTACATTACATGAATATCAATCCAACTTTTCGCCAAGATGAGCAGAAAGACGCTAGACAAAATGATAAACGTCGGCCTTCTTCTCAAAAAGTATTTGTTTGTCACAACCATTATGACATGAAATATTTGAATAAAATACGTCGTTGGGGTAAAAAACGAAAGTTTGGCGAACAACAGCATACTATTGTTATTACAAGCACAGAAGATACTGGTTTGCGTACTCGAACAGGTAGGCTTATTAAGCCAAAAATGGAACGAAAATTTAAAGAATGTACGTTTATTGTTATTCTTATTGGTCAATACAACGAAAAACACCCTTGGCCACGTTTGCAGCGTGTAGCAAGCAAATATAGAAAAACAATATATTATATGAGAGTGCCTTATACAACCTCTCCTGTACCAGATTTTTTGGAAGATGTAAAACAAATAGCTTACAATCCAAATGCTTTTGATAAATTGTTGGAAAGTGAAATGGAAAAACAAGAAGCTATAAGAAAAGAAGAAAGAACAAAAGCCAGAAACGAAAGAAGTGAACGCCGACAATCGCCTATGCAAGAGTTTAGACGCAATTTTCGGTCTCGAAACAGTGATTCGAATCGACGACCATACAGACCTCGAACTGACGATTCAAACAGGTATAGAGATAATGATAGAAACCGAGACAGAGATTATCGAAACGACTAAGGAGAAAACAGCAGAGCAATGCAAATCTTATAATGCGTATTAAAATATGTTTAAAATACAACTATTTATATTGTGACAATTTTTTCTCTCAAAAGCTCACATCTAAACGGTTATTTTGAAATTTATTTTAGGGAGCATATTGTACTTTTTAGAAAAAAACTTCTTACTTTTGTGTGAATTTCAATACAAAAAATATAATGTGATTATGAAAAACTTATTTATTTTTTCCATGTCAATATTTTTGTTGTTTGCTACGGCTTGTACCGAAACAGCAGAAAGTGACAAGAGCAGCGACAAGACTAAAACAAAAACGATGGCTACAAGTGCTGCAAAAGGAGCTATTCAATGGATAACATTGAGCGAGTTGGAGCAAAAAATCAAAAAAGAACCTCGCAAAGTCATGTTCGATTTATATACAGGCTGGTGCGGCTGGTGCAAACGTATGGATAGAGATACTTTCCAAAATCCTGAAGTAGCTAGCTATATCAACGAAAATTTTTATGCCGTAAAATTTGATGCCGAAACATCAACAACCGTCAATTTTAATGGCAATGCTTATGAATTTGTGCCAGGCAGAAGACGTGGCACAAATATGTTGGCAACTCGCTTGATTTTGGGTGAGAAATCAACAGGCCGTGTAGGCTATCCGACTATCGCATTCCTTGACGAAAACTTGAACAGAATCGATGCGTTTCCTGGCTACAAAAATGCTCATAACTTCGACGAATTGGCTCACTTCGTAAAAGAAGAACAATATAAAGCAGGGAAATCTTTGGCTCAGTTTCAGCAAAGTTTCAATTCTGAAATTCCAGATAACAAACCTGCTCCTAAAAGAGCAAGAACGCCACAACCTAATATAAAAGTGCAGCCTAAAACGACTAACTAATTTCAAATATTAGTTTGTTTTACTACACAAAAAAATAAAAAGATAGATAAATTGAGTTTTATCTATCTTTTTTTTATGCAAAAAAACTTACTTTTGCTATTCCTTGTTTTTCGGTAGTTTCTTTTGCAATAGAAAATAAGTAAGCCCCAAAAAGGAATTTCGTACAGGTAGATAACTAAAAACTAAAAATCCAACACTAAAAACTAGAAGAAAATATGCTACAAACCAATCAATTGACTTTTTCTTATGAAACCAACAAAAAATTTGAATTTGAAAATATCGCTTGTTCGGCAGGCGAGTCTCTGCTCATTTTAGGTAATTCGGGCAAAGGAAAAACGACTTTATTGCATCTTCTAGCAGGTTTGTTGCAGCCGCTTTCGGGCAGCATTTCCATTAACGAAACAGATATTACAAAGCTTTCAAAATCGAAGATAGATATTTTTCGTGGGCAAAATATCGGCATTATTTTTCAGAAATCTCATTTTATTGGTTCTTTAACGGTCAAAAAAAATCTGCTGTTAACGCAATATTTGGCTGGCGTGAAACAAGACGAAAAACGCATTTTAGAGCTATTGGAACGCTTGCATATTGCCGAAAAAATAGATAATAAAACGCACGAACTTAGTCAAGGCGAACAGCAAAGAGTCGCTATTGTGCGTGCTTTGCTCAATCGGCCGAGCATCATTTTGGCTGATGAACCTACGGCAAGTCTTGATGATGAAAACTGCAAACAGGTTATTGAATTGCTAAAAGAGCAAGCCGAAAAAGATAAAGTTGCTTTGATTATCGTGACACACGACACACGGCTAAAGGCTGTTTTTGAAAAAAGAATGGAGTTGTTTTAAGATTTGCTTTTGCGAATTAAACGATGTAATGGCGAGGAATTGATGCTAATGTGATAGCTCATGACAAGCTAATTATTGTTAAATAGATAAACGATTTTTTGATACACAATAGGCAGATTATTTTTTAGATAGTCTGCCTATTTTTAAATATATAAAATATGAAAACGATATTTTTATTTTTGATAATTGTTTTAAATTTTAGCCAACTTTCTAGTCAAGAAAAATATTTTGAAAAACGATATGCTTTAGGAAAAACGAACGAGGGGCATGATATAACTATTAGACCTGTTACTCTATAAAACTATTGATTATCAGTAGCTTATAAATG
>JBMZCV010000141.1:0-13660 GCA_049613665.1 Chitinophagales bacterium | reverse complement strand
GCTTTGTTCATCTTTTCGTCTGTCATCATTCTGATTATCCTTTCGCTTATTATCTACCCTATCATTATTGCGTTTATTGTTGCTTTGTTCATCTTTTCGTCTGTCATCATTCTGATTATCCTTTCGCTTATTATCTACCCTATCATTATTGCGTTTATTGTTGCTTTGTTCATCTTTTCGTCTGTCATCATTTTGCTCATCTCCTCTTCTATTATCTCTTCTTCTACTATCTGTTCTATCATTATTATTCCGTCTGTTTTCGCCTCTATCATCACGGTCTCGCTTTCTATCATCACGGTCTCTTCTTTTATGGTCGGAGCGATCATCTTTTCGTCTGTCGTTGCGTCTATGATGGCTACTTTTTCTATTATCGTAGTTGGTGTGTCTCGTATCGACATAGTCATCTGAACTAGCTCTTGACAACAAGTCTTGCACATCTGGCGTTTCCATAGCTGCCAATATTTCTTCTTCTTTCGAAATATTGTCGATACCTGTTATTCTGGCTAAAGCCTTTTTTAATCGCAACAATTCGCTATGTTGTGCTGCAACTTTTTTCGAAGCATCTTCCGACCTTTTGACCGATTCTTTGAGCAAAGCAGTTAGTTCGTCTTTTTGCTTTTCTAACTTTTTTAATTTTTCCTTGCCTTTATTTACAATAATAGTAATGTTTTTGGCACATTCGCCTTTAGGATTTTTTCCTATTTCAAACTCTACCTTTACTTTTCGGCGTAGCTCTCGGTCGTTAATCTCTGGATTTCTAAAATAAGTTTTGTAAAAAAATATTTTTTTGTCGGTTGTATCCATTTTCACATAACCACAAGCTCGCTGCTCATCATAATGTATGATTTCGCCTTTAAAAGTAGAATGAGTAGGCATAATATCGGTAGCAAAAGTGCCTTTTTCGCCTTCATTAAGCGTAAATTCTATTTCTTGGCCTGCCTGCAATTTTTTCATTGAAGGCGTTTTTTCAAAGAAAATGGTTTCCTGCTTGAAATAATCAATTTGTCCCCAACCTTTCTCAGACATATAAAATTTAACAAAACCTTTATAACGTTCTTTAGGTGGATTAAAAAGTCCTTCTAACTCACGATACAAATGATTTATTTTATTGTCAAGTACTGCTCTCAAATCTAGGTCTGGTAACAATAAATGGTCGCCAAAAGGCGTGCTGATAACTTCGCCTAGGAACAAACGCATTGGTTCTGCTTCACGATGTTTCCAAGCATACCTGTCATACTTTGGGTCAGTATAATTGTCATTACTAATTACGGGAGATTCATAAATATCGGCAAGCTCTAAAATATAATCGTCGGCTCTTTTGCCTCCACTCACTTGATGAAAATAATGCTTATGATTGAGCAAGTGCATATAAATTTCCCTTTCATTCGGAGGGAGTTTATGTGTCGTATTGGCATCAAAAATGCAATAAAAGGAAGCATTTTTATCTGTTTTCAGCAAGATGAGTAGCTTGAGCAACACTCGTAAAGTTGGCACCGTTGTATCATACCAATAACATACATTGGTGGCATCAATGTAATAGGTCAGTTGTTTGGGGATTTTGTTTTTGCCACGGCTATTGTTCTTATTCATAGTCATTTTTTTTTAGTTCAAAAAGAAACAAGCTGCCCAAAGCTAACTCATTTATTTTTTGAATGAGATTAATGAAATAAAAATATCTAGTTAAATAGCCAAACAAAGTTGTCTGATATGTTCTAATTGAGATAGGTATGATTTGATGAAACAATCATCTTATGTTAAAAGATAATTTAATGGTAGGAAATACAAAAAGTGGTAATAATTGAAGGTATTTTAGAGAACAAAAGTATAATATAAAAAAAACATATAATGAAACAGGTGCTTTGCCTTAATTGGTTTCTCTTTTATCGACAAAAAAGAAAATAGCACTATCTCTTTTTTTAGTTAAGCAATCTGACATTGTCTTTGAGACTTAAATACTTAACATTATTATTTTATATTTTGAAAACAAAAAAACATTTAAAAAAAAATGAATTTTGCTTTGTCTTACTATTGTTATTTTGTTGCTGGTAAAAAAACATTGGCTTTCGCTTTTTATCATACGAAATCAACATTCAAAGTTTATATATAAAACATTTTTTTGTTTTTAAACTATATAAAAATGTTTCTTTTGCAATATCGTTTTCCTTACGATACAAAAACATACTTGTATTTAAGTAATGTTAAAAAGAACAATTTGAAATGCTATTGAGCCGCTATTTTTTGTTGACTTTTTGTTTTTAGAATCCAACTTTTTTACTATTGTTATTTGCGATAAATTGCAGACAGACTAAGTGTCCAACACTCATTTAATATAGTCTGTTTGGGTGGCTAACGCATTAAAAAAAATTAAGGTGTTAGCTTCAACAAGTGAGCAATTTATTTTTAATGTTTGACTAAATGCCAAAAATAAATAAATGACTAATTTGTTGAGTGTTTATTTGCCTTTCAATATTGCATTTATTTCAGTAAAAAAATCCATTATGATAATCTCATCTATTTTGTGTAAAACATACACAATCTGTCTTGAAAAAAATCTGGTTACTTTGTTGCTATTTTTATTTCTTAAAACTATTTAACATTAAAATGCAGTTTTTAGTTTTAATTTTGCACCAAAGTTATAAAAAAATACTATAATTATAAATATTTATACTAAAGAAAATCTAGCACTTTTTTGTTTTTTTGTTTTTTATTAAAAAATATTAATTAAAAAAATACATAAAACAATCATTATCAATAACTTTTGCATCATTTAAATAATTTATTGAAATAGAAATATGGCAAATAATATTTTGAAAAAATTGGCGAGTCAAACTGCTATCTATGGTTTGAGCAGTATTATTGGGCGTTTGCTCAATTATTTGCTCGTACCGCTCTACACACGCATCTTTGCGACAGGCGAATATGGCGTTGTCACAGAGTTGTATAGCTATGTCGGTTTTTTGCTTGTTATATTTACTTATGGCACAGAAACCGCTTTTTTTCGTTTCATAAAAGATGCCGAGCAACCCTCGAAAGTATATAGCACAATTATGGTATCGCTATTGGCTTCTAGTGCCTTTTTTGTAGGCTTGTTTCTTTTGTTTGCAGTACCTATATCAGAGCTTATTCAATACGAAAATCATGTTGAATACATCATTTGGTTTGCTCTCATTCTCGGCTTCGATGCCATTTCATCTATTCCATTTGCACATTTGCGATACAAAGAAAAAGCGTGGCAATTTGCTTCTATCAAACTCGTAAACATTGGTTTGAGCATTGGGCTTATCTTATTTTTCTTGAAAGGCTGTCCACTTTTAGTACCTCATTCTAGCTTCATACAAAGCTTTTACAATCCAGAAATAGGCGTTGGATATATCTTTATTAGCAACCTAATTGCGAGTGCCGTTACGCTACTTTTGCTCATGCCTGAACTCGCCAAAATAAAGTGGCAGTTTGATTTTCAGCTATGGAAAAAAATGATTATTTACGCCTTGCCGCTTGTCGTGGCAGGTTTTGCTGGCACTATCAATGAAATGTTAGATAGAGTTATTCTAAAATACCTGCTGCCCTACGACCTTGAAACAAATATGGGACAACTCGGCATTTATGGAGCTTGCTACAAATTGAGCATACTCATGACTCTCTTTACGCAGGCTTATCGTTTTGCTGCCGAACCTTTCTTTTTTGCTCAATCGAAACAAGGAAATGCGAAAGAAGTCTATGCCTTTGCCATGAAGTTTTTTGTGATTGTAGGTAGTTTCATTTTTGTCGGCATTATGTTATTTTTAGATATTGTCAAATATTTTATTGATGTGAGTTATCACGAAGGGCTTGTTATCGTGCCGATTTTGCTGTTGGCAAACTTGTGTTTGGGTATGTATTACAATCTTTCTATCTGGTACAAACTCACTAACCAAACCATTATGGGTGCTTATATGGGTATTTTGGGTGCTATCATTACGCTTATTCTCAATCTATTGCTTATTCCACATATCGGCTATTTGGGTTCTGCTTGGGCTACTTTGGCTTGCTATGCTAGTATGGTCTTGATGTCGTATTTGCTTTCTCGCCGATATTTTCCTATTCCTTATGCTGTAAAAAATATTGTGAGCTATCTGTTTGCAGCTATACTCATTGTGCTTTTTCATCAACAATTCATTAATGGTATCGAAAATCTTACGCTAGTTTATGGTTTGCGAGTGGCTATTGTTACTTTGTTTGGTGCAAGTATTCTTTACTTTGAAAGAAAAAGTTTTTTGAATTATCAATAAAAATTTAAATACCAATGGTTCGGACATTTTTTATAACAATTTTCAGTTTAATAAAAAAGCTCCTTTTGGCAAGGGAAACATACTATTTTTCAGTTCAAAAGACCATTAAATTTGCAAATATTGCCGCCTTAGCCTAAAAAAAATAGTATGTTTAAAACTTTGATAAAAAAAGGTATAAATGTCCGAACCATTGAAATACTAAACATTCAAAAAAAATGGTGCGAGATATAAAAATATTTCGCACCTTTTTTGGTTTTATTCTATATTATTTTCCTCAAAAAAACGATAAACAGTTGTGACAGATTCTTGCTTCGCTGGTAATATATATTGTTTCCATTCATAAATGCGTTTTGCTCTTTCGCAAGCAAGTTCTTGTCTTGTTTTCATTTTATTACCGACTTTTACTTTATGTTGCAAAACATCAAATATATCTTCCGTAACTATTTTGCTATCTTCATCATACTCCAAATTAAATTCATTTAAATAGCCATTCAATTTTTTAGCATAATCTTTTCGATTCATCGCTCCGCCTTGATGGTCTTCAAAATGCAAAATAAGCCAATATTCAAATGCTTGATTGGAATATGCTACTTTGAAACCATAACTTTTGGCCAAACGCACTGCTTCGTTAAAGTTTTGTTCTAAAAAATCATCTTTATCAAAAACACACCAAACTTCATCATATTTACATTTACTTTCGTCAACTATTCGCTTCGCTCTCTTTACTAAGGAAATCGTATTTCTGCCTTCGCCAAAAGCTTTTATATCTGCATTTAAAATTCTGAATTGTCTGAAATAAGAAGGCTCTGTATTTCCGCCTTCACAATAAATTAAAATGCTCTTTCGTTTTTTTTCTGTTGCTTCTTCACGTTCCAAAGCTGTTGCTTGACGTTTGCGACGTTTCTGTTCTCTTCGTTCTGCTCTTCTTTGCTCACGTTTGGCTTCTTCTTCTGCTTTTTTATTTTTCATTTTCATGGCAACAATGGTTTAAAAAGTGAATAATTTGTCAAAATTACCTAAATAGGGAATAGCTCCGTATTTTCCTTTGATATAGTTTTTCTCAAAACTTTCTTCTTTTCGCACATTTTTAAAATCTGCAAGCGAATAGAGTGTAGCAGCACCATATCTATTTTTTTCGGTAAACCAAATTTGGTCTCTTCTAAACAAACCACAACTCAACAAATTGGTATCATGAGTATTAAAAATAAGTTGTGCATTTTTTGAGTTTGTTGTTTTAGAATTAAATAATTCTACCAACTTATAAGCTAAATTTGGATGTAACTTGTTTGCAAATTCATCTGCTGCTAAAACTTTACCTTTACGCAAAGTATTGAGAATAGGGCCAGAAAGTGCGAAATATTTTTGTGTGCCTGCCGACTCGTCATCATCTAATAACAATTCTACTAAACCTTTTACCACATTATTATCATCATATTTTTTATGAAATGTTTTGACATCTTCCACCAATTGCCCATTAGAACTTTCTTTCATTTGTTCAACAATCAATTCTTTTAGCTCATTAGGAAAATACTTTGGTAAATTATTGGCATCAAGAAACTTCAAATCAATATTTTCAATGCCTAAATCTGCCTCTTTCAAAAATTTTACAGTATGTTCTTTATTATGTTCCATTCTTTTGATAGAAAAAGGCATATATCCTTGTTCTTCTAGCCCTGAAATAATATTAAAATTACTAAACCATGCCAAAATATTTTTAGCAAATTCGTCATTCAAATTGGCTGCAACAGAAAGTAATAAAGCATTTGGGCGAATACGCTTGCGTTTCACAAGGTCATCGACAGGAAAGCGACTTTTGTTTAGTCCAATTTCCTGAAAATCTCTATAAAAAACCTCTACTTCTTGCGTATTTTCTTTCATATATAGCCACTCGGCATATACTTTTTCTTGGCTAATTTCAAAACCATAACGATACATCACTTCTCCGTGAATAAAAATAATTTCAAAACTCGCCGGTTCATTTTCTGTTTCTGTATTGAACAAAAAAGGCGTAACATTGATTTTTTCGTTGATTTGCGTATTTGTTGAAGAACCTAAAATAAATTTTTCCATAAAAGCCAAACCCTCTATAAGTTTGGTTTTTCCACTTGCATTTGCACCATAAACAACAGCACTTTTAAGCAGTCGCAAACCAAATTTTTCTACTACAAAAACATTATCGTCTTCACGAGTATTTTTGTCGTAGTTGGAGGCTACCATGCTAAATTTAATTTCTTCTTTGAAGCATTTATAGTTTTCTAGTGTGAATTGTACTAACATTTTGAAAGGGGATAAATGACAGGATAGTAATTTACTTTTGTATAATATACGCAAAAATAGGTTTTTTTGTTTTAAAAATTTCATGAAAAGTAATATTTTTAACGCTTTTTATGCAAAAAAAACTTTTCTAAATAAATTTCATTGAAAACTCTTTCTTTTTCTACAAAAAAGTAGGGAAAGAAAAAATCTCATTCGTTGTAGAAAAAGAAAGGTTTTTATTTTTTCAAAATACAGTAGGCAAACAAACATTTTTTCAATTTTATTGCTATATTTGTTTATGAAAAATGCTTTTGCAAGTATGTATTTTGCTTTCACACTTAATATACTTGTTTAAACATCTAAAAAATTACCTACACCTTTTTCTATATTTTATTCGCAACTATTCACAAAAACACTCACTTGATATGAAAAAGCACTTTTTTTATTCACTTTGCATTACAGTAGGTATATTTTCGCTCACTCAATGCACACACGAACCAGCCTTAGACCTTACACCTTCTATCGCTTCTACTTGCGATGCTGATACGGTTTATTTCACCAATACAGTTTTGCCTTTGATACTTGCCAACTGTACGCAAAGTGGTTGTCACGATGCCGAAACAGCAGAAGATGGCGTAGATTTAACAGACTATGCAAATATTATGAATACTGGCGAAGTCTCTCCTTTCAATCCAAATAATAGCGAACTCTACGAGTCTATCATAGAAACTGACCCAGACGATATTATGCCTCCTCCATCTTACAGTCCATTGACAAGCGAGCAAATCGGTTGGGTAAGAACATGGATAGAGCAAGGTGCTTTGAATAATGGCTGCGAAGAAGCTTGCGATGTCAATAATTTAACAGCTTCATTTTCGGCAGATGTAAAACCTATCATAGATGCAAAATGTGGCGGCTGTCATAGCACAATTGAAAGCGGTGGCGGCATTCTACTGACCAATTACGATAATATTAGTGCAAAAGCTTTAGATGGTTCGCTATATGGCAGTATCATTCACGATGCGGCTTATGTAGCTATGCCAATAGGTGGCCAACTGCCACAATGCGAAATTGATGTTATTCAACTTTGGATAGCCAATGGTTCGCAAAACGATTAAGTTTTAGATGCTTGAGACGCATTAAAATGCGTCTTTACAAATGCCTCCTTACATCACACATAAAAACAAAAAACTTTTTCTATGAAACAAAAATATAGCGTTTTAACTTTTCTATTAGGTTTCATACTTATCGCATCGCAATCTTGCTATTATGATGTAGAAGAAACCTTATATCCTACCGATGGCAATAGTTGCGATACTACTGCGGTTTCATTTTCGGCTTCGATAGTCAATATAATGGAAACATCGTGTTATGCTTGCCATTCTGATATTGCTGCTCCTTTGGCTGGCGGTTCTATTTTTTTGGAAGGCTACGACAATTTGCTGGCTGTTGTCAATGCTGATAAATTGCTTTGTAGTATGGAACACACAGGCAACTGTTCGACAATGCCGCCAAATTCAAGCCCTATCAATAGTTGCGATATTGATAAAGTGAGAGCATGGATAAATAGTGGTTCGCCAAATAATTGATAATTGGACGATTCGATGCTCATGCTTTGAATTTTAGCGTGTTAGCATTCATAATTTGTAGCATAAATTTTTCCGACTACCTTAACGAAAAAATATTTTTTCTATGAAAAAGTTTTACCTTTCTATATTTATTTTCTTATTTAGCCTTTCGCTTTCTGCACAAACAGAATACGTTTATCAAACCTTTTACGATACCAGAATTGTCAATGGACATTCGGTAGAAACCAACTATAAAGGCGTGATGAAAATGATAATTTCGCACCGTTTTGGAAGCGTCAGCGATGGTATTCAAGACCTTTTTGGATTGGATAATGCAACAATGCGAATTGGTTTTGATTATGGTTTGACAGATGGCTTCACGATAGGTATAGGTCGCACTTCGTTTGAGAAAACCTTTGATGGTTTTGCAAAATGGCGGTTGATGAAACAGTGCAAAGGCGATAAAAACTATCCTTTTTCGGTCGTTTTGTTTGCCAATACTGCCATAAAAACCAATGATTGGATTGAGTCAGAAAGAGAAAACTATTTTAGCTCTCGGCTTTATTATACTTTTCAAATATTGGTTGCTCGAAAGTTTAGCGACCGTTTTAGTTTGCAAATTATGCCTTCGGTAGTGCATAGAAATTTGGTAGCTACTACTGCCGAAAAAAATGATGTTTTCTCATTTGGAACGGCTGCCAAATATAAAATATCAAAAAATATTACGCTTAATGCCGAATACTACTACGCTTTGCCAAATGCCTTGGCAGATAGGTATAAAAATTCTTTAGCCATCGGCATAGACATTGACACAAAAGGCCATATTTTTCAATTGCATTTTGGGAATAGCAAAGGCATGACCGAAAAGTTTTTTATCACTGAAACAACAGGCGATTGGCTAGATGGAAATATTTATTTTGGCTTCAATATTACAAGAGATTTCAAAATAGCTGGCCGAAAATATAAGTCTAACAAAGAATAAAAATATTATAGCAATTTAGGTAAAAGGCATTTTGAAAGTGTCTGTTACCCAAACACTCAAAAAGAAAGACATGCCCTTGTTGGTGTTATCACCAACGAGTTGTTACAACCTTTATAGATGTAAAAAAATAAAGTTTGCATTTAGTTGCTGGTGATAACACGCAGCAACGGCAAGATTTGGCATTTTTTTGAGAAAAATAATTTCTCACAAAGAAGAAGAATAAAAAAATGAGCAAATTATATATATTAACCATATCTTTTCTTTCGTTTCTGACTAGCTTTTTTTGGGCAAATGATGCTAATTTTGAGGCTCAAAAAAAATGGACAAACGAAACACCTGTTTATGAAGTTTTGCAAGCACTTGGACATGAAAATTCTAAGCACGATTTGCCAAACAAAGATGATACTCAACTTATTGCGAGTGGCGAAAACATTGTGAAATACGGCCGTTCGCTTGACGAAAATGGCCGTCAATCGAAGTACATCAGCAAATTTTTTATGTGTACGAGTTGTCACAATTTAGAGAGGGAAGACCCAAATTTGACACTTGTAGATGCGGAAGAACGCTTGACGTATGCAATGGAAAACAAAATGCCTTATTTGCAAGGTTCTACCATGTGGGGAATCGTGAATAGAGAATCGTGGTACAACGACGATTATGTAAAAAAATATGGTAGCTTAGTTGAAGTTGCAAAGCATGATTTGGGCGAAAGCATACAGCTTTGTGCCAAAGAATGTGCTCAAGGCAGGCGACTCGACAAAAAAGAGTTGGAAAGTGTAACGGCTTACCTTTGGACTTTGCAACTGAAAATGGGCGATTTGGAACTGAATAAAAAGGAATGGACAGAACTACACAAAGATGCAGAAAACACAGAAAAGCAAGCAGATTTGATTAAGCTTGTGAAAAGCAAATATATGCAAAAATCGCCTGCTACTTTTGTCGAGCCGCCCAAAGATAAAAAAGTTGGTTACGCAAATATTACGCCAAACAAAGAAAGAGGCAGAGCTGTCTATGAGTTGAGTTGTCAGCATTGTCACCGACCAAATGGCGAAAGCGATGTGATTTTGGACAACGAAAAATCAACTTTCAGATGGCTAAAGCGACATTTGACAGACAACACAGACCTTTCTGTTTACGAAATTGTGCGACACGGAACGTATGCCGCAGCAGGCCATAGAGAATATATGCCTCGTTATCCGCTCGAAAAGTTGAGCAATCAGCAAGTAGAAGATTTGGTAGCTTATATAAAAGAAGAAGCGAAGTAAGCATTTTTTGTTTTTTTTCTAGCACTAAGCAAAGTGATATGACAATTTTTAATCAATATTTTGTAATTTTGCACTTCGTTTAAAAATTTAATTTTTCACTTCTAAAAACAGAAACGATATGTATTGGATGTTTGCCGTTGTAGCTTTTTTATTGGTTTCTTCTACTATCATTGGTGCGTGGTTGCAAATGAATGAAAGAGATTAATTTTAATAATGATTATTTGTTAATGGCGAGAAATGACATATCTTAAAGATATGTCATTTCTAAATTGCCAAATTATATTTTAATAGATATTTTCTTTCTTGAAAATTTTGTAAAAAATATATAAAAACAAGCAACAAAATATTGTAACTTGCTAAAGCATTTGCTATCTAAAATAGTAGATTTTATAAAAAAAAAAGTAACTGTTTAGGTGTAGGCTTTTGAGATAAAAAATGTCACAACGTAAATAGTTACAAAAAAAGAACATAAAAATATATGAAAAAAGAACATCACGATAAGGAATGGCAAAAAATGAAAGGCGAATCTTCATGGCGAATTTTTAAAATTATGGCCGAATTTGTCGAAGGTTTTGAAACTATGAATAAAATAGGCCCTTGTGTGTCTATTTATGGTTCGGCACGCACAAAGCCAGAACACCCTTATTACCAAATGACTGTTGAACTCGCCAAAGCATTGGCAAATGAAGGCTACGGCATCATTACGGGCGGCGGGCCTGGCATCATGGAAGCCGCCAACAAAGGAGCAAGAGAAGCTGGCGGAAAATCGGTTGGCTTAAATATCGATTTGCCACATGAGCAGTTTTATAATGAGTACATCGACCCTGATAAATTGCTCAATCATAACTACTTTTTTGTTAGAAAGGTAATGTTTGTAAAATATGGACAAGCTTTCATCTTTATGCCAGGCGGCTTTGGCACACTCGATGAGCTTTTTGAGTGTTTGACGCTTATTCAAACCAATAAAATTGAAGCA
Organism: Chitinophagales bacterium; assembly: GCA_049613665.1. Classification (GTDB taxonomy): domain Bacteria; phylum Bacteroidota; class Bacteroidia; order Chitinophagales; family UBA2359; genus JBMZCV01. Next base: position 2,345 of record JBMZCV010000141.1, on the reverse strand, counting down.
ATGCCTGTCATTCTAGTTGGTTCAGATTTTTGGAATGGCATGAAAAAATGGATAAAAGAAACAGTTTTGGAACAAGAACATAATATTAGTCCAAAAGACCTCGATTTGTTGCCTATCACAGACGATATCAATGAGGTAGTTCGTATCATTACAGAATCAAAAATGACTTTAGAACCGAACTTTTAATTTTTAGTTATGAGTTCTTAGTTTCTAATGAAAAAAGGCAAGCATTGAATGTACCAATGTTTGCCTTTTTTCATTTAAAATAGATGCTATTTTCTACTGCACCATTATTTTTCCACTTCCCAACACATCATTCTCTCCCACAATTTTATAGATATAAACACCCTTTTCCAAGCTAGAAATAGCTACTTTATTCAAATCTGCACTTATTTTTTGTCCCAAAGCCAAACGGCCAAACACATCATAAATCTTTATTTCTGCCGTTTCAACATCTTGCTTTATTGCCGAAAAATCTAAGAAAAAATGCTCCTTAGCAGGATTTGGATATGCTTTCACTTGCGAGTTTTCAAGTTCAAAAATGCTTGTTCCTAAAAATGGCGGTTCTTCCCAAATTGTACTGAATGCAAGCGGTGTAAGAATGGGTTGATTATAGTCAAAGAAAATATAAGCTTGGTTTTCTATCACCGTACCAATTTCATTATCTAGCATTTGATTGATTTTGAAACTCACAAAACCATGACTCGCAGGCTCGTTTACGTTGCTATCTACTAGCAAAATATCGTCAAAAGTAAACCTTAAAATCTGTCCTTCTACAATTTCTAAACTATAATCGTGGCTGCTGTTTAAGGCTTCAAAAGTGGACATATCGAGATGTGCGACATCTAAAGTATCTACGATAATCACACGAAAAGCGGTATCATTTCCTGTATTCTGAAAACGTATTTTATATTCCAAATCTGTATTTGCTTCTATAAAATGCTCATCGCCAATGCCTTTTGGCGTAACTAACTTATCATTTGGGTCGTAGCTGCCGATAATTTCTTCGCAATGTGTGTGAAAAAAAGACTCGGTATTTGCCATAGATTGCGAAGTCACAAAGCCTAAAGAAAATGGCAATGTACCACACAATTCGACAACAGCTTGCGAATACTCTTTTTCAGGGTGTCCAGGCCGTTGTTCGGCAACCAGGCGATATGTCACGCCAGAAGCCGCATAATCAAGTTCTAACACTTCGTCGGCATCGATTCTGAAATTTAGAATAGCCGATAAAACATCGTCTTCATACATTCGATAAGAAGAGTTATCTGCCATTGATTCGCCATTGTTGGCAATAGTAAAACGCACAATATCGCCCAAGCACTGTGCCGAAACTTCAATATCAGAACCGTCCCATTCTTCGTCTATTTCTCTACAATGATTGTCTGGATAAATATAAGCCATCGCACAAACAGCACTACCCAAAACAGCTTCGCAAGAGATAGAATCTGTAACCGTAAAACTGCCACATTGCCCAATACCAACATCGCCCAACTCAAACGTATAAATTTCATCATCATCAATTGTATAAGGAATAGAAGCATCTAAAACTATGATTTCCTCTTCAAAATAGATTTCTACATAAGCATCTTCCGCCATTTCTGTGCCTTCATTGCAATATTGCACCGTATAATTGTTGGTAAAACAACGTCTCTGCAAAGGTGTATTGATATTTACATTCATTAAAGCACAATCAAATACTGCTTCATTTGCGAAGTTTATATTTTCAACTACATCGTCATAAGAAGCAATTGTAATGATATAAGTTTCTAATTCGTTTAAGCAAGTTTGCTGCCAAAGCTCGTTTGAAGGCAAATAGCTGATAGTGTATGTTCCTGTGTCTAAAAGTAATTCATAGTTACCATTTTCATCAGAAAAAACATAGTTTGTGCCATCATTTACTAAAATTTTTCCTTGTGGAATTGTATTTTCATTTTCATTGAAAATGCAATCTTGGTTTTCATTTTGGAAAATTGTGCCAGAAATTCTGCCATTGCTAATACACGGAAAATGAAGTATGGGAATCGGAGTAAAAATACAATTTTCTAACTCTGGAATAACTCCAAATAAATTATTATCACAAACGCTCAACCATGATAGTATAGGAAGATTATTAAAGTCAGGAACAACACCTATTAATTGGTTATCAGCAAGATAAAGGGATATTAATTTTGGCAAATTAAAATCAGGAATACTACCTGTCAATTCATTATTTGAAAGAGACAAATAATGCAAATTTGGCAAATTAAAATCAGGAATACTACCTGTCAATTCATTATTTGAAAGATGCAAATCACGCAAGTTTGGTAAATTAAAATCAGGAATGCTACCTGTTAATTCATTAT
>JBMZCV010000140.1:0-13819 GCA_049613665.1 Chitinophagales bacterium | reverse complement strand
TAGAACGTCAATTTAATAGAGCCGCTGATAGTTTATTATCTACCGCAGTTTCTGCAACTAAACAAAGTATTGAAGCTTTGTTTGGCTGGTTAATTGAGAAAACTGACATACAAAAAGCATCTAAAGTACGTTCTGCTAGTGGATTACTCGTCCATATCTTGGGTAAAGTAGCCGCAGCTATTACAAAATGGGTATTTTAACCCTTGATTCAAATATTATATTAAAATTAGCGTTTAGTAGAAATACATTGTATATAAATCAAATATTAAGGCAAATTAAAATCACTACTAAAGTACAAGTTTATTGTTCATGCTTAAAACATCTAAAATATGTCACAACAAATCATTATATTTATTTATTACCTTATTCTACCCTTCATTTTTTTAAGTTATTATTCAACATCAAAAGCTCAAAACTTACACTTCATCGTTTTTGCCGATGTTACAGATCCATATATTGGTCAAGGCAATATACGCTCTTTAGAGCTTTTAGATGGCTTAATGCAAAAAATAGAAAATTATGAAATTTTTAGTGATATAAAAATTCACAAGTTTACTAATCAAAAATTTACTAATCAAGAATTCGACAGTTTAATAAATAATTTAAGCACCAGTAAAGTAAGTCAGGTACATAAAAACGATATTGTTTTTTTCTATTATTTAGGACATGGTCAAAATAAAGCTTTGAAAGTTTGGCCAAATTTGCTTTTTGAAGAAGCTAACACTAAGCAAGAAGTAACAAAAGTAAATTTAGAAGATATCAATTTAAAACTGACAAGCCTAAAAGCACAATTAACATTAACATTTGCAGAAACTTGCAACGTTATTAGTAAATATGACCAAAACGATGCCTATGTTGTAGCAACTATGCCGCCTTCGTACAAGTTAAGGAAAAAACAACTTGAAAATTTATTCTTGCACACAAAAGGGAATATTATATTAGTAAGTACCGATTTAGATCAATATTCTTATACAAATTCTAAGAGTGGAGGGTTATTTACTCAAACCTTAATAAAAGAACTTAAAAAATATGAGTATAGTGAAAATGAACTAAAATGGGAATACTTGCTAAACAAGATTCAAATATCAGTAGAACGATTTGCAAAAAATAATAAATTAGAACAAATACCTTACTATGAAATAGTACAAAAATAAGGCAATTGAATGATTACTTTATAGTATAAAAAAGGAATTTTTAAATTAAGTACTTAGACAAAAATAAAACATGAATATCAAAGCTATTCTTATTTTTGCCATTATCTCATTAACATTAAACAATAAACTATTATCCCAAGAAATAGATGATATATCAACAAAGAAAATTAGTTTTTTGAAAAAAATAGCTCTTTTATTTGATATTTCGCAACGGAAAAATAAAAAGTATTTAAAAATGTTTGAAAAAACAGGTCAATTAATATATTTAGAACGATATTTAAAATCTCCTGATTCAAAACAACAACAACATGTTCAAAATCCCTTAACCTATTATATGATATTAGGGATTACAGAAGAAGAAAAAGGAAATATTCAAAATCACTCTTGTTTATATTATAATGTAGCTTACTATATAGACAATTTATGGCTAACTACTAATAGAGACATTGATTTGATAAACAAATTTGAAAAATTAGACCAAAAGTACAAACAACTCAACATACATCAAGAAGCTAATTATCATATTTGGTTATTGAAAAAGATAACCAAATGTAATGCCTATTATGAAAATCAGATAGAAAAAAAAAAATAATAATTGATGATTTAGAAAAACAAATTGATAAAATAGAAGAAATAATAAGTATAGAAAAAGACAGCATAAAAAAAATAGAACAAAACATTAACAAAATAGAAGCAGAACAAGTAGAAACACAAAAAAAAGTAGCTATTAATAAAAGAAAAATTGATGAAATTCAATCTAAAATACATTATCAAAAAGTAATCATTAATATTAAAAATATTGAACATATAGAACAACAAGAATTGGGTAAGTTGCAACAAGCATTACAAAATATTGAAGTCAATAAAAAAGTGACAGTAAATAATGATTTGCAAGATATTTCAAATATAAATATCGGCTTCCAAAACAAGAAAAGTGAACAAGCAAAAATAAAAATAAATGCCAAAGGACAAATCATTGGTAAGTGTTGCACACAAAATACACAAAATGCAACAAGAGAATTAATCAATCTTGTTTTGCAAGAAATATATGATATACCTATTCAAGATAGGGAAAGTTTGAGCATGAATTTAGAAATCACAGGACATGCTGATTGGCAAGGAGCAGGAAAAAACTTAAATATACACTATGCTGCATTGAGAGATATAAATGAAATTTATACTAATCAAAATCAAGAAGCCAACAATTTTATACTTTCAAAAGGTCAAAAAAAACAAATTACTAATGAACAACTTGCCTTTTTACGAGCCTATTGTGCTTATGCTACTGCTCTTGAAATTTTAGAAAATCAAGAACTAAAAGCTAATACTTTAAACTTCAAAACTATCGAACATTTTGAAAAAGACGATGCCGATGGCAGTGCATTTCGTGGCGTAGAATTACAAATATACATTAACGGTTTAGACGAATACTATAAAAGGCTAAGAGAAGAAGAAGAACAAAAAATTAAACTGTCTAACAACAGAATTCTAGAATTAGAAAACCAAATTCAAGTATATGAAAAAAACATTAGTATAATAGAAAAAATAATACAACTAAAAAATCTTGAAATTGATTTTATATTATTAAAAATAGAACAAGCAGAGTATAAAATAACTAATCTTAAAAATGTCCAAAAAAGATATAGCACTAAAGCAGGCACTCACTCACAAGCCAATCATATCATTGAAACAATAAAAGATGATATAGCCAGATACAAAACAAAACAAAAATAAACTTTCATACTTCCCTTAAAACCTCGGGCAATAAATTTCAACAGTAGGTTCTTTTCCCAAGCCACCTACATGCACCAGCGAAATCTCAAGTCCGCCACGCTTTTGCGAAGCCACTTGCAGAGCCGACACATTTATATCATAAGACACCAAAAAGCGATAGCTACGAAACGCCACTCCACCCAGCAGCACAACAGCATCAGCATAGCGATACCAAGTGCCGACATACAGTTTCGTAGCCGCTTTATATCTATTGCCATCATTCCAAACCCAAGCCACATTTGAGCCTAAGACCAATTCGCTTGCTCGCTTTTGCCGAGACACATACAAAGCTGGTTCTACACTAAATTGCTTGATACGCACACTACCACCCACATTTGCGATATATCGAATGCCCAAACGCTCATTTTCGCTACCAAAAAAACTAAATTTTGGCTGATTGAGATGTAGTGCCGAAAAACCACCATAAATATCAAATATTCCTACTTGATGATAACTAAACATAGCTCCTCCACTAAGGTCGAGGTAGCTCGCCTTTTCGCCCGAAAAATTCTCCAGACTACTGATGCTATTGTCAAAACCAACTTCGTTCCATTGACTGCCGAAAAGCAGTTTTTCGTAATCGAAACTACGCTGTGTATAAGCCGCCGCTGCACCTAGCGACACATAAAATTGTGGTGTAAAAGACTGATGAAAAGCCGCACTTCCTCGCACTTCCGTCATCGACAAATTGCCATCGCCCGCATAATCGTGCAATACATTGAAGCCCAAGCCGAGCCAATCGGCACCACTTTTGCGTTTTTGCCGCTTGAGCAAACCAAAGTCTGCAAAAGCCGAAATAGTTCGATATGGTGCTGCTACGGTTTCCCATTGACTTTTGGCATTCAAGCCCACACGATAGTCTCCCGCAAAATTGCCTGTTGCGGCAGGCTGTAAGCGAATAGCATCAGTATAAAATTGCGAAAAATGTATATCTTGTGCTACAATAATAGTAGCACGAAAAGTGAGTAATAGTAGTATTTGTACAAAAAACTTGCTCATTGTAAAATAGTTTGATATGATTTGCGAAAACAGTCAACAGTAGCCAAACCAAATTGAGAGTGGTGTCTATATTTCTATTAACGACAAAAAATATTATTAAGTTGTTTGAAACTTACAAAATGAGCAGCATCGCTTTTTGTTAATGATTTAACTTCTTATGCAATCAGCACAACAAGCATCAAGTGAACAATAATAAGAACAACTAGAAAGACAAACAGCAGTGTTTTTTTGAGGTTCATTTTAATTAGTGTTTAGTAGTAATAGATTAAAAAAATAAGAAATGAATTGCTGTAATAGGTTGGGTTTGTAAATTAACGAAATTTACATAAATATGACAAAAATAATACCAAAAAATTTAAATGAAATGCAAAAAAAATTAGATTTTGTGTTTTTTCTTTAATTTTGTGGGTTTTGCATTATCAAGTAGATATTTATACAAAAGCATTTTATTTTTGCAAAACTATATGTTATAACACAAAAGCTCTTAAAATTTACAAAACATCTATGCAAGCATTGAGTTTTTTAAATGTCTAATAGCAACGTATTGTTTTAAATATGACTATATTTAGATTTTCTTAAATAGTTCATAAAAAACAAAAGCCTTACGTTTAAATGACTATTTATTTTTTTAGAAGTAACTTAATATTGCAAAAAAATTATCTATTTTTTATTACGATAACAAGTAAAAATTTCATTTCAAATGTAAAGATTTAAGAAAGCAAAAATTATACCTTTACAAGACATTTAAACCTTTTAAAAAAAATAACATAAAATAAATACGTTGTTCACATGAATAAAACAATACTTTTTATTATTATTAATATATTTTATCTCTCTTTACTAAAAGGCCAAAATGAGTCAGTAAAAACCAATAAGTTTATTTTGATGGAAGGAGGCTTTCAAAATGAAATTTTAAAAAATAAAACATTTAGTGCATTAAAATTTCAGGGAATAATTCCTAGCATAAGATTTGGATATGAAGCAAGAAAAGACACATCTATTTGGAGCAGTAATTTAAATATCTTATATGGGTCGATAAATTATAACAATGAGTTTTTTCCGTCTGATTTTATTGATATAAACCTCAATGTAAATTATGTAACAAAAGTATTTCAAACTAAAAAAGCTAGGTTTTTCGTAGGCGGACAATTCAGTTCTACCATACAATTGTTTAACTATGATGATTTCTCTAATGGCAGTTGGCAAACAACCCAAACAATAGATTTTTTATTTAAACACCAATACATTATAAATTCAAAGCATGTTTTTAGCAGTCAAATGAGCTATCCTTTATTGGGGCTGGCTTCTGTTCCAAAATATGGCGGTTTAGATGAATTTGTGGTAGTGAATAGTGACAATATTCCTAAAATATTGTATTCAAGAATGAGTTTGTTTAGTTTGCACAGTCTTTTTAATCCTAAAATAGAAATTGCTTACGAATACCATCGCCCAAAAATTGGAGTTAGAGCAAGTTCTACTTATCAATATTTTCAAATCAATTCCATAAAAAAATATTATCGCAACTCAATAGGGTTTCATCTTGCATTAATGCTTAAAATTGGACGCAAATAAGTTGCTTAACAGATTTATTCTACAAATTTTGACAACTAACACACTAAATATCAATACGTTTAACAATCAAATAACCTTTATACAAATAGTGCTTGGCACTTAATTCAGTACAATATATTTACCTGCGAAATGAAAAAAATAATTTATTCTATATTCATCATTATCGTCAGTTTGTCGCAAGCCTGCATAAAAGACGATGTTGCAAATAATAATGAAGCAATATTCAATTATATTTGGACAGAAATGGACGAAAACTATGGCGGTTTTATTCCCAGAAAAATTAATTGGGATTCCATTTATGTCGCATATCAACCTTTGGCTATGGCCAGCAATACCGAAGACGAATTGTGGGATATTTGCACATCAATCATAGATGTTTTTGATGACCAACACATTGCTATTGTTGATGATGTAGGAAAAAAAGGATTTGCTTCTGGCAAAATAGGCGATGAACTATTAGCCGAAAAGGAATTTAACATCAATGTTATAAAAGAGCAATATCTCGAAAATAACTTTACAGCTTTATCCGTTGGTGATGAGGATTTTGTTTATGGAACTATAAAAAATAAAAATATTGGCTATATTTATATGCCACATTTTAGCAATATAAATGATTGGTATTTTGAAATAGATACTGCCATTGAAGCTCTACTCTCTACCGATGGATTGATTGTTGATATTAGGAATAATGGTGGCGGTGCTCCACTTATAGACAGATATGTAGCTAGTAGATTTATCGCTGAGAGAAAATTAGCTTTTAGTATTCAAACGAGAAATGGTGAAGCACATACAGATTTCGACGAACCAACTGTTTATTTTGCAGAAGCAGCAGGAAACCAACAATATACCAAACCAACTATTTTACTTATCAATCATTCGACCGTAAGTGCTGGCGAAGAGTTTGCTCTTTTTTTAGAAACACAAAACCACATTACAGTAGTTGGCGATACCACTTCCAATGCTTTTTCAACGGTTGCTTTTACTCGCTTTTTGCCCAATGGTTGGCGTTTTATGTTTCCCAACCAACTATATAGCTATCCAGATGGCAGCAGCCCTGAAGGAGTTGGTATTATACCTGATATATATTTTCAAAATGATAGCTTAGACATACAAAATAACATTGATAAAGTTTTGGAAAAAGGAATTGAATTGCTATAAAACTAGCACAAAAAACAAAATACACACATTTTTAATATAACACTATTCTAAACAAGAACTGTCATATCTTTTTATTGAAAAAAAGTAAAAAAACATAGTCGTTACGAAAAAAAAGATACAAAAAGGACACAATATGAACATCAAATGTTCTTAAAGTTAGAAACTCTAAAAAAAAATCATTACTTTTGCCCTCCAAAAACAACCCTCATGTCACTTGAAATAAAATTATTTGGTGGTAGTGCATCATATTACTTGGCAGATGCCATAGCAAAACACTACGATTTACCATTAGTAAAGTCATCAATAAATAAGTTTAGCGATGGCGAAATTCAGCCCGAAATTCACGAATCAGTACGAGGAGCTTATGTATTTTTTATACAATCTACCTTTGCCCCTGCTGATAATATAATGGAACTCATGTTGTCTATTGATGCCGTAAAACGTGCTTCGGCAGATTACATTACAGCCGTTATTCCTTATTTTGGCTATGCCAGACAAGACCGTAAGGATAAACCTCGTGTACCAATTGCAGCCAAATTGATGGCAAATATTTTGGCTACGGCAGGTGCTAATCGTGTCATTACGATGGATTTGCACGCACCACAAATTCAAGGTTTTTTCGATATTCCTGTCGATCATCTCGATAGCTCGGCAGTTTTTATGCCTTATATCAAGCAGTTGAATTTGGAAAATATGATTTTTGCAGCACCAGATGTTGGTAGCACAAAACGCACACGCTATTTTGCCAAACATTTTAAAGCAGAAATGGTTATTTGCGATAAATATCGTGAAAAAGCGAATGAAATAGCAGGAATGACCGTTATCGGAGAAGTCACAGGCAAAGATATTTTGCTGGTAGATGACATCGTAGATACCGCAGGCACGCTTTGCAATGCCGCAAAAGCTTTGATGGATAAAGGTGCAAAAAGCGTTAGAGCCATTTGTACACATCCTGTTTTGTCGGGCAAAGCCTATGAAAGAATAGAAGCCTCCGTACTAACAGAACTTGTTGTTTGCGATACTATTCCGTTAAAAAAGCAATGTGACAAAATAAAAGTATTGTCTGTTTCGCCATTATTTGCAACAGCCATTAAACGAATTTTTGAGCATCGCTCTATCAGTACCCTTTTTGTATAAAAAAAAATAACAATAAAAATATTTAAGTGCCAAGCACTATTTAATAATAGGACGATTTGTGCTAACGTCTTTAAAATCAAAGTGTTAGCTTCCTCAATTTGTAGTATAAATTTGTCCGACTACTTAATTTAAAAGAAAATGAAAAACATTGTAATTGAAGCCAGCTTGCGTACTGACACAGGCAAAAAAAGCACAAAAGCATTGAGAAGAACAAATCAAGTGCCTTGCGTTTTGTATGGAGGAAAAGGAAACGTTCACTTTTCTGCTGATATGCGAGCATTCAAAGATTTATTCTACAAACCAGAATTTTCGACTGCCGAAATTAAAATTGACGGTAGCAGCTACAAAGCTTTTGTAAAAGCTTCTCAGTTTCATCCTGTAAGCGACAAATTGTTGCATGTTGATTTTCAAGAATTAGTTCCAGGGCAAACTGTTTTGACTGAAATTCCTATTCGTTTAGAAGGCTTGGCTCTTGGTGTAAAAGCAGGTGGTAAATTGACCTTGAAATTGAGAAAGTTAAAGGTAAAAACACAAGCACAATATCTAGTACCTGAAATCGTATTGAACGTAGAACACTTAGAATTGAGCAAATCTGTTCGTGTGCGTGACGTAAAAATGGAAGGTCTTGAATTTGTAAATCCGCCAGCAGTGCCTATCGCTTCTGTCGAAATTACAAGAGCATTGCGTGCAGCGGCAGCGGCAGCAGGAGGAGAAGAAGCATAAAAAATTCTTTTTAAAAATAAGTGTTAAGCACTTAATACAAGCCAATAATTTCTTTTTCCAAAAAAGAGTTATTGGCTTGTTGTATATTATTTAGTAGCTAAAAAAATATGATACTGTGAATTATTTAATAGCTGGCTTAGGAAATATCGGTTCAGATTACGACAATACAAGACACAATATCGGCTTTGATGTAGTCGATATGTTGGCTCACAAACACGGTGCAAAGTTTAAGGTAGAACGCCTAGCTTACAAAACGGTTTTCAAGTATAAAGGCCGCTCTTTTCATCTCATCAAACCGACAACTTATATGAATTTGAGTGGAAAATCGGTGCGATATTGGATGCAGCAAACCAAAGTACCGCTCGAAAATGTGCTTGTTGTGATGGACGATTTGAGCCTTCCTTTCGGAAAACTACGATTACGCCCAAAAGGTAGCGATGCTGGACACAATGGCCTCAAAAGCATCAACGAGTGTTTGAATACAACTAAATATGCAAGGCTTAGATTTGGCATTGGCAATGATTTTGGCCGTGGTCGGCAGGTAAATTATGTCTTGGGAAAATGGCCAAAAGATGAAGCCGCAGAGTTGCCAAATTTTATCGACAAAGCCGTTGCTATCAGCGAAAGTTTTGGTACTATCGGCACTGCTCGAACTATGAATCTTTTTAACTAACATTTTACACTAATAACATGAAAATATTTTGCATTGGCAGAAATTATGCCGCTCACGCCAAAGAATTGAACAACGATATTCCAGACGAACCGCTTGTATTTTGCAAACCTCATAGTGCTGTTTTGAAAAATAGAAAGCCGTTTTTTCATCCAAATTTTTCAAACAATATTCATCATGAAGTGGAATTAGTGTTAAGAATTTGTCGAAATGGCCGTCATATAGATGAGCGGTTTGCTCACAAATACTATGACAGAATTACGGTAGGTTTAGATTTGACAGCACGAGATATTCAAAATCGTTTGAAAGCAAAAGGACATCCTTGGGAAATTGCGAAAGGCTTTGATGGTTCAGCTCCGTTAGGCGAATTTATTTCGTTAGATGAAATTGATGATGTGAACAATATCGACTTTTCGCTAGTCAGAAATGGCGAAATTGCTCAACAAGGAAATACGAAAGATTTGCTATTTAGCTTCGATAAGTTGATTAGCTATATTTCCAAGTATTTTATTTTGCATCAAGGCGATTATATCTTTACGGGAACGCCAAAAGGTGTGAGCAAGCTCAATATTGGCGACCGTTTGGAAGCTTTTATTGGCGATAAAAAATTATTGGAGACTAGAGTTTTGTAAAAAATTGCTTGTTTCTTTTTAAGTTTTGCTCACAAAAATAAGCATGACAATGTTGTAATTTTTGTCAATATTTATCACTTCAATTATAATTTAAATATGAAACGCACACAAGTCATCATTATTGGAGCAGGGCCAACAGGTTTGGCCTTAGCTTGTCAATTGATAAGATATAATATTGATTTTCTTATCATAGAAAAAAACAAAACGACAACGCCTTATTCCAAAGCAATGGTTGTTCATGCAAGAACACTTGAAATATTCAAAGAATACGACCTAGACCAAAAAGCAGTAGAAAGTGGACAAATGATTGAAAGCTTCAATATTGTTATAAATGGCAGAGTAAGAGGACATATTTATTTAGGCAAATTTGGAACAGGTTTGAGTGAATATCCTTTTGTTTTAGGATTGGAGCAAAGCAAAACAGAAAAAATCCATGTAGATTTTCTTGGTCAAAAGAAAAAAAGTATTCTTTGGGAAAGCGAAGTAACCAATATCAACAGTACGGCTAAAGGTGTAACAGTTACTTATAAAGATAATAAAGGTGCTTTGATTGATGTTCAAGCCGACTATTTGGTGGGTTGCGATGGTTCGCATAGTATGGTACGACATGCTTTAGCATTGCCGTTGCAGGGCAGTACGCTCGAAAACACATTTTATGTAGCCGATGCCACCGTAAAAAGTGATTTGTTTAATAAGAAAGAAGCTTACATGAATCTCGTTGATGATGGCTTTGTTCTGTTTTTTGCTTTAGAAAACAAGTCACATTATAGAATTATAGGTGTTGTTCCTAGAGAGCAACAGCAAGATACTTATAATTTTGAAGATATTGAACGAATAGTGAAGAATCAACTTAACATTCCTTTAGTATTTGAAGATAAGTCTTGGTATGCAACTTACAAAGCACACAGTAGAATGGTAAGTTCATTTTCGCAAGACAGGTGCTTTTTGGCAGGAGATGCGGCACATATTCACACACCTGCTGGTGGGCAAGGCATGAATACAGGCATACAAGATGCTTACAATTTGGCTTGGAAATTGGCTTTAGTGCTACACAATAAAGCCTCTGGTAAACTTTTGGAAACCTATTCTTCGGAAAGAACGGAAGTAGCAAAACAACTGTTGGCTACAACTGACAAGCAATTTGAGGTACTTACAGGTAGTAGTTTTGTGGTGCGTTATCTAAAAAAATATGTCTTTCCATTGGTTGCTAAATTAGCAACTAGTACCAAAATAGGTGGGCGAACTGCTTTCAAGCTTATGTCTCAAATAGCCGTAAAATACCCAGACAGCTCGCTAACCATCAAAAGCAAAATCGGTTCGATAGAAGCTGGCGATAGAATGCCTTATTTTCAAATTGATGGAAATAGTATTTATGAACAACTAACAACGCCTGCATTTAAAATACTATGGTTTGGAGAAAAAAAAGAAGTTGCAATATTGAATAATAAGGATTTAAAATTTGCTGAAATTGTTGTAACAGAAATTCCATCTTTTTTTAAAGGAGCAACTGATTTTTATATTTTACTTAGGCCAGATAACTATGTTTCATACATTGGCAAAGATGTAGAAAAAATAGATTTTTTAATATCAAGGCTGTAAAAAAAAGACTTAATAAAAAAAGCGTGACGGATTTTAGAAATTCGTTACGCTTTTTTATTAAGCTCAATAGTGGTAGGTTTAATACCGAATCTGCGGCACGCCAATAGCACTTATATTATCTAAATATAAATTGAAATCGTCTATTGTAACATTGTCATCAAAATTGCAATCGGCATTAAAATAGTCGTTCAAACCACCTAATTCTAAGGCATAAATATTGAAATCATCTACTGTAATAATGCCATTGCCATCATTATCGCCTGCCAACATCGCATATTTTTCGGCTGCAATATTAATCAGCGTACTTTCGCCTGCCAAAACATTAACAGCTTTCGTAAAATCATGTGGTGTATCATTCGGAAAAGTTACTGCTTCTTTGCTCATAATTGCCAAATGATTTCGAGTTTTTACCGATAAATAATAATTGCCATCGGCAATACCTGTAAATTTCAAGCCGCTATTCATATCCAAATCTACTACTTCGCCATCGTTGAGCAAAAAGCCAGCTCGTTGTGCAATAGTCTCAAAATTATCATTTTCATTGTGCAAACTTATCAATACCCAATCTACCATGTTTAATGGCAAATCTGCTGCTGTTGCTACATCTTCATTTCCTGTATAATTCCAAGGAAAACTAGCAAAAGGCTGTGAAATTGGCAAATGATTATTGTCTCGCAAATCTGTTCGCATCAAACCACTTGTTTCATCATAAGTGCCTTGCATAAATGTTCGAAGCTCTACATTCAAAAAGCAATCGGCAGCCGTCACAACGCCAAAATTAGTGCAGTCTGGAAAATCATTATCGCTAACACCAAAAGCATAAACAAATGCACCATTTCCTTCCAAACCATCGATAATAATCGGCAAATCAGCATAAGCATAAGTGCCATAATTGATTCCATTGCCAGAAACTGTAAAATAGTCACTTCCTACATTTCCATATTCAAATGATATTTCAACAGCAAATGTATTTTCTTGGCAATCAAGTGCTTGTATCATCACTTCGCCTATTTCGCAAGCATTTTCGCAAACAGGAGCGACAAGCGTATAAGTGGCGATACAATCCAAATTATCGTTGTCTTGTACCGTAACGACAACATCTTGCCCATTTCCAAGTGCCAAATCAGAAACAGTAATATAAGGTGCTGGATAAGTGTTTTGAAAGCTATGAAAAACGCCATTGACATATAAATCAAAGCCTGCACCGTTTACATTTTCATAGTTGAAAACAATATCGGCATCAAAAGTACCATTTGCATTACAGTTGGCAAAAGCTTCTACAAACAAATCACTAATACTGCAATTTTGCGTTTCACAATTAGGCGAAGCCATTTGTCCAACAGCAAAACAGCTTTCATTTTCTACATCAACAATTTCGAAAAAATAGCCATTTGTGCCATCATAAGGCCCTAAAACAACAGGCAAGCTTTCGTAGCTGAAAGGGCCAAAGTTTGCTCCGCCACTTCCTCCCAAATCAAAATGTGTGCCTGTACCTTCATGCAAAAAATCAAGTATCACCATAAAACTACCATTTGGGTTGCAGTCTGTTTCTAAAGTCACGTCCCAGATATTGCAAATTGGAGTTGTATTACAAGTTATCGGTTCTTGAAAAGCTGCCCAAGCCGAACAATTTGGATTTTCTATATCTTGCACTACAAACTCGTAAATCGTTTCGCCATCGCCTGCCAAAGCATTCAATGTAATTGGAATATCTAAGTAGCTAAATGTGCCATAATTATTGCCATTTCCAAGCACTTGAAAGCTTGCTGCCATTGGATTTGCGTATTCAAAATCTAGCAAAACAGAAAATACACCGTTTGGCGTACAGCCTTGAAAATCGGCAACAACATTGCTAATTTCGCAAGCTGACGTTTCGCAAATTGGTGCTAAAACAGTAAAAATCGACGTGCAATTTGGATTGTCATTGTCCGAAATTTGAATAATTACAGGTTCGCCATTGCCCAAAGCAGCGTTTTCGAGCGTGATATAAGGATTTGGATAGTTGGGAAAATAGGCGAAAAATGTTTGATTGACATATACATCAAAACCGCTATTATTGCCATTGGTTACAGCAAATTCGACATCAATATTGAAAGTGCCATCTTCATTGCAAACATCATAAGCCTCCGCAAAAAGATTATTGATACTACATTGAGCTTTTAACTGTTCATTTGCCAAAAATAGAGCGAAACAACTGATAAATAGGTAAATACATTTTTTTTTCATAATTATATTTTTTTATAAAGATACTTCAAATTCTCAACAAAATTATTTTTCTGAAACTGCGTTTTAAATATTTTGATAAAAAAAATAGCCTGACAGATAGGGTGTCGAATTTCGTGGTGTTTTTTTATAAACGTTCGCCCTATTTTTTGTAAGAAATGACAAAATAATAAGTCTTA
>JBMZCV010000139.1:0-13840 GCA_049613665.1 Chitinophagales bacterium | reverse complement strand
GGCAACATTTACTGAAAAATCAGACATAATTAATATTTTATTGAAAGTAATTTTTTATTTACTATAAGTAGTCAGACAGATTTATTCTACAAATCGTTCATTTATTAGTATAGTATTTGGCACTTATCTAAGAATAGTCTCATCAAAAAAAGACAAAAACTATTCACAAAGGCGAAATTAAGGACATTTAATTATATTGTAGCAAAAAAAAGTGATTTTATATTGAAATGTCCAAAATTTTAACATATTTTCCGCCTAATTTAACAAAAAAAAAATAGATTTTTCATCTAACTTATTAAAATAAGTAGTCGAACAGATTAAATTACAGACACTAATACGCTTATTTTTCAAGATTTTAGCAATAAGTTGCTCATTTATTGCATAATGCTTCAGCTATTCTCGCTTTAGAGATTGTTTTAGTGTTTTTTTGAAAGAGTTAAGATATACTTTTTTTTAAGCTAAGAAACTCAATGTTTGTAAGTTTTATTCCCTTTTTTGGGCGAAAAACAGCAAATTTTTCTCGCTAAAAGACATTGTTTTTTTTCATAATAAAAAGAGACGAGTTTCAAGTTGTTAAACTATTCACCCGTCCCTATCCTATATCCCATTTTGTATTCTATCTATCTTTATATAACATATTGGTAACATTTGCTTTTTCTAAAGTTAATAGTTTATTTTTAGATTAGCAAGTTCTTTATGTTTAATTTTTTAAAAAATGACAAGCTATTATTTTTTATTTATTCAAGCTTTTACATACAATATTTTGTTCTTTCAAGTACCAAGAATTTTTTAATAAATGGACATTTTTGCTAACGAATAGATAGTTATCCTATTAGCTTCTGCAATTTGTGGAATAATATTGTTTGCCTTCTTATTTATTAGCATGAAAAACTAAATCTCACTTTATAAACAAATCATGCACACACAAAAAAAACATATACTATATATATCCTATGATGGTATGACTGGTTTTTTAGGACAATCTCAGGTTATACCTTATCTTATCGAACTACGACAATATGGCTATAAATTCACGATTTTGAGCTGTGAAAAAAAAGAAAAATATAAAGCAAGAGGAACATATATTCAAAAACTACTACAAGCCAATGACATCAATTGGGAAACATTGACATTTAGTGAAAGCCCCCCTATTTTAGCTAAATATTACGATATTTATTTGCTCAAAAAAAAGGCTTTACAACTACATCAAAAGCATCAGTTTGATATGACACATTGTAGGAGTTATATTCCAGCAGATGTTAGTCGTTTTTTGAAAAAAAAATGCGGTATAAAATTTCTTTTTGACATGCGAGGTTTTTGGGTAGATGAGCGAGTAGATGGCGGCTTATGGAATTTGAAAAACCCTTTTTATTGGCTGGCTTATCAAATTTATAAAAAAAAGGAAATAACATATCTTAATGAAGCCGACTATCTAATTTCTGTGAGCAAAGCAGGTAAAGATGAAATGAAAAAATGGCCTAATTTTCAGCAAACTCCTATCGAAATGATACCTTGCTGCACAGATTTTAATTTGTTTTTTTTGACCGAAAAGTATATTAAACTACAAAACAGAGAAAACTTAGGTTTTGATGCTAATGCTCTCATTATCAGCTACTTAGGTTCTATCGGAACATGGTATTTGCTAGATGAAATGTTGCATTTTTTCGCTATCTTAAAAGAGACTTATCCAACAGCTCAATTTTTATTTATTTCTGGCGAAAAAGCTAGTGTTATTTATGAACGCTTGCCAAACTTTCATTTAAAGAAAAGTGATGTTTACATTATTTCAGCCAATAGAAAAGACGTACCAAATTTGTTGTCAGTTTCAGATATTAGTTTATTTTTTATAAAAAAAGGCTATTCACGAATCGCTTGCTCACCCACAAAGTTAGGTGAAATTTTAGCTATGGGTATTCCTGCTATTGCAAATGCAGAAATTGGTGATGTTGGCGAAGTTTTAGAGCAAACAAAAGGCGGAATTGCTTTAAAAAAACTGAGTGAAAAAAGCTTTAGAGAAGCTATAACATATATTCCAAATTTATTGGCTAAAAATCCAGCTTTAATCCGAAAAAATGCACAAAAATATTATGATTTGAAGCAAGGAGCTGCAAAATATGCAGGTGTTTATAAAGAAATTTTAGAAAAATGAACACAAAAAAACAACATAAAAAAATAGCTATTATCTGTCCATATCCTCATGGAATAGTTGCTGGCCAACGTTTTAGATATGAACAATATCTTGATTTTTTAACCAATGAAGGATATACAATTTCCATTTTTCCGTTTTTAGATGAAACAACAAACAACAAACTATATAACAACTCAAAATTATTTTTTAAAATTTTTAGCATATTAAAATCTTTGCTAAAACGCTTTTTTTTATTGTTCTCTATTTCAAAATATGACTATCTTTTTATCTATCGAGAAGCAACTTTAATAGGGCCGCCTTTTTTTGAATTTTTTGCTACAAAAGTGTTAAAGAAAAAAATCATTCTTGATTTTGATGATGCTATTTGGAAACAGCAAACAGCTATAAATAATACATTTATTGCACGTTTGCGACATTCCAAAAATAAGACCGAAAAACTGTGTTCTTGGGCATATAAGGTCTCTTGTGGCAATTATTTTTTGTGTGATTATGTCAAAAAAATTAACGAAAATACAATTTACATTCCAACAACAATTGACACTCAAAACCTTCATAATCAGATAAAAACACATGAAAAAAAAGAAAAAACTGTAATAGGTTGGACGGGTTCTTTTTCAACTATGATTTACTTGGATATAGTTTACGAAATAATGGAAGAGTTGGCAAAAAAATATCCTATTGAATTTCATATTATTTCAAATAAAAAGCCAAAAATCAATAAAGATTTTATTGTTTATAAGAATTGGAACAAAGAAACTGAAATAGCAGATTTAATGTGTTTTGATATAGGCATTATGCCACTTTTCGATACGGAATGGGAACAAGGAAAATGTGGTTTTAAGGCTTTGCAATATATGGCTTTGGGCATTCCTGCACTTGTTTCGCCTGTTGGCGTAAATACCGAAATCATAGAAAACAACAAAAATGGATTGTTTGCAACTCAAGCATCAGAATGGCTCGAAAAGCTAAGTATTTTGATAGAATCGCCTACTTATCGACAACAATTAGGAAAATCAGGCCGAAAAACAATTGAAAAACGCTATTCAGTAGTATCGCAACAAAAAGCATACTTAAAACTTTTTAGCGATATTTAATAATAAGACGATTTGATACTTAAACACTGAGTTTCAACCTGTTAGCTTCTGCAAGTTGCAGAATATTTTTTTCCAAATACTCAACTTCATATATTTTTTTTATGAAAGTTAATTTTTTAAAGAAAATAGCCTGTTCTAAAATTTGAAAACTACTAAGTGTCAAACAATATTTAATAATAGGTAACTTTGTGCTAACATATTGAAAATCAAAGTGTTAACTTCAACGAAATGCCACATTATTCTGGTCTGACAGCTTAGATTCTAAAAACATCTTAATAAGTCATTTGAAAAATATCAAAAAAAGCTTATTTTTGTGAAATAGTGAACTAAAAACTTGCTCTTACTGTTTTAAGGTTATGCTTTAGTTTTTAGCTAACAAAACATAGTTAAACTCTCACTCAATAAAGTAAAAGTTATGTATAACACCTCTACTCGTGAAATTGTTAAAGAAGATATTGATGAATTGCTGAATTCTATTTTAGGCAATGCTTGTCGTTTAGTCTTGCACAATGATGAAATCAATACGTTTGAGTGGGTTATTAAATCTTTAATAGATATTTGTAAACATACTCCTCACCAAGCCGAACAATGTGCAATGATTATACATTTTAAAGGGCGATATGCAGTACAAGAAGGCGATGAGCAAACGCTAAAACCTATGCGTGAAGCTTTTGTTGAACGTGGCATTGGTGCTACTTTAGAATATGATTAATACATAAAACATTGACTGTCAGCATTTTATAAAACAAATTTAAATAAGCTTACTTTAGCTTTTGCAAAAAAACTATGCCTGTATATAAACTAACAAATGAACTTGTTTTTCCATCTCCATTTTTGGCCGAAGATGATGGTCTATTAGCTTTTGGTGGAGACCTTTCTGCACGTCGTTTGTTGTTGGCTTATTCCATGGGCATTTTTCCTTGGTATAGCGAGTCAGAACCTATTTTGTGGTGGTCGCCCAATCCTCGTTTTGCGATGTTGCCCGAAGATATAAAAATCTCGAAAAGTATGAAGCAAGTTTTAAAAAAACAATTGTTTCGCATCACACTTGACGAAAATTTTGAAGATGTTGTCAGAAATTGTCAGCAAAAAAAGCGAACAGGCCAAAGTGGTACTTGGATAACCGAAGAAATGTTGGCGGCTTATCAATATTTGCATCACGTTGGTTTGGCTCATTCGGTAGAGGTTTGGAACAAAAATAATGAATTGGTCGGTGGTTTGTATGGTGTCGCTTTGGGTAGCTGTTTTTTTGGCGAGTCAATGTTTGCTCATGAAAGTAATGCCTCAAAAACAGGTTATATCACGCTCGTAAAACAGTTGCAAAAGTGGCAATTTGATTTGATTGATTGCCAAGTTTATACAAAGCATCTCGAAAGTTTAGGTGCAAAAAATATGTCACGCACTCAATTTATAAACAGTTTAAACAAATGTTTGCAGCAAGAAACTCTGCAAAAAAAATGGTCTTTAGACATATAGCTTTACATTATAAACATATTTATTCAAAATAAAAAAAACAAAAAATAGGCATGAAGGAAATATTTTTGCCCGATACAGACGCAAATAAAAATTTGCCAAAAGAAGAAACTCCTAAAACAGAAGAAACAACAAATCTGTTTGAGGTGGCAGAAGAAACGGTACAAGATACAGTAGAAGAAACAAATCCTGATACGCTCGAAATGATAGAAGAAGCTATCGAAGCAGGTAGTGAAAGCAAAAAAAAGTCGGAGGACTTCATTCAACAATTAGCTGACATGGGTTTTCAATGGCTCAATATGGCTAGAGAACGCTTTGATAAGGTCGTTGATGAGTTGGTAGAAAAAGGAAAAATCACTACTGAAGATGGCTCAAATTTGGTGGGTTCTTTGGTAGAAGAAAGCGAAAAAATAAGACATCGTTTTGAGCAAAAAACGCAAGAAGTGAGAGATATGTTGAGTGAGCGTTTGAATATAAATGCAAGCTTTGGCAAAACGAAAACTTCTGAAATTGACTTACTAAAACAACGAGTTGAAAAATTAGAAGCTGCTGTTGCAGCACTTCAAAATCCGACAGCAGGTGAGATAGAAGCTATTGTAGAAGTCTAGGGGTATTGAAAAAAACAATAGAATTACAATATAAAAGCCTACTACAAAATTTTGTAGTAGGCTTTTTTTTTTGCTAAAAAACTAGCTTTCTGGCTTGCATTCTTTTGCTATATACTCTTGTGCAGTTTTCGTATTATCGAATGGATTGATATTGTTTTCCAACTCAAAACCTTGTTCTAAGGGTGTTTGCTCCGAAAACTTTGGACAATCACATTTTTTGGCTTTCCAAGCTGCACAGCTACTCAAAGTGCTGATTGTGAAACAAGTAAGTATAAGAAATTTTATTGATTTCATTTTTCAAAAGAATTTTAAATAATTTTTAATTATTAATTTTATCAACGTCATAGTCGCAAATATCCATTTCAAAACTCTGCGTTTTCGTAAATTCTGGACATTCTTTACATCGTGACTTTTTGGTAGCACTACAACTGCTCAAAAATAGCATTGTGCCACTCAAAAAAAGAATTGATAAAAATAAGTGTTTAATTTTTTTCATAGATTTGAATAGTTCCTTTTTTAAAACGCCAAAAAACGTTTGTTCATTGTGATATAATCTTAAAAAATAATTTTTGTTTAAGGTTTTTCCATTACTGCTCCGCAATTGTTGCAAGTTTTTAGCTCTTCCGAACCATAAAATTCTTTCATTACTTTTGGCAACTGCGTTTCGATGTCGCTCAAACCAAAATATGTTTCATGCAGCTTGTTATTACAGTTTTCGCAAAACCACATACAACCATCTTGCTCATCAGCTTTGCGGTATCTTTCAATTACTAAACCGATGCTGCCTGCGGTGCGTTGTGGCGAGTGCGGAATGCGTGGTGGCAGCAAAAATATTTCGCCTTCTTTAATCGGAATATCTACGGGCTTGTCGTCTTCTATAATTTTCAGCACGATATCGCCTTCAATTTGATAGAAAAATTCTTCGCCTTCATTAAAATGATAATCTTTTCGAGCATTTGGCCCACCGACAACCATAACAATAAAGTCGTCATTTGCTTTAAAAACTTGCTTGTTTCCAACAGGTGGCTTCAACAAGTGTCTATTGTCGTCTATCCATTTTATAAAATTGAAAGGTCTTGAAACTGCCATACGATGTTAGTTTTTATTTTTTGAAAAAGTGAGTGCCAAGCACTATTTAATAAACTAAAGATTCGTTGCTCACGCATTAAAGACCAAGATGTTAGCTTCAATGAGATGTCAACTTATTTTTGTTTAAGCATTTATTGAGGTAAAGATAATGTTTTCTATTAAAAAATAAACTTTTTTAGCTAAAATTCAACCAAATCTTTATAAGGCGAATATTTATAATTGTCCTCTTTTTCGGTTTGCTTAAAAGGATAAGTTTCATCAAAAAGTTCGCTTAACAAATCTCGCAATTTTTCTTCAAAAGCTTCAAAAAAATCATTGGTAATAATTTGTTTTTCTCGCAAATACCTGATGCCTTGATTGATTGATTTTAGTGCATAAATACCTGTGATAATTGGTACATTTTTGTTTTTTCGCCAAAATAAATAGGCATAAAAATAAGCTTGAAAGCCAGACTTCATATCTGTTTGTACAAAATAATCGTTAAAGTAGTCATTTGCATTTAACTTTAGCTTTGTTTTTGCAGCTAGTTTTACCTCGCCTGTTTTGTAGTCTAAAATGCGATATACCTGCTCGCCATTTTCTAGCGAAATCTTATCTACTCTATCAATAATTCCCGATAACAAGACTTCTCTGCCATCTTTTAAAGTCAAAAAGACATTGTATTTATCGTCGCTTCGTTCCAAATCCACTAGCTTAAACGGCACATCTTGCTTGTCATTTTCCAAAATTTTTATGATTAAACGCTTAATTACCTTTTTCAACAACAAGTTTTTGCCATCTTTGTGATGTGTAAATTTTTCTTCCTTAAATGCTTTATTTAATTGTCTATTGATATGTTTTTCGTTGCTCAACAGCTTATTAAGTATAATTTCTGTTATATTTTCGTTTTTATAGGGCAAATACAATAGCTCAATAGCACGGTGCAAAATGTTTCCCAAAATACGAGGATTCATATCTTCATCTACCTGTTCGAGTTCGTATAACTCGGCTAAATATTTGAAATAAAACTGCACAGGACACGAAATATAAGTTGAAATAGGAGTCGGTGTTAGTTTTTTAGGTTCGTGCTGCGGCAAGTTGAGATATTTCTGCAATTTTGCGTTAATTTCTTCATTTTTTGCTATAATGATTTGTTTGCTTTCATGCGTTTCTGTTGGCAAAGCTGCACTAACAATATGTTTATGCACCTTAATATGACCTTTTCCAACATAAGCCAACTCTTCTTCTATTTGTAGCAAAAAACGACTTTTTTCGCTGCTGCCCATTTTATCGACTTCTGTGTTGTAGAGCAAATATACATTTTTTGCACGCTGCAACAAGTGATAAAAATGATAGGCATAAATCGCATCTTGGTCAAGGAAAGTAGGCATACCAAAACCTTTTCGCAAGTTGAAAGGAATAAAGCTCGTGCTTTGGCTTTTGGCTGGAATCGCTCCTTCGTTTAAGCCTAAAACAAACAAATTTTCAAAATCTAAGGTTCTTGTTTCGAGAAAACCCATAATTTGCAAACCACGCATAGGTTCGCCCGTAAAAGGCAATTTGATAGTTTGAATGACTTCTCGAAAAATTTTCCAAAAAGTTTCTATTTGCACTTCTTGCCTATATTTATGTAGCGTTTCCTTAATTTTGTATAACTGCTTCAACAAATGATAAATAAATTCTAATTCGATAATGTCGGTATTCAAAAAAGTCTCTTCCGAACCATCTTGCTCTCCCACTTTTATGTTGATGTCTTTGGCTTTTTCCTCTTCATTTCCAGCATTTTTTCGCTCTTTAATATCATTGAACAATAAGATTAAAATGTCATTATAACATTTCATCAAACTACCAGGATTATAGACAGGCGTAAAGATGAGTTGAAAAATTTTATGTTCTAGCTTTTCGCAAATTGTAGTGCCATAAATATAAATTAGATTATTTCGTTCTATATAATACATATAATCTAAAACTGCCTCTTTATTAAAGTTTTTTACAAAAGGATTATTTAATATTTGTAAAATTATCTTGCTATAAAAAGCTGTTTTTTTAATCTTTTTTTCTGGATTTTCTTTGTCTTTTACCTCGCTTTCTTGTCGTGTTTTTTGTAGTTGAATTATTTTTTCTAACAAATCATACAAAGGCGTGTCTTTGAGCGGATAACCCATCGTAATATTGATGCGTTCTACATTTTTTGGCAAAGAATATAACACAGGAAACAGCAAGGTTTCATCGCCCAAAACTACGGCTGTTTCTTCAATTTTCAGTTCTTTTTTCGCTATAAAATCTTCCAATAACTGCCCTGTATATTTGGCTTGCCCTACTTTTAATGGAATGCCTACAAGATGAATATTTTTGTTCGTATTGCGAAAATCGGTCTTGCTTGTCCAATCATGTTTATCGTTTTCGTGCCACTTTTCATAATATTGACGCACAAATTTGCCAGCTTCCTGATGCTGCACTTTCATATAATAATCGTCGGTATCCCAATAAATAGTTGTGTTGTAGTATTCTGTTAAATGTTCAAAAATCTTTTTTTCGGCAATACTCAAAGCATTAAAGCCAGCGAAAACAAGTCGTTTAAATGGCATTTCAAACTTTCCATGTTCCATTTTTTCGGCTATTTCACGCTGTGCCATACCATCATAAGCAGCATCATTTTCTTTCAATTCTTTTTTAAAAGCTTGATAAACAATGCCTAATACTTGCCAAATTTTTATAAACTCTTCTTCAACTTGATTTTCCTCCTCCTCTGTTCTCTCTTTTTCTTTAAAGACGTGCCAAAACTGTTTCAAAAAATCTAATTGTTCCTCTGGCAATTCAAAAAACTCTTCTATTTCTTTGATGTCTTTGAGGTTGGTAAACAATTTATCGGCATCAACCACATATTTGTCTAGCTCATCAAAATCTTTTAGAATGACCTGCCCCCAAGCATAAAATCGGTCGAAATTGACATCGGTTTCGTGCTGCCGATAGATGCGAAATAACTCGAAAATCAGGGTTACAGGTTCGAGTATCACCTTGTCGGTAATAAATTCAGTAAATTCTACGATGCTGAAAATGTGTGGCGACCACAAATGCTCATTGGCGAAATGTTGGGTGAGATATTGACGAAAATATACGCCTGCACGCCTTGTCGGAAAGACGTAACAATGGTCTTTTAGCTCTCGCAAATCGTCGTTTTCGAGGCGAATGTCGTGTACTATTTTTTGTAAAAATGGGTTCATTAGTTTTTTTTTATTTTTTTTAGAGACTGTTTAAATTTTATTCTTTGGCTTAAAAAAGTATTAAAAACAAAACTTAAATAGCCTTTTAGCAAAAAAATAATTTTACAATCCCAAATCATTTATCAAATAATTTGTTATTTTCTCATGTCGTTTCATCATATATTTTTCATCAATGCTTTCCAAACAACCAATTTTATGAGTTAAAGACAGCTTAGTTCGTTTATATATTTCCTTTTTTCTAAAGAAATCATAATTTTTAGCTTGTGCATTCATAGATTGCGTCAGCAAAGTCATATTTCCTACTTTATAAGTATATTTTTGGCGAAATGCTTCAGAAAAATCCTTTTGCCAATTTGTGCCTTCTTTTATTTTTTGCGGCATAATATGTTCTAAAGTAGCCATTTTGAAAATTAACTCAACACTCAAAACATCAGGAGGCGAAGCTATTTCTTTTGCCCAAATATAACGTGCAATCAGCAATTTTGCCGTATAATTATCTTCAATATCTCCCTCAACAATCATTTTTTTCAATTCATGTCGTTCTTTTTCAATCAAATATATTTCGGCTTTTGCTTTTTCAAATTTTCCATTATTAAGATATGCAATTGTTCTAAAAATTATTTTTGTTTGAAAACGTTTGCTAGGCTTCAACAAATGATAAAGTACGAAAAGCTCTAATTCTTTTAAAAAATATAACATTTCATTTTCTTCTAATTTTAATCGCAACAAAGCCAACAACAAATTATTAATATATACCGTATTGCCCGAATGCTTCAAAAAATTAATTCTATGTTTTATGGCTATATTTTTAAAAGAAAGCAACTCCAATTGGCTATAATACTTTAAGTTTTTTTCTATATTTTCATAAAACAGTTCAATTTTCTTTTTATTTAAGCTATTCTTAAATCGATTGTCATAAAGATTCTTAACATCATTAAAAGCTGTTTGCCGTTGTTTTTGAGCAGTCATACTTTCGACATAACGGCTGATAAATTCGGAAGAAAATCGATAGTTTTCATCTAAATGTAGCCACTTTTCTTCTGGATTAGCAATGTCTGCCTTGTGTAACTCCTTAATAATAAAGTTTCTAAACAAATCTTTGTTTGACAAAGGCAAGCCTCTATTGTTCAAAATTTCAAATATTTTGTGAGCTACCTCCACACTTGGGCATAAAATACTGATAACAGTTACCTTTTTTTCCAAAAAGTCAACAAAAGTATTTAGCTCCTCTGCCTTTTTGAGAGTAAGAAAGCCATTGTCTAAAAAATAAGCTTGCAGTTTTTCTTTTAAGTAGTCTCTATTTTCAAAATATCGGTTCACCACTTTTTTTTGTTCCATAGTCAAATTCGTAACGTCAGGTTTGGCTTCACATTCCATAGCTTGCTTCAATACAGTATCATAATCATAGCCTCCTAATCGTTCAATTTTTAACTTTTTTTCTTTTTTTTGAAATCCAAATCGTGTCGTATTAAATAAAAGTCCATCTAAAGTCCTTTGTACATATTTGTGATAGGCTTCCCAATCATTTGCATCATGAAAAAGCTCGCCATCATTTGCCAAACCTGCTACCATACATTTTATAGCCACCAACAATAAAGAAAGTGTAGTCAAACGTTGTTGTCCATCAACTACTTCAAAATCTCTATCTGATAACTGAATCAGAACCATTGAACCCATAAAATATGGTTTTTCCTTACTTGTTTCAAACTGATATATTAAGTCTTCCCACATCACATTTACCTGACTATCTCTATCGCTTTTGCCTGTTGCTTCCCAAGAGTATAAACGTTGATAACTTGGTATTAAATAAGTGTTTTTACCTAAAAATAAATCATCTAAATTTTTTTGTGCTGATATAAAAAATTGCATATCCTAGTTTTTTAATTGAAAAGTATCTTGACAAAGATAAGAAAGCTTTTGTCAAAAACCTTAGCAAAACGGTAAAATCATTTTTTGGCATTTTTAGATAAAATTATTTCATTCTAATTTCTTTATTGTGCTTTTTCAAAAAAAGAAAAAACATTTTATCGTAAGTTCCTACCAATTTTAAGCACTTATTGAACTGACTTTGTTATTTTTGCAATTATTTTCATAAAAAATACCTTACTAAATGGTAGAATCTACCAAAACAAACGATAACAACATCAGTGAAACGCCCAAATTGAGCAGCCGAGAACGTTGGCAAAACTTTGCGGGCATTTTTCGCTATGTTTTTCAATATAAACTTCCTTTTATTGGTGGTGTAATTTTTTTGTTACTTTCCACAGGCATTTCTTTGCTATTTCCTTATGTCGCTAGTATGTTGGCAGACTCTGCTGTTGGCGAATCGCCTACCGATGCCATTGGCACCAATTTGTCGGTCAATGAAATTGGTTTAGGGCTAGTAGCTATCCTCGTCTTGCAGGGCATTTTTTCGTATATGCGTATCATTTTGTTTGCTAAAGTGAGCGAAAGAACAATGGGCGATATCAGAAAAGATTTGTATGGAAAACTCATTACCTTAGATTTATACTTTTTCGAAAAAAGAAGAGTAGGCGAGCTAACGAGTCGTATCACAGCAGATGTAACACAATTGCAAGGTGTTATTTCAGTTACTTTAGCCGAATTTTTTAGACAAGTCGCAACTTTAGCGGTCGGCATTGTCATCATTTTTTATACTTCGCCACGCCTAACCCTCATCATGCTTTCGACTTTTCCTATTGGTGTGATTGCGGCTATCTTTTTTGGGCGATATATTCGCAAGCTTTCTCGAAAAACGCAAGATGCTCTCGCTACCGCAAATGTCGTTGTGGAAGAAACCTTGCAATCTATTCAGGTCGTAAAAGCCTTTACAAATGAGTGGTTTGAGCAAAAACGATACACAAGTTCTATCAATGAAGTCGTAGATTATGCTTTGCGGGCAGCTCATTATCGTGGTTTGTTTGTGTCTTTCATTATTTCTGCCGTTTTTGGTGGCATTGTGCTAGTGCTTTGGCAAGGTGCTTTGTTGGTCGAAAGCGAGTTGATGACTATTGGCGAATTGATACGCTTTATGTTATATACCTTTTTCATTGGTGCTTCTATCGGTGGCATTGGAAATATGTATGGCACAATTCAGCAAGCTTTGGGTGCTTCTGAACGTGTTAATGATATTTTGGCGGAAGACTCGGAATTGGAACTAAACGAAAATATCGAGCATCAAGATGTAAATGGCAATATTGAATATCGTCATGTAAAATTTGCATATCCGACAAGGCAAGATATTCGAGTCTTGAAAAATTTGAATTTGAAAATCGAAAAAGGCCAAAAAGTCGCTTTAGTAGGTGCAAGTGGTGCAGGAAAATCGACTATTATTCAACTCTTGTTGCGATTGTATGAAGTGAGTGATGGCGATATTTTTGTAAATAACAAAAAAATAACAGAATACAATATTTCTAGTTTGCGTCGCAATATTGGCATTGTTCCTCAAGAAGTCATACTTTTTGGCGGCACGATAGAAGAAAATATTAGCTATGGAAAGCCTGCGGCTACAAAAGAGGAAATCAGAGAAGCTGCTCAAAAAGCAAATGCTTTAGATTTTATTGAGGGTTTTCCAGAAGGTTTTGAAACGGTTGTGGGCGAAAGAGGTGTGAAACTTTCGGGCGGCCAGCGACAACGTATCGCTATTGCAAGAGCCATTTTGAAAGACCCTTGCATTTTGATTTTGGACGAAGCCACTAGCTCGCTCGACACACATTCCGAAAAGCTGGTGCAAGATGCTTTAGACAAATTGATGCAAAACCGAACAACTATTATCATTGCACATCGTTTGGCGACTATCCGACAAGTAAACTGCATTTATGTGATAGAACAAGGCGAAATTATCGAAAAAGGCACGCATTTTGAGCTTTCTAATAAAACAGATGGAAAGTATCAGCAGTTGTTGAAAATGCAGTTTCAAGAAGTATAATTGCTAGTTTTAAATTTTTAGTGATGAGTTTTTAGTTGGTTA
Source organism: Chitinophagales bacterium (assembly GCA_049613665.1). Classification (GTDB taxonomy): domain Bacteria; phylum Bacteroidota; class Bacteroidia; order Chitinophagales; family UBA2359; genus JBMZCV01. Next base: position 254 of record JBMZCV010000139.1, on the reverse strand, counting down.
TAAAAATTAAAATGTTTTAATTCTTGCAAGCATTATTTTTTTAAAGACCTTTTTTTATCAAAGGTTTAAACATACTATTTTTTTTAGGCTAAGGCGACCAATATTTGCCTTTTTTATAGACTATTTTACTCAACAGTTCAGACATTAATATGTTTTTTTATCAAATATTTAAACATACTATTTTTTTTTAGGCTAAGGTGACCAATATTTGCCTTTTTTATAGACTATTTTACTCAACAGTTCAGACATTAATA
>JBMZCV010000138.1:0-13995 GCA_049613665.1 Chitinophagales bacterium | reverse complement strand
TCGTAATGACAAAAAAACTGGCTCGTAACGACAAAAAAACAATAATTTGTCATGGCAAGGAACGAAGCCATCTGAATAATGAGCAGTTAGGACGCTTTCGGTAGGGTGTAGATTACTTCGCAAGCTTCGTAATGACAAAAAAACTGGCTCGTAACGACAAAAAAACAATAATTTGTCATGGCAAGGAACGAAGCCATCTGAATAATGAGCAGTTAGGACGCTTTCGGTAGGGTGTAGATTACTTCGCAAGCTCGTAATGACAAAAAAACTGGCTCGTAACGACAAAAAAACAAAAATTTGTCATGGTGAGGAACAAAGCCATCTGAATAATGGGCAGTTGGGACGCTTTCGGTAGGGTGTAGATTACTTCGCAAGCTTCGTAATGACAAAAAAAACTGGCTCGCAAGGGCAAAAAAACAATAATTTGTCCTTGCGAGGAACGAAGCAATCTGAACAATGGACGTTTGGGACGCTTTCGGTAGAGTATAGATTACTTCGCAGGCTCGCAAGGGCAAAAAAACTGGCTCGCAAGGGCAAAAAAACAAAAATTTGTCATGGCAAGGAACGAAGCAATCTGAATAATGAGCAGTTAGGACGCTTTCGGTAGGGTGTAGATTACTTCGCAAGCTTCGTAATGACAAAAAACACGCTTCGTAACGACAAAAAAACAATAATTTTGTCATGGCAAGGAACGAAGCCATCTTAATACCAACCTATACTCAAGTCTTCCCATCTAGGATTAATACTATTGATAAGCTCTTCTTTTTTCTTTCGTGAGCCTGCCTTAATCTGTTTTTCTCTCGCAATAGCTTGGTCTATATACTTAAAAGTCTCATAATACACCAGCTTATTGATTTTATAACGACTCGTAAAGCTGTTTTTGTGTTTCTGCTCCTTGTGTTCTCTCACTCTTCTTTCCAAGTTGTTGGTTACACCTGTATAAACTACTGTATCGAAACGATTTGTCATGATATAGACATAGTATTGATGATAAGACATTGTTTTTGAATTGAATAAATGATAAATGTGTGTCGTTGTTTTTTAATTTGTCCTTGCGAGGAACGAAGCCATCTGAACAATGGATGTTTGGGACGCTTTCGGTATGGTGTAGATTACTTCGCAGGCTCGTAATGACAAAAAAACTGGCTCGTAACGACAAAAAAACAATAATTTGTCATGGCAAGGAACGAAGCCATCTTAGCAAAAAGCATTGGGTGGATTGCTTCGCAGGCTCGCAAGGACAAAAGCAGGCTCGCAAGGACAAAAACACACATTTATTATCATATTTTGTCATAGCGAAGAACGAAGCCATCTTAGCAAAAGGCATTTTTATCATGCGAAAAAGAACTTTAACTATTTTCTATCAATGCGATTTCTTCGGCTGTCAAATTGTAGAGTTTGTATATCATTTTGTCTAAAGCATTTTCTAGCTTGCTCGTGTCTTTGCCTAAAGCTTTTTCACTAATGATTTTTTCTACTTTTGTTATAAATGGTTTTTGTGCGGTTTTTGAGATTTGTTTTACAGGTATTTTATCAAAAAAAACTTTTCTCAACTCTCTTGTTCCACCTTTTAATTCTGGAAAATTATCTTTAAAACAAAATTTAAACAATTTAGAATTAAAAAAAGCAACTAGATATTCTAATGAGTGTCCTGTAATAATAAAAGCTTTATCATTGCAAAAATAATGCGTGTTTTTATCGTAAATAAAAGGCATATATTTTGTCATATTAGGATAAATAATTTTTGACTTTTCAAATTCTTTAAAATAAGCAATTTGGTCTTGCGTTTCAAACCATTTATTTCCTGTTTTTTTTCTTGTTTTTTTTGCTACACCATCTTCTATATAATTTTCGCCTGTTTGTTTTAATTTAGGTAAAAAAGTTTCTAAATATTTTTTCACAGAAGGATAATTGTCAACATTTGTTTTTTTAGCTGGAAAAGTGCAAATAATATACAAATCTGCAAATTCTGCTTGATATTTTTTTATATTTCTACCTCTTAAAATAGGTTTTATAATTTCAGCATTTTTAGCATCTGCTTGTATCAATTCATCTTTTTTTGCTCCGCTAATAATAAATGCTTCATTAAAGCCTGTTGTAATTCCTCTGTTTATGTTAATATTCCAGTCTTTTAAAGGTGTACCTACTTTTTCAACTTTAGTTTTTATTTTTTGTGCTTGTTTATTTAATAATACCCATGCTGCTGTACCTTTTCTAAAACCTACAATAGTTTGATTATTTATGATAAAATCAATTATATCATCTTTTTTTTGATTAAAAGTTTTATTGAATCTGCAAGCTAAAATTTGCTTTTTGTAATTATCTTTTTCAAGCATTAAAATATTAGCATCTAAAGTTGCACTTTCAAATATTTCTACGCCTTGAAAATCAATTAATAAAATAGGATTTGTTTTTGTTGTAAAAAAGTTTCTTGTTTTTTCGCCATATTTAGTACGCATCCATTTATTGGAAGTAATAAAATTGAGTATGCCTTTAGGCTTCAAAAGCTGCATACCTTTTTCATAAAACAGGCAATAAATATCAGCATTTCCTTTAAAAGTTTCAAAACCTTGCTTTGCCCAATAAGCTTGTATAGGGTTTCCCTTAAAACTTTCTATTTGAATATAAGGCGGATTGCCAACAATAGCATCAAAACCCACAAAATCGCCTTTTTTATTTAGCACTTCAGGAAACTCAAAACGCCATTCAAAAGCATTGTCATAAATCTTATTGGTTTTTATATCTTCAATAGCCGTTTCTTGCTGTTCAATCTTTTGTTCTAATTTGGCTTGCTCTCTATCTCGCTTTTTTTGTGCTGCTTTAGTTAGCTTTTGTTCGCCAAACATATTTCCGCCTACATACTTATTGTAATGTTCATTTCTAAGCCTATTGAGCGTCATTATTTCCTTGCCATTTCTGCCGATACTCGTGCTAAAACTATTTTTAATATCATTGATGAGCCTTAGCAATTGTCGTTTGTTGTTGCTATTTGTTTCTTTATGATAAGACACCACTGCATCTCGATACGTTCCTATCGTCCATTTGCTTTTTTTGAGTGCTTTGCTCAAGTCGGCATCCAAAGCAAAACGGCTAATGAGCGAGTTGCCACATTTAATATTTATGTCGATATTTGGAAGGGTTTCCAAGTCGTATTCATTTTTGTAGTAGGCATTTTTGAGCAACTCAATCCACAGTCGCAGGCGGCATATTTTCACCGAATTGATATTTATATCTACGCCAAACAAGCAGTTTTCAATGATGCTTTTCTTTTCGTGAAACAGCGTTTTCTGCACACGCTGACTTTCTTTTAGATGTGGCCGATACTTAACAAAATCGCCATATTCGTCGGTCACTACCAGCTCATCGTTCACCACTTCTACGGTATAATCTTTCAAACGCCTGCCGTTTTCATCTTGTAGCAGATGTAGTTCACTTTTTATCGCAATAAGTTCATTGAGAGCCGAAACAAGGAAGTGTCCAGAGCCAACAGCAGGGTCGCAAATCGTGATACTATTTATGATTTTGTTAGCTTCTTTTTTATTTTTGATATTGTTGTAAACATCTTTTAAAGTTTGGCAATTCCATTTTTTTGCTTCATTAAATTTCTGCACAACGCTGCGTCTTAGCGTTTCACGACACATATACATCGTAATGAAGCTAGGCGTAAAGAAAGAACCATCTTGATAGCCATTTATTTTTTCGAAAATCAAGCCCAAGACAGAAGCATTTATGAGGCGTTTGTTGTCTTCCTGTATATTTTCCGTTCCTTCGCTCGAAAAATCGTAGGCATCGAGAAAAGCAAACAGATATTTCAGCGTATTCATGTCGCCTGTTTGTTGCTTGCTGTTGCTATCTTTGAGAGCCGTTTTATGATGTATGTCTAGCGTTTTTTTATTGTCCAGATTGCTGATAAAAATGCTATTTTTCTCTAGTTTTGTTTGCTCAAAAAGCGAGCTATTGAGATACGGCACTTTCTCAAATTCCTTGTTGATAGAGTCTTTTCTGTCGGTTCTTTTTTTGGCCAGCACCTGAAAAAACAAAGTATTCAAGTCGTTGAAATTTTTTATTTTTCCGCTATTCAAAAAGCTATACGCCTTTGCTTCGCTTGCTTTGTGATAGCCTATGAGCTGTGATTCTAAGAGTTTGAGAAACAAAATGCGATTTATCCAAGTGATACACAACTCAATGCCTATTTCAAAGGCCATTTCATCATAAGTCTTATTGCTTTTGGCTGTATCAATTGCGTCGGCAGATTCAAGCTGCATAATTGCATTTTCGAGCAAAGAACCCTGCTGTCTTTTTCCCTTTGGCAAACGTTCTATCAGTTTTTTGCCTTTTCTTTTCACTTCCGTCAGTCCCAAAATGTGTAAGAGTTCGTCGTAAAACTGTTGGTCTAGCGTGTTGCTATCGTTGGCGAAAGGGCGTTTTAGTAGGTGAGCAGGCGAAAAAAGCTTGTATAAAGCAATGAGTTTTAATTCTTCTTCTCTGTCCTTGCTTTCTAAACCTTTTTTGTATGTTTGGATATCGAAATGCGTAAAAGGCAAGTCTTCGGCTGCTAGATTGGCGATAAAAGGCTTCGCTATATTTTTATAAAAAAATGCTGTTGTTGTGCCACTTAAATTCTTTTTTTCAAACTCTTGAAACTTTTTAACAAGACTTTTGTTTTGTGCAAAAACCTTATCAAATACTTGAGCATCGAAAATAAACCATTCATTGATATTCGTAGCAATGATATGTGTTAGACTTACATTGTTTTTCGTTATTCTTTCTCTCAAAAAATACAAAACGAGTTGCTGCAAAGCCTTTTTATTAATTTTTTTTATCTGCATTGTTTCGGACTTCGCTACCTGTATCATTCCAGATTTATCATTTGGCTTTTTAGCCTCAATAATCACCGCAACAGGGCTTTTGTTGGTTTCTGCATGATGAATAACTTGGTCTTTATTCTTATTTGTATTGATAAAAAAGTCATTTTTATAATAAGTATTTCGCAGAAATTTTATTACTAAATTTTTGTGAAACTCCTCATCTTCTTTTTCGTCAATCTCTCCCAATAAACGGCTAAAATTGTCTTTAAACAAATTTATTTCATTTCTCGTAGGTTTTAGTTTCAAAAACGCTTTATTGAGTGCTTGTCTAGGTGTACTTGGATTTTTCATAAGATGCTGCATAATAGTCGTTTTTCTAGTTTTTAAAAAATTTTGATTAAAAACAAAAAGCCTGCAATGATACTAAAAAAAAGCTAGAATTTGTTATTGCAACACATAAAAAAACTTTATAGCTTTTTTCGATATTTTTCTGAAACATTAATTTACCTTTGTGTGTTTGTATAAAAAATAATACACACTCTTAAACAAAAAAAACAGATGAAATTTACGCCTTTTATTTTCGCATTCCTATCGCTTTCTCTATTTACAAACTGTGGCGAAACACTTAGTTCTACTACCGAAAAATCGCCTAATGCTTATTTTAGTTTAAAAGACTTTTTTGAAAAAGAAATGACGCAACTCGCCGACAATAAAGTGAGTTTGCATAAAACTGTTTTCTTAGATGAAGAGTCGGAAACGAAAGATTTATCTACCGTAGATTGGAAAAATGAATTGAGTTTGTTTGCTGATGCCGACATCAATAAAGCGGCTTGGAAAGATAAATATGAAGTCGATAGCACTCGGCAAGCTACTGTTTTGGAGGTGTCTTATGTGGCAAAAGATGAGGATTTGAGGACGCAAAAGGTGGCTCTGAAAATTGATAATACAACGCAAGCCGTAACTGAAGTTTTGATTAGCAAAAAGGTGAAAAATGTGGTGTATGAAATAGATGAGGAACTACAATATATTGTCGATAAATCGTATAGCATTGCCGCTACGCAAACGGTTTTGATGACTGGAACGGAGGTTTTTAAGGTGGAAGGGAGTTTTAACAGGCTTGCAAGAACAAAAAAACAATAATTTGTCATCGTATGGCGAGGAACGAAGCCATCTAAACAAAGGCATAGTGTGGATTACTTCGCAGGCTCGCAAGGACAAAAAAACAAAAACTTGTCATGGCGAGGAACGAAGCCATCTGAAAAAAAGCATGGTGTGGATTACTTCGAAGGCTCGCAAGAACAAAAAAAACAAAAACTTGTCATGGCGAGGAACGAAGCCATCTTAGCAAAGGCATGGTGTGGATTGCTTCGCAGGTTCGCAAGGACAAGTATTTTGTTATTTCCTTATAAAGTAAAAGCGGCATATTATTTTTTAAGAAATAATATGCCGCTTTGTTCATTAAAATTTCAAAACATCAGTTTACCTTATCAAACTAACATTTCCTTTAAACTTCTCTGTCGTGCCGTCTGTATATTCTACATGGCCATAAAAAACATACACACCAACTTCACAATCTTTGCCTTTGAAAGTACCGTTCCAACCGTCGTTTAAGTCGGTAGAATTGACAGCAAACATTGGCTCTCCCCAACGGTCAAAAATTTCGTATTCTACCTTTGCGGCATTGCGTGCAAATACTTTAAACATATCGTTTACGCCATCATCATTTGGCGAAAAAGCATTTGGCACAAGATATTTGCTAAGGTTTAAGCTAATAGCAACATTGGCACTAGCTTCGCAACTCAAAGCATTTTGAACATTAAGACTATAAACAATATTGTCGCTAGGCGTAGCTATCGGATTTGGGCAATCTGTACAGCTCAAACCCTCTGCTGGCGACCATTCGTAAATCAAATCGCTATTGTCAGTTTGTGTAATGTTTGCATTTAGTGTCAAGCTTTCGCCTAATGTAATTATTGGCTGCTCATCAAGTGTTACAGAAACGCCATTTACTTGCACATCTTGCGTTATGGTTGCGGTGCAACCATTTTCTTCTATCGTGACGCTAATGCTTTGCAAGCCGCTATTTTCATAGCTTATCGTGTGAGCCTCGCCGCTTTCTTGTGTGCCAGCTTCGCCAAAATTCCACAAGATAGTTGCTGTTTCAGATAGTGTGCCGACAAGTGCAATTTCTACGTCTTCGCCTGTGCATATTTCAGCATTAGAAACGCTAAATTCTGGCGTTGAAAGTGGAATAATCGTTACGATAGTATCGGTTTGATATACACAGCTATTTTCATCTGTAAAAGTATAAGTTACAGTATGTTCGCCCAATGAAAGCGTATTTGGAACAAGCTCTGTTACTTCTACATTATCAATCGTGAAAACACCGCCAGCAGGCTCGCCTACCAACACAATTGCTGTTTCTTCCTCCTCACAATAAACAGCATTTAATTCTATAATTTCTAATGTCAAGTCTGGGCAATCTATGGCAGTACAAGTCAATTCGAGCGGTTCTACTAGACAGTTTACAGTATCGAAAATTGGCGTTACCGTAATCGTAACTTCTTCGTCAGCCGCTAGGTCTTCTACTAGATAAAAATTGTCTGTACTACTTGTTGTTTCTGTTCCATAAACAACTTCGTAAGCTGTTACACCTCCCAATTCATTCCACGAAAATGTGATGCTTGAGTTTGTCGTTTCTAAACAATTTCCTGTAAAAATTGGCAATTCTGCTGTTAAAATAGCTTGTGCCAAAGCCGTACATCCACTTTCATCTGAAACCGTAACACTATACAAACCTTCTCCCAAATTGCTTGCTGTCGTTTCATTTAAGGTAGCATCATGCGACCATTCATAGCTAAAATTGCCTGCTCCTCCAGTTGCTTCTACCACAACTTCGCCATCGTTTTGTCCGCAAATGCCATGAACAATGCTCACTACATTTGTGCTAATGCCTTCCGTTGTTCCGACAAATTCATTAATGACCGTTGAGCAAGTTGTGCCATCTGTTATAGTTACTTCATAACTTGTATTTCCAAGTAAATTGAAAGCAACATTTGTTGTTAAAGTTGGGTCGTGCGACCATACATAAGTCAAATTATTGCCTGCTGCATTTATCGTTATACTACCATTATCTTGCCCACAACTTGCATCTATCACATCGGCAGTTGCAGATAAGTTTCCGCCATCGTCCACCACTTCCAAATTGTCTAATATCACTTCGCAACCATTTTCGTCTGTTACCGTTACACTATAAATACCTGCGGCTAAACCATTGGCTACATTGCTTGATAAAGTAGCATCATGCGACCATTCGTAAGTTGAATTTACGCCATCTGAGGTAATTGTGATGCTGCCTTCTGTGCTGCTACAACTGATATTCAAAATAGATGAGGTGGCAGTAAATAAACCGCCATTATCCAAAACTTCTAAGTTCTCTAAAACTGCTTCGCAACCGTTTTCGTCTGTTATCGTTACGCTATAAATGCCTGCGGCTAAATCTGTAGCAAGTGCATCTGGCAAAAAGGCATCATGTGACCAATCGTAAACCAAACCATTTCCTGCTGCATCTATCGCAATTGCTCCTGCTGTATCGCAAGTTATATCAACGATGTTTGCAGTAGCACTTAAAGAAGAGCTACTCGTTACAGTTGCTGCAATTTCATCTGAACAACCAAAGTCATCTGTTACAGTAACACTATAATCATCTGCATTTAGGTTATCGGCTGTTTCTGCATTCAAAGCAGCATCGTGTGACCATTCATAGTTAAATGCTGGCGTGCCGCTACTTGTGCTTATTTCTATCAAACCCAAACCATTGCAACTTACATCTTGCACATTTTCAACTGCTAAAACAGGTTTAGGCATAATGGTTAAATTCAATGGATTTGATATGTCAGAACAGCCATTGTTATTTGTCAATTCTACTTGATATTCTCCACTTTCAGAAGCGACAAAATTGGCTACATTTCCCTCTGGAGCAGCTACTGCCGAACCTTCAAAAAACCATTGGTAAGTGCTGATATTTGGCATTGCAGGCAAGCAAATCGTGTCTGGTTCGCAACGAGTATAACAGCCAGATGGCACTAGCGAAATGTCTGGTTTTTCATAGACGGTATAAGTAGCACTATATCCTACACAGCCAAACTCGCTAACTGCTGTCGCTTGATAATTGCCTGCTTCATAAACCGTAATTGTTGTACCTTCTTGGCCATTATTCCAATAAAATTGGACATCAGATTGCCAACTATAAGCGGTAAGAGTTACGGGTGTTCCTTCGCAAATTGTGCCAAATGGGAAGGCATCAATAAACGCATTTGGCGACTCATGAACGACAATTTCAAAAGGTGCTGAAACTGCTGAACAACCTGTTGTAGAGTTCGTAACAGTTACTTGATAAGTGTGTGTTCCGACACCTAAATTTTGGCCATTCAAGTTTATATTATACCATGTATCGCCACTAGACCATTCATATTCATAATTTGCTTGATATTTTGTTACTAAACTTATACTTTCGTTTTCACAAATATCAACGCTATTGTAAGAAGTTTCAGGCGTAAAATCTGAAAAATCATCGTAAAAATCTGCTTGAATTGCTGCTTCTGGCAAATCATTTATAATAACAGAAACGGCATTTGGCAAAAATTCACAACCTTCAATATTCGTAATTGTGACGCTATAAATACCTGTTTCGCCTACTGTTATTTCTTCGCTAGTGTGGCCAGATGACCAAAGATATGTTTCGCCTCCGCTTGGTGCAGTTAAAATTGTCGTTTCGCCAGCACATAAAGGCGATGGGGTAGAAAGTGTTATATTTCCGAGTGCTAAATCATTTGGAACAATATCTATATTTTGCGAAAAAGAATTGATACAACCATAAATATTCGTAAAACTGAGTGTTACGGTATAAGTATTTGGCGTTTCAAAAACATGATAAGTATTGGCATTGGTAGAAGTGTTTGCCGTGCCGCTTGCAGGGTCGCCAAAATTCCATTCCCACTCTACAATATCTGACAAATCATTGGCAGAAAAAGACACGCTAGTATTTTCGCAAACACTAGCAACTGTTGAAAAATCTGCTTCTGGATCTGCAAAAATTTGAATAGTTTTCGTGATTTCAGAAATGCAGCCGCTACTATGCGAAACTGTTAAAGTGACATCATAGTTTCCTGCATTTGCATAAATATGTGTTGGGTTTGCTTGATTAGAAGTATTAGAATCATCAAAATCCCATTGCCAAGAATCGATATTTGTTGTTGGTATAAATGTTGAAATGTCAGAAAAAGTAACCTCCTCTCCTGCACAAGCTTCTAGTGCAGTAAAATCTGCCAAAATAGGCACATCTATTTCTTTTTTTACGCCTATCAAACACGTTCCTATACCAGATATATCAGGTACTTGCGAATAAAGTGTTACAAAATAAGTACCAACTTCACTGTAAGTATGTGTCGGATTTTCTAAGGAAGAAGCACCACCAAGCGGATCGCCAAACTCCCAAGAAAATGAGTTCATGCCATTGCTAGAGAAGCTAACTTCATTGCAAAAAGTAGCTGAAGTATTGAAGTCTAGCAAAAATTGAGGAACACAAGTGCCACCAGCAGATGGCAAATTGCAATTTCCACCACTACAAGTTCCGCCACCACAAGCCGTCAAGTCTTCATCTAAAACCAATTTGTTGGACGCTAACATACAGCCATTTTCGGTTGTTACCATTACGCTATATTCGCCATAATTAGTAAAGTTTAAACTTGCACTATTTGTGCCAACAGGGTTTCCATCTAATAGCCATTGATAGCTATAAGCAGGGTCGCTTTCAGGTGTGTATAAAACGATATTTGTGTTTCCTGAACAATAATCTATCCAATTATTGGTAGAAACAAATGCTTCTGGAAACTCATAATCATCTACAAAAAATGTAACCGTTCCTTCGCAGCCGTTATTGTCGGCAACGCTCAATTGGTAATGTCCACCTTCTGAAATTTCGACAGTTGGGTCAGTAGAAATAACACCGTTTTCATTTTCCCAAGTATAAGAATCATAAGCAATCGTTGTGCTTAAAATAGCCGTTGCATTTGGGCAAAGTCCATCTGGTGCTGTCACTTCTGGCGTTGGCAATGGCCACACATTCACATTAAAAATAGCAGTTTGCCCACACAGATTTAGTTCTACCACATGATTTCCTGCTTCATTCCATTGAATTTCAATGCTTTCTGTATTATTTCCACTAATAATGCTTCCAGCATTGGCAGGCACAATTTGCCAATCATAATTTTCACTTTCTAAAACAATATCTGTTTCGTAACTGCCTACTCCTTCCTGACAAAGCTGATTATCGCCTGATACGGTAAATGCTCCAATGCTTTGCAATTCAATGTTCAATGTATCTGAATGACAGCCAGGTGCTTCATTTCCTGTTTGAAAAACCGCTAACTCGAAAGGTGGCGTTAAGCCCCAATCAACGATAATTGTATTTCCTGTTTGTTGTGTAATCGTATTTCCACTTGTGATAATCCACGAAAAAGAGCCGCTTATTTCACTAGCACTCGCTGTATATTGATACATTCCATTTGGGCAAATCGTTGTTGGGCCGTCAATAGCTGTTGGCATTTCAGGTTTTGCTAGCACACGAACCGCTAAATTTGCGATAGGATTACACACCTCATTAGCATCTGTTGCGATAGCTTCTACATGATAAACACCTGCTCCAGCATTCCAAGCATATTGAAAATTGCCTGTATTTGTAGTAACATTTGTTAAAACTGTTCCATCTGGCGTTGTGATATTCCAATCGCAATTAATTTCTGGCCAGCCGTTTGGTATTTGTGTAGCAAAAAGATAAGAAGTTTCATTTTCACAAACATCAGGTATTTCAGCAATGGTAAATCGTGTGCGTAAATCCACACTCAAAAGGCCAGAACCACTACATTCCAGATAACAGTTTTCGTAATTTACTTCAATATCGGTTGAAATATTGGTACTCCACGAGTTGAAACTCACATTGATTTGATTTGTACCTTGTCCAGAAACAATAGTTGCAATAGCGTCATCAAATGACCAAGTGTAGCTTGTGGCATCAAAATGCGGTGCTGAAAAAGTCGCTATTTCACCATTACAAGCAACAGTTGGGCCACTAACTACGGCAGTTTCGGCTATCAAAGGAATTTCGACAACAACAGGTTCGCTGCAAAATGTTTGCGTACAACTCGCTACTTCCAAGCTGATAGTTCCCAAAGTGCCACTTCCCCACTCTACTGTAACGAAATCGTCGTTTGTGCCTCCACCTTCAATGATGCTGCTATGTCCAGTAAGTAACCAATCGAAAGTGCCACAATCAGAATTAGTTGTGTAAGTTGCGGTACTACCTGCACATTCTGTTCCAGTACATTCAATAGTTGGAGATTCGGCAGGTTCTACTTCTATCGTGATACTTGTAGAAGCCGAGCAAAGACAACCACTTGTTGCGGTTAAAACTGCCGTATAAGTTCCAGCAGTCGTATATTGATGTGTTGGGCTAATATCTGCCGAAAATGTGCCATCGCCAAAATCCCACAAATATTCGCTGCCGTTTTCTGTTTCATTCGTAAAAAATACAGTTTGATTGTTGCAAATCGTCAATGAATTATTATTTGTAGAAGGAGAAGTCGTAAAACTCGCTGTTGGTGCTTCTAACATCTCAACACAAGACTCGTCAGTATCAAAACAGCCATCTGCATTTGTCGTTGTGATGCTCAAAAAGCCATCTGCCGTTCCCCATTCAATGCTAATTTCGCTGCCGTTTTCAGTAACATTATTAGCACCTTCTACATTCCAATTATAAGTATTTCCATTTGCATCTGCTACCTCATAAGTTGCTGTACTATTTGGGCAAGCCGTGATACATGACGATTCTGATTGGCCTTCGGTTTGGCCTGTGCCACCATCTAAAACTTCTATGGTAACAGTCCCACTGCCAAGTTCAGTGCTTAACAGATTTCCATTTGCATCTAAAAGTGTATATGTGGCGGTATAAGTAAAAGCATCCGTACCTGCAAAATTTGAAGGCGGTGTGTAAACAAACGTAGGAGGAAAATCATCAAGAGTAGTTATTTCGCCAAAACATGGCTGACTTGTTATATTAATAAATGTTTCTACAAAAAAAGTAACCCACCCACTAGGTATTACTCCATTTCCAATAACAAAACTTTCATTATCTATCATTACCAAATCATTTGCAGCTAAAGTTTGCGATGTTATTGTAAGTACATTTATTGGAATACCACCACTTGACCAAAGTGTAAGATAATCATCTACTGCTCCGCCTGTCGCTTCTACACTATCCAAAACACAATGTTGCTCTGGCATAGTACACAAAGGATAAGGCGGTGTAATAATACTCGTTTGCGGAGGCTGTGAGAGTGCTACTGCCAAATTGCTTGTTTCGTTTCCTGCCGTGGCACTAGCATCTGTCAAATTGATGTTGGCATTGCTGGCGTTGTTCCAACAAATCGTGACGGTTTCGCCTGTGGCAAAGGCTGGCAATCCACCAGAAATTTGCCAAGTATAAGGGCCACCTTGTCCATTGGTGGCCGTGTAGGTTTCGCAGTCGCCAACGCAAGAAGCGGCCGTTCCGTCAATGTCTGGCGGCGGTGGCAAAGGTACTGCATGTATTAAATTGAAAGCAAAAACAAACAGACAAAATATAGAAATATTTGTTAGTTTGGCTTTCATGTTTTTCAAAAAGTTTGTTCTTAGTTCTTTACAGTTTCTTCGTAACATAATAAAAAAAATTAAGGTTTTGTGTAAAAAATGGTTAGGTATTTTTTAAAAATGTTTACGATAGGTTCTTGATATGAGGAAAATTTAGCGTTGAAGTAGTCAAAAAAAATTGAATGACTGCTCAACAACTTTATAAACGCAGGTTATTTCATTTTAGATGCCTCTAAGTTTGCAAAAAATATTCTAAACCATTTAGAAACTGTTTAAATCTTATTCTTTAGCTTAAAAAATAAAAGTCGAACAGCCCTTACAACGAAAAAACAGCAAGATACATATACTTCATGTATCTTGCTGTTTTTTTCACTAAAAAGGCATTATTTAACAATGGTTCGGACATTTTTTATAACAATTTTCAGTTTAATAAAAAAACACCTTTTAGCAAGGGAAACATACTATTTTTCAGTTCAAAAGGCCATTAAATTTGCAAATATTG
>JBMZCV010000137.1:0-14078 GCA_049613665.1 Chitinophagales bacterium | reverse complement strand
TGACTAAAATATTTCGCTCTTGCGAGTCATAGCAGCCTGGGTCTATGATGATACATTCTTTTGTTTCGTCATAAATGACATAAGTATTTTCTTGAAATGGACTGAATGTAAATGATGCTATATTTGCCATATTAATAATTTATTTTTTACTGAAAATGAACTGTTTACCGTTTTATATCTTCTAAAAAATCATAGCGAACTTCGGTGAGAAAAAGACCTTGTGGTGGTGCTGCCTTGTTGATGGTTGCAAAACGTGGGCGTTTGGTTTCGAGTGTATATTTAAATTCTTCGAGCGAAATTTTGCCTTTGCCAACCATCAAAATCGCTCCGACAACTCGCCTAACCATACCTCTCAAAAAACGATTGGCAGCGATATGAAACTCCATTTTCTGCTCGTCTATTATCATTTCTACATTAAAAATGCGACACAAATAGTGCTTTTGCGAACCACCACTTTTGCAAAACATTCTAAAATCATTGTATTGCGGTATCAAATCAATGGCTTCTTGCATCGCAGCAATATCTAGCGGCCGCCACGGATAAAAAAAGCTTTGTTTAAACAAAAACGGATTTTTCTCGAAATGAATATAATAAGTATAAGCACGATAAGTTGCATTGAAGCGAGTGTTGGCATCTTCTGCAACATTGTCGATGAGGCGATAAACGGAAATATCTTTGGGTAACATTTTGTTGATGCGATACAAAAAGTTTTCTGGCACATTGCCTTCGGCATCGAAATGGACGAAAAACTGCCTTGCATGAACGCTAGAATCAGTTCGGCCACAGCCAATAGTGCGTATCGGCTGATTAAAAATAGTTTTCAAAGCATCTGTCAAAACAGATTGTACCGTAATTTGATTGGGCTGCACTTGCCAGCCGCAGTAGTTTGTGCCGTTGTAGGCAATTTCAATAAAATATCGTTTAGGCATTGTTTTTCTCCAAATTTTGAAAGCAAAGATAGCGATTTTTTATTTGAAAAAATGATTTGCAAAATTAGAAGCACTATTTTTTACTAACTGTTATTGTTTTTTAAAATATCTATTTCATAAATATATAATGCCCTTGTTGATGTTATTACCAACAAGTTATGAGTGATAAAATGATATTACTAGCTAATTGAGAAGTTTAGTTGTTGGTGATAACACCAAACAACGGCTAGAGTTATCGTTTTTTTGAGTTATAATATTTTGCAAATGCCTTGTTTTTTTGATTAACTACTGGTAAATGGCTGTATGATTTCTAAAATAGAACGCTCGTCTTTTTTACGCAAAAAAGTTCATGCAGAATCTATGGAAATCATAAATCTACATGAACTTAAAATCACAAACAGTAAACAAAAATTTAAAATGTCTTTTATCAAGCCGCTTGTTTCACGACTCTTTTTATTGGTCTTTTTGGCAATTTCGTTTCCAAAATCTCCATCAACAAATCTAAGCGAGAAGGACGGTTCAACAATGGAATCAAGTTGGTCAAAGCATAATAATCACCTTTAAATTCAAGTGCTTCTACCGAAACGCCTTGACTTTTCAGTTGTTTTTCAAGCATCGTGCTGGCATATCGTCCAACTCTCACAATCAAAACATCTGGCGTAACTTTCATTTCTCGACAATAAGCCGCATAGCTTTTGTTGAAAAACGGAGCAGTATTTTCGCCTTCATCAGTCACGATAATGATTTGTTCAACTACTCTTTTTTTCTTACGCAAAGGTTCTAAACCCGCACCAATACTCGTATAACCACTTGCCATAACACCACGAAACGATTTTGTCCAATCGCTCAATTCGCCATTTCCTCGCTTCTTGATTTCGTAAGGCATCGAGTCGAAAGCATACACATACAAATTGGCAGTCGTCACGCCAGAAATCGTAGCCGCAATTTGTTTACCCAACTCAATAGCTTCCGTCATTGAGCTAGATTTATCGACCAATAAAGCGGTATTTTTGCTAATCGAACCTTTTGCTTTTGCTTGCTTGTTCATTACTTTTTCCAAACGCTCGGCAGTTTCCGCATCGACATTTGCAGCTTTTGCGGCCACTTGCGTTTTGAAAGCACTCACACGCTTCGAGTTTTGAGCCTCAATCAATTTTTCATCAATCAAGGCTTTCACATCGGCATGATTCATCGCACCTTTCGCCTTCAAAGATTTCAAGTTATTAATCACTTCTTGCGGCGACATCACGCTAATCAAAGCCACCAAAATTGTAGGCGTAATTTTGCTTACTGCACCTACCGCAATCGTATAAGGAATTTTATACGTCACAATAATTTGTGCTTGTTCCAAAGGCGATTCAGCTTTCGCCAACAGCTTTAGTTGATAAGCCAAACTATCTTCTGGTGCTTTATTTTTAAACAAAATCGCATTGGCACGAGCCGAAGGTTTGATATGCAAACCAGCGTATAAACCCTTGATAGTCTTGCGATTACGCAAAACAGCTCTATCGAAAAATTTCGGATTTGCTTCTCTTTTTTCCAAATAAAACTTAACAGCGGTTCGTGCAGAGCGTGGCACTTTGCCCAAATATTTTTTCAAAATACCAACTACACGAGACACTTGATAAGGTGCTAGTTTTTGTAACAACGCAAAACCGACATCTCTATGGTCTGGAAAAGTGCTTGTCAATAAACAAGCTGTAAATACTTCTTTATGGTCTCTAATATCGCCATTTTTTTCGTACCAAACTGCTAAAGGAGCATAAAAAATAGGGTCAATTTCAAGCATCATTTGATGTAGTTCAACTATTTGTTTCAATTCTCTATGCGGTGTTGTCAGCAAGCTATTCAACATATCTAAACGCCAGTCACGTTCATTTTGTGTAGAATTTTGACGTATCATTGTATTTTCTTTTTCTTGTTTTGATAAAAAATTAGATGTATTTCCGCTCGAAAAACTTTCAGTTTGTTTTTCAATCTTTTGCTTCAGTCCAAATAAATTGCCCAAAGCTTGCTCCATTAGTGTTCGTAATATTTTCATGGCAATTTCTATTTTTTTCACTTAGGAAAACATTAAAAATAAGATGCTCATTTGTGAAAGCTAACATCTTTATTTCCAAAACGTTAGCACAAATTAGAGTGTATATTAAGTAGTGCTTGGCACTTAAAAAAGTGGGCGTAGCAGGGTTCGAACCTGCGACTCTCTGATTAAAAGTCAGATGCTCTGCCAACTGAGCTATACGCCCAGAAAGCTTTTGATTATTTTATTTTGTAATGAAAAGCTTTATGGAAAAACCTTCCGTTTACAAAAAATGAGATATAAATTTAACATGACTATTTATAGTTTTTAATTTTAAATTATTAGTTTTTAGTTTTTTCAAAACCAAAAGCTTGGAATATTTATAGTAACTTGAATATTCAAAAAGGAAACAAGATATTTAAGTTAAAAAACGCTATCGCACAAGTTTGAAAAGCTGTTTGTCGTACATCGGATTCGAACCGATAACACATTGCGAGGAAGGCAATTACTCTACCAAATTGAGCTAGTATGTAAGCTTCTGCGGTTAGGGTGCAATAGCATTTTAATTTTGTATTTTGTAAAATATTTTTTTGAAAAAGTCGTCACACAAGTTTGAAAAGCTGTTTTTGTACATTGGAATCGAACCAATAACAGATTGATTAAAAATCAATTGCTCTACCAAATTGAGCTAGTATGTAAGCTTCTGCGGTTGGGGTGCGACAACTTTTTATATATTTTTTTTTGAAAAAAGAAAAACTGCACAAGTTTGAAAAGCGTCTATATGACTATGCTCTACCAACTGAGCTATATCTCCATTTTTTATTTTTGATAGTGGAGATAGTAGGACTCGAACCTACGACACTAGCGTCTGAAACGATGTATGTAAGCTTTGCATGTTAGGGTGCAGTCTTTCTTTTTTTGAAAATGTTGCGGAAGTGGGATTTGAACCTACGACCTCCAGATTATGAGACTGGCGAGCTAACCACTGCTCTACTCCGCAATTTATGTTGTGTTGTTTTGAAAAAAAATACCGTTGTGTAAGTCGTCAAAGCTGTTGATTCACACGCAGGATTTGAACCTGCAATCTCAAAAACCCGAATTTTGCGTCTAACCATTAGACTTGTATGTAAGCTTATGAGCGTTGGGACACAACGATATTTTAATTATTAATTTTTAGTTTTGTATAAAACATCGCACAAGTAAGAGAAGCTGTAAGCAACAAATAGGAATTGAACCTACCTTTTTTTGATTATGAGTCAAAAATACTATCCAAGTAAATATGTATGTAAGCTTCGCAAGTTTGGGTGCGATGTTTTTTGCCAAAGTTGAAACCTTATTTTAGTTTTTTAGGCACTATTTTCAACCATATACGGCTTCTGGCCGCACGATGATATTGCCATTTGGTCTTCGGTCAATCACATAACTGTCTTTCAACTCGCTGATATTTACTTCCAAAAAGTTGGCTACGCATTCCAAGATAGTTCTATCGTTGGCATTGATGTTTAGTCGAATTTGGCCTGCTTGCAAATCATAAGAGCGGCCTTTGAAGCGAATATGTAACATAATGTGAAGTATTTTAATTTGTAAAAGTTTTAAATAAAATGCTATATTAAAGATTGATTTTCAATGAATAATAAAAATGATAAAAAAGAATATTTTTTGAAAAAGACATAAAAAAACCACCTTCGCATAAAAAACGTAAGTTTAAAACGAGGTGGTTTGCATTATCAATACTGATGAAGTATTTTGATTGTTATGTTGGCAAACCACGCCTTTTCCCTAGCCCAAAACTATCTTGTTTGGGCTGACTGCCTCCGAGCATTTCGGCAATGTGTGGTGTATGTTTTTGTCTTGAAATCATTTTTATTTTAATTCTATTATCAGAAAAAAGTGTTTCGCTATTTCTATTTGCGAAGTACGCTATTGATAACTTTCAGCGATTTAAAAAAGTTCCTTTCCAAATAATTTTTTTTCTAATTTTTTCATGGCTTTAAGCTTTTAGGCAAAAATCATTTGTGGAAGAACTTTTTATGATGTTGTATTTTGAAAACGCAAATATTGTCGTTTGCGAAGTACGGTTTTATAAACTCAAGGCTTTTCGTTTTAGTTCCATAATTTTTATTTTTTTGCGAAAAAGATTTTATTTTCAATATAAATTAATTTAAAATCATTTTATAAAATATTGAAAGTCAATGTTTTAGCTAAGAAAATATTGTCAATAAAAAAAGTGTAAAAAAATAAAACTTATTAAATAAAAAAACAGACACTTACTTATCGAAAGCTTACACTTATCATTTTTGCGTTTACACTTACTTATTTTGGTTTGAAAAAATAATGTTTTTAGTGGAAATTTGAAGCAGAAAGGGAAACAAAAAACGTTTTTCAGATTTCATTTTTTTCACTAAAAAAAGAAATATCATGCTATATTTTCTAATAATTTTGCTCAGTCCAGCTTTGATAATTATATTTTTAAAACTCTTTTATCTTTGGCAATCGCCCGAAAAAATAAGAAAAAAACATCATAACACAGCGATTTCAATAAGCCAAAAAGTATATCCAGAAGCCGATACAGAGAAATTTCGTTTTAGTTTTTTGCAAATAGGGCTTATTATTTCGATGCTTTGGGTAATGTATGCTTTCAATTATGCAGCTACCGATGATGTAGGAAAAGATTTGATAGACAATGGCATGTTTGAAGATTTTACGGAAGTTTTGCCTCCGCAAACAAAACATACTCCACCACCGCCACCCAAACCGTTGCCACCGCCAAAACTCGAAATTGTGGAAGATGAAATAGAAATAGAGGAAGAGCCAGAGATTTTGGATACAGAAGTGGAAGCAGATACGGAAATCGAAATTCCTATCGACATTTTTGAAGATATTGATGAAGGGGATTTGGAAATAGATATTGTGGAAGAGCCGATAAAAGAAGCTGAACCAGAAGAGCCAGAAATTTTTACGATAGTAGAAGAGATGCCTGAATTTGTGGGTGGTACAAAAAAAATGTATCAATACTTGAGCAAAAATCTCAATTATCCAAGAATGGCACAAGAAAATAGTATTGAAGGAAAGGTATTTGTTACGTTTGTCGTTATGGAAAATGGTAGTATCAGCGAGCCACAAATTGCGAGAGGAATAGCTGGCGGTGGTGCTGGCTGCGATGCAGAAGCTTTGCGGGTGGTCTCAAAAATGCCAAAATGGAAGGCTGGCAAACAGCGTGGAAAGGCGGTAAAAGTGCGTTTTACCTTGCCTATTGTGTTTAAGTTGCATTAAATTGTTTTTTTGTTTATAGGGCGAACACTTAGGTTCGCCCTTATTTTATGCTTTTCGGTAGAGCAACATCGCTTTTATAAAATCATCTAAATTGCCATTCATAATAGCTTGTACGTTGCCTGTTTCTTGTCCTGTTCGCAAATCTTTGACAAGCTTGTAAGGGTGCATCACATAATTTCGGACTTGCGAACCCCATTCAATTTTTCGTTTATTGCTCTCTACTTTTGCTCTTTCTGCCTCTTGTTTTTTTAGTTCAACTTCATAAAGGCGAGATTTCAGCATTTGCAAAGCTTTTTCTCTATTTTGCGGCTGCGAGCGTTGCTCCTGACATTCTACGACTAAGCCGCTTGGTAGGTGTCGCACTCTCACGGCAGTTTCTACTTTATTTACATTTTGGCCGCCCGCACCACTTGCTCTGAAAGTGTCCCATTCCAAATCGGAAGGATTGAGTTCAATTTCGATGGTATCATCTACAAGCGGATACACAAAAACGGACGCAAAAGAAGTATGTCGACGGCTGTTGGAGTCGAAAGGCGAAATGCGAACAAGCCGATGCACACCATTTTCGCCTTTTAGATAGCCATAGCCAAAGTTGCCATCAAATTGGAGCGAAACGGATTTGATGCCAGCGACATCACCCATTTTCACATCTAACTCACGCACTTTAAAGCCACTTTTTTCGCCCCACATCACATACATTCGCATGAGCATAGCGGCCCAATCGCAGCTTTCTGTGCCACCAGCACCAGCATTTATAGTCAAAATGGCGTTTAGCTCATCTTCAGGAGCATTGAGCGTAGATTTCAGCTCCAATTCCTCTAAGCTTTTCAGCAATTTTTTGTGTTGCTCTTTGACTTCCTCCTCTACTGTTTCATCTTCTTGCAAAAACTCTTCTAAAATGAGTAAATCCTCATATTCAGTATAAGTATTTTGAAAAAGTTGTACCCAATATTTGTTAGACTTCAGAGATTTCATGACAGCTTCAGCCTTTTTTGGATTACTCCAAAATTTTGGGTCTAAAGAAAAAGCCTCTTCGTTTTTTATTTCTTCTATTCGATTATCTACGTCAAAGATACCTCCTCAACAAATCCAAGCGGTCGGCTAGTGTTTTTAGCTGTTCTTGAGTCATACTGTTTTAATTTTTTTTTAAGTGCTAGGCACTATTTAATGAAGTATTTGTTTGATTACAATGGTTCGGACATTTATACATTTTTTTACTGTTACTAAGGCGGCCAATATCTTCAAATTTAATGGCCTTTTGAACTGAAAAATAGTATGTTTCCCTTGTCAAAAGGTGTTTTTTTTATTCAACTGAAACTTGTTATAAAAAATGTCAGAACCATTGTTGATTCTTAATGTCTTGAAAAAATCAAGGTATTAGCCTCAGTAAGCAGTCACGATATTTTTGTCTGACTACTTATCACGCAAATTTAAGACAATAAAATCATTTGAACTACGAAAAGCTAAAGAATTTATTTTTTGAGCGTTGCTTAGAAGCCAAAGTTGATACCTCCTCTAATAATAAAGCCATTGTAAGTGCTATAACGATTATAGTCGGAATCTTGATTATACAAAACATCATACAGCACCATAAAATTTATGGTAGAGCGGCCTGCTAAACTTTGGCGATAGCCACCACCAACAGGCAAATGAGATTCCCAGATTCGCTTATTATCAATATATCGTTTGTAGTTGATGATATTATACTCGCCATGCACAAAAAGATTATCCAAAACATTGTAACGAGCAAAAGCACGGCCGCCAAAAGTAGTGTTTTTATATACATCTGTTTGATTGTAACGGTAGCTTGTATATTCAAACATAGGGCCGCCACCTGACGAAAGTTTGTTGTTTATTTTATATCCTATCAGGGGCGAAAATAAAATGGCCGTTGAATTATTATTGACATTGAAGCCAAAACTACCTTCTAAAAAAAAGCGTCCTTCACTTGTCGAGTTGTTGCTATCGGGTCTTTTAGCTTTTTGTGCCAAAATATCGCTCGACAATCCCAAGAATAATATACTAAGCAGACTGAAAACAAAAAATGTGTTTTTCATTTTAAAGTGGTTTTTATTTTTTTTGTTAAAAAAGTGTTGATATATAAGCAGTCAGACGAATTGTGAAAGCTAATACTTCAATTTTTAAGACATTTTCACAAATGGCCGCATCGTCAAATAGTACTTGACACATATCTATTCATTTGCTAAGATAAATAAAAGAGACCTAAATAAAAAACAGAATTTTAGCCATACTCAAAAAAAATGACGACATTTCAGATATGAACTTTTGCATAGTCAATGAAGTTTTAGTATTTTTGCTAAAAAATATTGAATATTTAACATTTTGCGACAGTCTTTTTTTTGATAATAAAAAGAGTATCACAAAAAATAATAACGATTTTAATGGGACGAGCATTTGAATATAGAAAGGCAACAAAATTTGCCAGATGGAATAAAATGGCCAAACAGTTTACGAAGGCCGTAAGACATATCACAATAGCAGTAAAACAAGGCGGCCCTGACCCCGATACAAATGTGCTTTTGAGAAGAGCTATTCAAAATGCTAAAGCGGTGCAGATGCCCAAAGATAGAATTAATGCCGCCATCAAAAAAGCATCTGACAAAGATACTAGCAATTTTGAGGAAACACGATATGAAGGCATGGCTGTGCATGGTGTGGCAGTAATCGTAGAGGCTGCTACCGACAATCCGACAAGAACGGTAGCCAATGTGCGTTCTTTTTTTCGCAAAAAAGGTGGCTCACTTGGTACACTAGGTATGCACGATTTTATTTTCAATCGTATGGGAGTTTTCTATATCAAAGAAGAGTATATCGAAGACCTCGAAATGTTTGAGCTAGAATATATTGATTATGGACTAGAATATACGGACAAAACTACAATAGATGACGAAAATTTTGTGCAAATATATGTCGCTTTCACAGATTTTGGCAAAATGCAAGAAGCCTTAGAACAAAATAAGGTAGAAGTAAAAAAATCGGAGCTAGAGCGTATTCCAACACATCACAAAGAACTCAATGACGAACAAATGGACGAAGTCTTAGAGTTTATTGACTTTCTCGAACAAGATGATGATATCGTCAATGTGTTTCACAATTTGGCGTAAGGTTTTATTTTTTTGTAACTATTGGGTTACAATAAAAAGGCTTACAATTTGCTTAAAAAAGCAAATTGTAAGCCTTTTTCGCTTTTGTAGCAAGACAGCTAGAACTCAACACCTAAACTATTTTCAAAATATAACCAAGACCTCTTACTGTTTCAATTTCGATATTAGAATCAGCTTTCAGATATTTGCGTAATCGGCTGATAAAAACATCAAGGCTTCGACCATTGAAATAATCAACATCGCCCCAAAGTTGAGCCAAAATATCGGCTCGTTTGACTATTGCATTCTGATTTTTTAGTAAAAGAGCCAATAGTTTTGCTTCTTGTTTTGTCAACCGTTGTTGCGTATCATCTTTTTGTAGCAGTTGTTGTTTTTCGCAAAAAATAAAACTCGCAATTTGTTGTTTTTCAAGATTAATGGTTTGGGTTCTTCGCAAAATATTTCGCAATCGCAGCACCAATTCGTCAATTTCGAAGGGCTTTGTGATATAGTCGTCTGCTCCGAGTTTTAGGCCTGTCATTCTATCTATCTTCTGATTTTTGGCCGTCAAAAAGATAAAAGGAACATTATCATTTTCATCTCTGATATGCCTTGCCAAAGTAAAGCCATTTATTTTGGGCATCATCACATCTAGAATACACAAGTCGTAATTTGCATTTTTAAAACATTCTAAGCCTGTTTTTCCGTTTCGGCAAAGCTGTATTTCAAAATCATTGATTTCTAAATATTGCTTCATGACATTGCCCAAATCAATATCGTCTTCTACCAATAAAATTTTAATCGTATTTTCTACCATAAAAAAATGATTTTAAGTGCCAAGCACCTATTTAATAAAGCATTAGTTTAGTTGCTAACGCATTGATGTTCAGCGTGTTAGCTCCAACGAGATATATGTTTATTTTTGTCTGATTAAGCACTTTGGTTTAAATAAATGCTAAAAGAACTACCATATCCTTTTTTGCTACTAATTGTTATTTTTCCGCCATGTGATTCAATGCTTTTTTTGACATAAAAAAGCCCTAAGCCCAAACCTTTGTGATGATAAATATTTTCTTTTTGGCCTCTATAAAATTTGTCGAAAATATGCTTTTGCGTCTGCTTATCCATTCCTATTCCATTGTCGCTGACTTTTATAAGTATCGCATTTTTTAAATTTTTTGTAGCAATAGAAACCGAAATTTCATTGTCATTATATTTTACTGCATTATCCAAAAGGTTGAAAATTGCTGTTGTAAAATGAAATTTGTCGATAGTGACCATATCATTTTTAGCCGAAAAATCGGTTTGAATACTAATGTCTTCATTTATGATGTTTGTTGAAAAATCATCAACAATAGTTTTCAAAAACACATTTATCTGAACTGTTTCTAATTTCAAATGTATCGTTTCTTGCTCTTGTTGTGTGAGTTCCAACACTTGTTCTATGAGGTGTTGCAAGCGTTTGGTTTGTCGCTCAATGATGGCTGTCGTTTGCAAGGCTTTAGTTTCATTTTGCCTAATTTTAGCATTTTGCAAACTTTTGTTGGCAATGCTAATCGTGGCCAATGGTGTTTTTAGTTCATGATTGATATTGTTGATAAAGTCGCTTTTCATATCCGACAATTGTTTTTGCTTTAGCCAATTTCTAATCGTGAAAATAAATGTGAGTAGCGTAATGAGAATAGAAAGAAGCGAAAGAGCAAAAATTCCGAGCATTTGCGTCAGCAGTATTTTTTGTCGTTCAGGTGTGTCGACATACAAAGAATAAACGAGCAAACAACGCTGATTGACGGCCGAATGAGCATGAACGATATTGTTGTTGTCGTTGTAATTTTGCAAATTGCCCAAAATGTGCTGGCCGCCGCCATCTAATTTTTCATCGAAAACGACCCACTCTTTTTTGTTATTTAAAAAAATGCCTAAATGTCGTAATACAATCGCATATTCGAGCTTTGTATTCAAGTTTATTTTTTCTTGGTACTCTGCCAGAAAAGCGTCTAAATCATCGTGTTTTTGCAAAATAGTTACAAAATTTGTCAGCATTTCATTTTTCAATTCATGGCAAGCTGCTTCATTCGCTGCCTGAGTTATGATGTTGCGAAAACGAATGAGCATCGTATCAACAACAAGGTGTGCATCGTTATACATAATGCCTTTGTCAATACATTTTTCGTAGCTATCATAAAGCGAGTTGCTATATTCAAAATGAAATTCCTCATTTTTTAGCTGATAGGTGTTTGAAACCAAAATATATTGTAAGCTTATGAGTACCAAAAAAGCAAGTGCCGACAAAAAGATAGCTATTTTTATGTTTTGTGAGGTCAAAAGCGTGTTGTAAAAGTGAAAAAATGAAAAACTTTTTATACAAATATACAGTGAAAGTATGAACTTATAGAAGTATTAACATTGTATTAACGTTTCATTAACTTAGTTTGAAATGTATTTAGCTTAGTTTTGTGGCGTATTTAAATAGCTTTTCTACAAAAATAGGGCATACTAGCGATGGTTAGTATGCCCTTGTTTTTTATTTCAAAAGCTAGTATCTCAACAGTAATGAAAAAGCATCAAAAACAAAATTGAAATCGCCTTTTGGTAATGCAAATAACGTTTAATTCTTATTTTATTTCATTTTGCTACGAAAACGACACTTTTTATAGCATTTTTTATATTATTTTGCTTTGAAAAAAGATAATTTTAAGAGCCTTTAAATTTATGACGCAAATATTACGGCTATTCCTTACATTCTAATTACTTTGGAAAGCCTTATAAAAGCACAACTATTTACGTTATAACAATTTTCATTTCAAAAGCTGACATCTAAACAGTTACGTTTTTTTTTAAAGATTTCTAAAAACAATAGTGCTTCCCTTGCCAAAAGGCGTTTTTTTTATTCAACTGAAAATTGTGATAAAAAATGTTGAATTGAAAAGGCATTGCTACATACTTATTTTTTCAAATTGCAAACATATCCTATATGAACTTAAAAGCTTTACTTCTATTTCTGATTTTGTGCTGTTTTTGTTCCAAAAGCCAACTACAAGCACAAGATAAAGGCCAATTTTCTGGCGATTTGCAACTCAATACTAAATATTTTGACGAAGATAGCTTGCGTGGTGCTACTGGAACACCTTTTTACGATTATCTGTTTTACTCTGCTGACGCATGGCTCAATTTGAAATATCAATACAAGGGTTTTGATGTTGGCGTGCGTTTCGATTTGTTTCACAATTCTTTTATTTTCAATCCGAGCCGAGAAACCTCAAAAGAAGGTTTGGCATATTGGTATATCAACAAAAAAGTAAAAAAACTAGATATTACTGCAGGTTATTTTTATGACCAATTTGGCAGTGGTATCACATTTCGAGCCTATGAAGCTAGAGCTTTGGGTGTAGATCAATCTATTTTGGGCATTAGACTCGGCTACGAAATCAACGATAATTGGCGAATAAAAGCTTTTACAGGAAAAGCAAAAAATAACTTTGACTTCGACAATATAGAACTTTTTCAGCCTATCGTGAAAGGTATCAATGTAGAAGGTTTTGTGAATGTGAATGAAAAAATACAACTCGTTCCTGGTTTTTCGGCTGTCAACCGTACGATTGACTCAAAAAGTATGCAAAGTATAGCTTTAGAAATTAACTCTTATCCATCGGTAGGTGACCGTTTCGAGCCAAAATATAATGCTAATGCTGTTTCTATTTACAATACATTGCAGTTCGGAAACTTCAGTTGGTTTGTAGAAGGAGCTATCAAAACCGAAGATGTGATGCGAGATATAAGCGGACAGCTTTTCAATCCAGACATGGGTTTTGTAGGATATAGCACCTTGACTTATTCGCAAAGAGGTTTTGGTGTTGTGGTGCAAGGAAAATATACCGACAACTACGACTTTAGAGTCTCTCCTATTCCAACAGGAAACGCTGGCGTACTCAATTATTTGCCTTCTATGTCTCGCCAAAACACCTACCGTTTGGCTTCTCGCTACAATGCCGCTACGCAAAC
This sequence comes from Chitinophagales bacterium, assembly GCA_049613665.1. Lineage (GTDB taxonomy): Bacteria > Bacteroidota > Bacteroidia > Chitinophagales > UBA2359 > JBMZCV01. The sequence continues at coordinate 750 of JBMZCV010000137.1, read as the reverse complement.
TTTGGGCGAAATAGCATGGCAAGCAGATGTCACTTACACACCCAAAAAAGGCTATACTTTGAGCGGAAATTTCTCAAATATCAGCACTTTGGAAAACGAATTGTTGTTTAGAGAGTTTTATGCCGATTTGAGTGTAAAATTGCGAAAACGCCCATGGAAAGGAACAGTTGGTTTGCAAGCTGTAGATTACAACCGTTTTTTCTTTGAGCAAAAAGGCGATTTTGTGCATACACTCACCCCTTTTACAGAGTTTGTTTATAAATTTAGTAAGAAAAAATCGTTGAAAACAGAGCTTTCTTATATGCTCACGAAAAGAAATTATCGTCTTTTCGGAAAAGAAGACCCTCACCCAGAAAAATTGCAAGACTTTGGCGATTGGTTTTGGATATTGCTAGAGTATAGTATTGCTCCAAATTGGTCTTTTTCGGTAGCCGATATGTTGCGAATAGATGATGGCGTTCATTATCCGACATTCTTTGCGTCTTACTCGCACAAAACTTCTCGTTTTTCATTGAGCTACGCCAAACAACCAGATGGAATTGTTTGCACAGGAGGTGTTTGCCGCTACGAACCTGCTTTTAGTGGTGTGAAATTTGATATTACAACTTCCTTTTAAAATTCGCAATTCATAATTAAAATTAGTATCTTTACTTTTCAATTTAGCTTAGACCTTCAAGGTTTTCAAAACTTTGAAGGTGGGCTGTCGAATTTAAGAATAACAAGAATATTGTTTTTCGCTCCAAAAAGTGC